>NZ_VPCD01000004.1:0-194259 GCF_013418345.1 Acinetobacter sp. YH12144 | reverse complement strand
TTATGTCCACTAAAGAGCCGTTGAAGACTACGACGTTGATAGGTTGGATGTGGAAGTGCGGTGACGCATGAAGCTGACCAATACTAATTGCTCGTGAGGCTTGACTATACAACACCCAAACAGTTGTTGTATCAAGCATCAATTGATTCGATATTAAGCAAAATAACTTGATTTAGTTAACGCTTAAGAACAAAATATGCAACTTAGATATGATCTGTTAATAACTCATTTGACCAAGCAACGGCACTGAAAAGATAAGACCAAATGCAAAGTCATAACAGTTGTGCTGGCGACAATAGCAAGAGTGAACCACCTGATCCCTTCCCGAACTCAGAAGTGAAACCTCTTAGCGCTGATGGTAGTGTGGGGTTACCCATGTGAGAGTAAGTCATCGCCAGCTCATTATTCGAAACACCCCCAACTTAATCGTTGGGGGTGTTTTTTTATGTGTGGTGAAAAGGAAAATAGAGTGAAATTAATAATATATCTAATTAAATAATTCATTTATAAGGCGAATTGTTCCTAATAAAAGAATAAATTAGCTGAATAATGTGTCTAAAAAAGACAAAAAATCGGGCGTTCTGTTCAAAATTATGCTATAAAAAATAAAACGGCATAAAAATTGCTTATAAAGTGCGGTTAATTATAGGGGGAGTTATTAATGAAATTAGCGATGGGGTTAAAGGTTGCCAATTCCTTATCATTAACACCTCAATTACAACAAGCCATTCGTTTATTACAGCTTTCAAGTTTGGAATTGGAACAAGAAATTCAAATCCAACTCGACAGTAATCCTCTATTAGAGAAAGTTGAAGAACAAAATACCGTTGAAAGTTTAAATAGCTTACAAGAACAAGAAAGGGAAAATAAAGACTTAACCAATGAATTAAATGCCGATCATTTGCCTGATGAGTTACCGGTAGATACGGAGTGGGATGATGTTTATACGCATCAACCTACAAGTTTAGGTGCTGCTGAATTTGAAGAGCGCGAAGATAATCGGCAGGGGCATCAAAGTTTACAAGCACATATGCTTGAGCAAGTTAATCTTTTACACTTTTCTGTGATCGATAAACTAATTGCACACTGTATTATCGATGCTTTAGATAACAAAGGTTTTTTAGATTGTGACTTAAATGAAATTACCCAATCTGTTCAGCATCTTTTAGATTCTATGGATTATGAAGAAGAAGTCGAAGATGACGAAGTTTTGGTGGTTTTAAAGCATATTCAGCGTCTAGATCCTTTAGGTGTAGGTTCACGTAATCTCGCTGAATGTTTAATGGTACAAGTTGAAAATCTTCCTGAACATGTCGAATATCGATATGAAGCTATTTTATTATTGAAAAATTATGAGTTGCTGATTACCAATGAATTACCTAAGTTAATTAAGCAAACGGGTTTAAATACGGAACAACTTAAACTAGCCATTTGTTTGTTAAAAACATTAAAAGCACATCCAGGGCAAGAGTTTGAAGATAAAGATTCAGACTATCAAATTCCAGATGTAGTGGTGCTAAAAAAGAATGAACATTGGTTGGTACAGTTAAATCCTGATGTAATGCCAAAGCTACGAGTGAATTCTTTCTATGCCAATATGATCAAGCGTGCAGATCAAAGTGACGATAATCAATATTTACGTAATCAAATGCTTGAAGCTAAGAATTTCATTAAAAGCATTGATGAACGACATAAAACTTTATTAAAAGTGGCAACCTGTATTGTGGAGCATCAACGAGCGTTCTTTGAACAAGGGCCTGAGGCAATGAAGCCTTTGGTCCTGCGAGATATTGCGGAAGAAGTTGAACTCCATGAATCCACAGTTTCCCGTGTAACCACAAATAAATATATGCTCACACCACGTGGATTATTTGAGTTGAAATATTTCTTCTCAAGTCATGTTGGAACATCGTCTGGTGGGGAAGCGTCTTCGACGGCAATTCGTGCAAAAATTAAAAAGTTGATTGCAGAAGAAAATACACGTAAGCCTTTGTCTGATAATGCAATTGCAGTTTTGCTTAATGCAGAAGGTATTGATGTTGCTCGTCGTACAGTTGCGAAGTATCGTGAATCGTTACATATTCCATCATCTTCAGAGCGAAAAGTGTTGATCTAAATTTGAAAATCTGACTATTCTAGAGGTTCATTATGACGAAATAATGAATCTCTTTTTTTATAAGGAATGGCCGAAATGATCTGATTGTGTAAATGTATGCTTCGCATATTGAGTTGGATGATTCGGCTTGAACTTTTCCAGTCCTGAAAGAAGGTGAGGGATAGAATTATGCAGATTACAATTCGTGGCCATCATTTAACAATTACGCCAGCAATAGAAGAAAATATTCGTCTTAAATTTGCGGAAATGACCAAACATTTAGATCAGGTCAATAGTATGCAAGTCAAACTGACTAAAGATCATCAGGTTGATAAACGTTCAAAAAAAGGTAGTGATAATCATATTGCGGAAGCGATTATACGATTACCTGGGACAGAACTTTTTGCACAAGCGTGCGCTGATGATATGTATACCTCGATCAAAAAATTGTCTGAAAAATTAAAAAAACAATTACATAAACATCGAAAAATGCAGCTCATTTATATGCCTTTAACGGTTTAGATTGTAAATTGTACAAAAAGAGGTTTTTTATAACCTCTTTTTTTATATATATAATGTATGTGACTAATGAATTATTTTTTAGATTTATAGTAAAATGACGGGTTTTACACCGTTAGTCCTATATGGGGTCTTGTGATGAATAGTGAACAGCTCACTGAAATTTTAAAAGCTGCTTTTCCAGAAGCTGAGGTTGCAGTTAGTGGGCAAGGCGGCAAATTTGATCTACGCATTGTCGATGATCAATTTGAAGGCAAACGTCCTGTTGCTCGTCAACAATCTGTTTATGCACCTTTGAACTCCTACATTGCTAGCGGTGAAGTACATGCAGTAACAATTCGTGCAATGACCAAAGAAGAATGGCGCAAAGCAAGCTTATTCGGAGCTTAATAATTAATGGATAAATTTCTGATTCAGGGCGGTACTAAGCTCGAAGGTGAAGTTCGTATTTCTGGTGCGAAAAATGCTGCATTGCCATTACTCGCTGCAACTATCCTTGCGGATACACCTATTACATTAACTAATGTGCCAAATCTAAAAGATGTGAACACCTTAGTGAAATTGATCGCAGGTTTAGGTGTTCAAATCAGTTATGAAGGTGATACGGTTAAGGCTGATACTTCTAGCTTAGATAACCAATTTGCACCATATGAACTCGTGAAAACCATGCGTGCATCTATTTTGGTGCTTGGCCCGTTATTGGCGCGCTATGGTAGTGCAAAAGTGTCTTTGCCGGGTGGATGTGCAATTGGTTCACGCCCTGTAGATCAACATTTAAAAGCTTTAGAAGCACTTGGTGCTGAGATCGAAGTTGACGCAGGTTATGTGCATGCCAAAGTGGATGGTCGTCTAAAAGGTGGCGAAGTTGTCTTTGATATGGTCACAGTTGGTGGTACTGAAAATATTCTAACTGCTGCGGTTCTTGCAGACGGTGTAACGACCATTCGTAACGCGGCTCGTGAACCTGAAATTACCGATCTTGCTAATATGTTGATCAAGATGGGTGCAAAAATCGAAGGTTTGGACACAGATACTTTGGTTGTTACAGGTGTTGAAAGCCTACATGGCTGTGAATATGTCGTTGTTGCTGATCGTATTGAGACAGGTTCTTATCTCGCTGCAGCAGCGATCACTGGCGGTAAAATCAAAACCACACATACTGATCCAAACTTGTTGGAGTCTGTGCTAGATAAATTTGAAGAAATGGGCGCGGAAGTTACGCGCGGTGAAGATTGGATTGAACTGGATATGATGGGTAAACGCCCGAAAGCAGTTAGTTTCCAGACTTTACCACACCCAGAATTTCCAACCGATATGCAAGCACAGCTTATGGCTGTGAATGCAATTGGTCGTGGTTTTGCCACAATTTCTGAAACGATTTTCGAAAACCGTTTCATGCATGTACCTGAATTAGCACGTATGGGTGCCAATATTCAGGTTGAAGGTAATGATGCTGTTGTTACAGGTGTAGAGAAATTATCTGCTGCACCCGTGATGGCAACTGATTTACGAGCTTCTTTCTCATTGGTTTTAGCAGCACTTGCCGCTGATGGGGAAACGTTGATTGACCGTATCTATCATATTGACCGTGGTTATGAAGATGTTGAAGCGAAGTTACAAGGTTTAGGTGCCCAAATTAAGCGAGTAAGTTAATGAGCGATATGAGAAACGATGATCCCAATTTTGACGTAATGGGCAATTTTGATCATGGTTTAACTTTAGCATTAAGTAAGGGACGTATCTTAAAAGAAACTTTGCCATTGTTGGAAACAGCTGGCATTAACTTATTGGAAGATCCGGATAAATCTCGTAAGTTAATTTTTCCAACGACCCATAAGCACGTACGTATTTTAATTTTACGTGCTTCTGATGTACCAACTTATGTTGAAAATGGTGCTGCAGATATTGGGGTGGCAGGTAAAGATGTGCTGATGGAACATGGTGCACAAAATGTGTATGAACCATTGGACTTAAAAATTGCCAACTGTAAGTTAATGACCGCAGGTAAAGTTGGCATGGTTCGTCCGAACGGTCGTTTAAAGATTGCAACCAAGTATGTCAATTTGACCCGTCAATATTATGCAAGCTTGGGCGAGCAAGTGGATGTGATCAAACTTTATGGTTCTATGGAACTTGCACCATTGGTTGGTTTAGGCGATTACATTGTCGATGTTGTGGATACCGGGAATACTTTACGTGCCAATGGTTTAGAGCCTTTGGAAGAAATCTGTAAAGTGTCTTCACGTTTAATCGTGAACAAAGCAAGCTTTAAACGTAAACAAACTTTGTTGAATCCGATTCTTGCACAGCTAGAAAAAGCCGTGGAAGAACGCGAGCAAGTAAAGAAAGCATAATTTGTTGAGTTGCTAACTATGCTGATCAAACCGCTCAAATTTGGGCGGTTTTTTATGAAAACTGAAAAATAATGATAAAACTGTATTTTCACCAATTTTAACGAAAGTTATTTTCAATAAAACTCCACATGAACACATGCGATAGATATCCACAAGCTGCGCTAAAACAGGTAAACTAATCTTTTCCAATAGATTACCTTGTGGGTAAATTGATGCGACGTTTATCGACTCAAGATCAAAACTTCAAGCAAGCTTTTGCTGACTTGTTGGCTTTTGAAACTGTGAATGATCCAGAACTTTTAAAAACCGTTGACCAAATCATTGCTGATGTTCGTCAGTATGGTGATGCTCATGTTCTTAAATTGACACAGCAGTTCGATCGACATCCAGCGCATCAATTCTCAGAATTAGAGCTGACGCAAGCACAACTGAAAGCAGCATTTGAGGGTTTAAGTTCAGAAGTGCGTGAAGCCTTAGAACTTGCTGCGAACCGTGTTCGTGAATTTCATCAAGCGCAAAAGCAAGACGGCTGGACTTATGTCGATGCTTTAGGCAATACGCTTGGTCAAAAAGTCACACCGCTGGACCGCGTGGGGATCTATGTTCCGGGCGGCTTGGCTTCTTATCCGTCTTCTGTATTGATGAATGCTGTGCCTGCGCATGTCGCTGGCGTGCCTGAAATTATTATGGTGGTGCCTGCGCCGAATGGTGATTTAAATCCATTGGTTTTGGCAGCAGCTTA
The DNA here is from genome assembly GCF_013418345.1 of Acinetobacter sp. YH12144. Lineage (NCBI taxonomy): Bacteria > Pseudomonadati > Pseudomonadota > Gammaproteobacteria > Moraxellales > Moraxellaceae > Acinetobacter > Acinetobacter sp. YH12144. The sequence continues at coordinate 188,549 of NZ_VPCD01000004.1, read as the reverse complement.
CTTAGCCGGCGTACACCGTGTATTTACCATTGGCGGCGCGCAAGCGGTTGCAGCATTGGCTTATGGTACACAAACCATCCCATCTGTGGACAAAATTACTGGCCCGGGCAACCGTTTTGTTGCTGCAGCAAAACGTGCAGTATTTGGTCAAGTCGGTATTGATATGATTGCAGGGCCATCCGAAATTTTGGTCTATGCAGAAGGTCAAAACAATGCTGAATGGCTGGCTATGGATTTGTTGTCGCAAGCGGAACATGACACTGTGGCTCAAGCGGTGTTCATTACGCCAGATGCGGATCTTTTAGATCAAGTGGAACAATGGATTGAAAAGCATTTAGAAGCTTTGCCTAAAGCAGATATTGCGCGAACTTCAATCGAAAACCGCGGAGCATTGGTTTTAGTCAAAGACCGAGCGGAAGGCGCCGAATTGATTAACCAAGTTGCGCCTGAACATTTGATGCTGTGCTTAGATGAAGCGCAGGAAATGGCTGAAGATATCCGCCATGCCGGCGCAATCTTCATGGGGCGTTATACACCAGAAGCGATTGGTGATTATTGTGCAGGTCCAAACCACGTGTTGCCAACCTCCGGCACAGCGCGTTTCTCATCACCGCTCGGTGTATATGATTTCCAAAAGCGCTCAAGTTTAATTATGTGCTCTGAAGATGGTGTGAAAAGTTTAGCGAAAACGGCTGATACATTAGCGCAGCAGGAAAACTTAGATGCGCATGCGCGTTCAGCACGCTATCGTTATCAGTAAGAAAATATAGACTAGGTGAAAAACCTAGTTTTCCAAAACTATAAACCTCTCCCTAACCCTCTCCTGAAAGGAGAGGGGAAATCTCATAAAATGAATATTCCTCTCCCTGAACGAGCTTTAAGGATTCCTTTAAAGCGAAGTGCAAGAGAGGTTAGGAGAGGGTGAAAAAGAGCAAAATAAAATGCCAAATATTACCGCTGAACAAATGCGTTTTTGGAGCCCTGATGTACGTGAATTAGAACCGTACACACCGGGTGAACAGCCTAAAATCCAAAATATTTTAAAACTCAATACCAATGAAAACCCGTATCCGCCATCGCCAAAAGTGGTGGAAGCAGTACAAAAAGTACTGGAAAATTCTGCTGATGTTTTACGTTTATATCCAGATCCAGATGCGTCAGAGTTAAAGCAAGCGATTGCAAAACAACAGCAAGTACCTGTTGAGCAGGTTTTTGTCGGCAATGGCTCTGATGAGGTACTTGCGCACATTTTTAAAGCCTTTTTTGTGCAAGAGCTGCCGGTTCTGTATCCTGACATTACCTACAGTTTTTATCCGGTATATAGCCAATTTTTTAGTATAGCTGCCAATACTAAAATTTTGCCGCTGAACGATGACTTTGAAATTGTGGTGGATGACTATAAACAGCCGAATGGCGGCATCATCATAACCAATCCGAATGCGCCTACCAGTATTGCTTTAGGTTTGTCTGCAATTGAGGAAGTGCTGCAAGCCAATCCGAATTCAGTGGTTGTGATTGATGAAGCGTATGTCGATTTCGGTGCGGAATCTGCTGTGGCTTTGGTTGCGAAATATGAAAACCTTGTGGTTTGTCAAACGACGTCTAAGTCGCGTTCACTTGCCGGTTTGCGCGTTGGTTTCGCGATTGCGCAGCCGCATTTAATCGCAGCGCTTGAAGCGGTAAAAAACAGCTTTAACTCTTATCCGATGGATCGTTTTGCGATTGCAGCAGCCGTGGCGTCATTTGAGGATCAAGCGTATTTTGAAGCGCAAAATGCCAAGGTGATTGCGAGCCGTGAAAAGCTTGTAGAGCAGCTGTCTGAGCTGGGCTTTAAAGTATTGCCATCTGCGGCAAACTTTATTTTTGCCTCACTGCCATCTAAAGATGCAGGTGAGTTGGCTGCTGAATTACGCGAACGCGGGATTATTGTGCGTTACTTCAATAAGCCGCGGATTAATCAGTTCCTGCGGATCACCATTGGCACCGATGAACAAAATCAGCGCCTTGTGGATACGCTTAAAAACGATATTTTGGCTTGATTGCTGCAAGCTACTATAAATTTAAATCTACCCTAATCTTCCTTTCGAAAAGGTGAGAAGCACTGCTTCGCAAGGGGAGGGTTATAAAAAAGCGATTCAATTGAATCGCTTTTTTTTGTTTAATCTGGCTTATACCAGGTATTTAACAAATCCAGCATGGCTTCGACTTTATCAAAGCATTCTTGATATTCAGCATCGCAATCTGATGCGATGGTGATTCCGCCGCCCGCCCACAGCGAAACCTGATCTTGGTATTTTTGAATAGAGCGGATTAAAATATTCCAAGAGCCTGTACCATCGTGATTAAAATAACCCATCGAGCCGCAATAGGCGCCGCGCGGGGAGCCTTCAAGTTCATCAATAATTTGCATCGCGCGAATTTTAGGCGCGCCGGTAATCGAACCGCCTGGCAGGGCAGACATCAGAACATCAAAAGGGTGTACATCTGTTTTCAGCACGGCCTCAACTTCACTGACCATGTGATGCACTTGATTAAAACTTTCAATATCAAAAAGTTTAGGTGTTTTTACAGAACCTATTTCTGCATAAACACTCAAATCATTACGCAGTAAGTCGACAATCATGACATTCTCAGCCATGTCTTTTTCAGATGATTTTAACCGTTGTTTTGACTGCGCATCTAACACTGGATCTTCATAGCGAGGCATCGTGCCCTTGATTGGCTTAGTAATAATCTTGCGTTCAGGTTTAAAATCTATAAAAAGTTCAGGCGAACAACTTAAAATTTCAAAATCATCAATACGTAAGTAGCCTGAATATGGTGCATCAGTCAGTGACCAAAATTCTTGAGCAGTATCTAAGAGTGAACCTTTAGCTTGAGCTGTAAATTCTTGGGTTAAATTAATTTGATAGCAATCGCCCGCTTTAATATATTCCTGAACTTGATCAAAGGCTTTTGTGTAGTCTGACTTGGACCATCTTGCAGTACATTTTTGTCTTAATTTAAATTGATTCTGAGCGATCTTGGTTTGAATTAGGTGATCAATGTAGTCGTAAATCTTAGCTGCAGAATGATCAGAACTATAAAAATACCAACCATCATTTTCTAGTCTTAAGTAACTAGAAAATTGCCCCAAAAACAAGCGAGGTTGCGCTTTGGCATGGAGGGAAATCTGTTGCTGCGCTGCATAATCATAACTAATAAAACCAGACCAGCCCCCAGAAAACCCACTGCCTAATTTTGAACATAAATCTTGGAAGGCGATATCTGGCAAGGGTTGAGTATCACATTCCTCATATTGATCTAAATTGGTACGGACATAAGTTTTAAGTTCATCATTCTTAAATTGCTGATATTGATTTGCCAAAAAGCAAATAACAGGTTGGTTTTGATCTTCTAAAAAAATCACATGTGACAAGGGTGCAAGCGCTTGCAAAATATTTTGAGCACTAACATTTTGTTTGAGAATAAATTTTTTAAAAGAAATCGGTTTTTGCATCAACAGAGAAATTAAATTTAAAGACTAAAATGGATTTTATACCATTCCTAATTCATTTGGCTTGCAAATACCGTTTATCGGTAAGAATTAGATTGCGACCAACGACAGTTGAACAAATTTCAGCTTGGATATAATTTAATCGAGCGAGCAAACAACTCAAGGAAAGATTTAACAGTTGTCACAAAATAATATTACAGCTGAATAAATCGAGTGGTTGAAAATCAAAAAAAATAAATACTCTTGGGAGAGTACCGTATGAAAAATTTCACTAAATTAGCTCTAGTTTCTTCAATCGCATTTAGTGCGAATGCTATGGCTATGCAAGCAATGGACGATGCTGCACTTAGTTCAACCACTGGTCAAGATGGTATTAACATCGGGATTGGTATTTCAAAAGTTGCAATCGAGAAACTTTACATTCACGATAATGACGGTTTAGCAACTGATGCAAAAAACGTTGTGACAGGTACAAAAGTTACTTTTGATACAACTACAACTCCTCCTACGCCAACAGGTTTTGCTGCAAATGCAGAAGTTTCTTCAACAAATATTGTTGGTGGTACAGGTGTAGCAGGTGCTCTTTTAATTAAGGGGAACGGGATAGCCGGTGATGCTAATGAAAAGCATGGTCTTGTAATTACTGCGAATTCACAAGCTTTGTTAGCAAGTCATAATTTGGCTGATTTACGTATTGACTCAGATGCTGGTAATTCTGCAAAAGGTGGAGCGTTTGTTAATATTGCAGCACAAGTTTCGGGCTTAGATATTAAAATTGGTGAAATTGGTGTGACTGCATCAGGTACGGCTGGTACAACAGGTATTCGTCGTGGTGGTGATGATAGCAACTACAATGCAATTCTTTCTGGTTTAACTTTGAAAACAGGTCAGATGGCTGCAAATATTCAACTTGGTGCAGCTCCACAGGGTGCAATGATCAAATTGAATACAACTATGATTGGTGGTTTAGAGATTCAAAATCTAGGTATTCTGGATGCATCAACTAAAACGGCTACACGTGAAGCAGGTGAAATCTTTATTGAAAGCATAAAAGTTGCTGATGCGGGTAAAACAGACTTAACCATTAACCAAGATATTAGTGTTTATGGTGCAGAAGGAGCATCAAAAGGATATATTCAAATGGTGAGCAACTCTGGTCCAATTGATAACTATGTGAAAGGTGTTCATTTAGGTAGTCGTACTGCTGGTTCAATTGGTGATATCGAAGTTCAAGGCTTGCAAACATATTATAGCCCTAGTTTAGGTGTTTATAATCCAGGTTCTGTGATTACGATTTCTAGTAAGTAATTTAGAATAAAATAAGGCGCGTGTTGATCACGCGCTTTTTTTTACAAAAAAAGTGCGGAATGACCCAACAAAGCATAAAAAAATGCTGTTTTTTTATAAAAAAAAAGGTATCTTGCATAATACATGGATGTAGAGCATTAGCTCTAAAAAATAATGAAAAAAGGCACATCATTGCCGATAACTAAAAGTTAGAAGATATGTTAGAGATAGCTGTAGGCTCGGCATTGATGTATTACTTTGCCAAAGAGTCCTTCGATTTAAAAGAAAAGCCAGTCGGAACAGTTCACTATACCGAAACATTGGATTCACGAAATGATTCCTTTACTCGGATGCACCGTGAATCTGTAAAAATTAAACCTGCCATAGAAGATCAATTTCGAGGCATCGTTCGGCAAGCCTACGACTACAGTTGTGGTTCGGCGGCCTTAACGACTTTATTAAATGGTTATGTAGGTACACAGCTGACTGAGCAACAGACCATGAATGGTTTGCTGAAATTTGGTGAAACTGAAAAAATTATCGAACGTCGAAGTTTCTCCTTATTAGACATGAAACGTTTTGTCGCTGCTGTCGGGCTAGAAAGTGGGGGCTACAAAGGGGAGTTTTCAGATCTAGTTAAGCAAGGTCAGCCTGCGATTGTTCCCATTTCATATGCTGGTTTTAAACATTTTGTGGTTTTTAAAGCCTATAAAGATGGGCGTGTTTATGTTGCAGATCCAGCACTGGGCAATATCAGTTTCGATGAAGTTCGATTCCAAGAAATATGGGAAAACAACACATTATTCTTAATCAATGTTGCGCCTGAGCAACGTAAAAATTTATTGGCTTTGCAAGATTCAGACTTGCGACATGTTGAAGATGCAACCGTGAACCGTTATGCATTGGTTGATATTCAATATCCGCAGTTTTACATGGAAAAAATTGCAGACAAGGCATCTACGATACGACTTGATAAAAATATGAATGAAGAGTCGGAGTCATATGGTAAATCGAATTACAACTTTCTAAGGCTTTACTATAAGAGTAAATAATTAGATGAATGCGTATAACTAAGCGTCAGGATTAAAAAAATAAAAACGGTGGGAAGGAACATGAATCGTAAATGGATGAACAAAACAATACTAGCCATGAGTATTCAGGTGGTGATGGGGGTTGCCTATGCAGCTGAAGAGCCAAGCCTTGGAGAATATGATCCGGTTGAACAAGAGACAGTCGTAGAAGAGTCTGTATCTCCTGCTGCTGTAACCCAAGCTGATACTGCACAAGAAGCTGCTGCCGAGCCAGAAATTGGACAGTATGAATCTGTTGAAGAGCCAGTACAAGCTGAGGCACCACAAGTAGAAAGTGCTACTGCCACTGAAAAGGCATCGACAGCACTTCAACAGCAAGAGGGTGATGCGAGTCAAGAAGCGAATTTACAGGAAGTATTTAGCTCGAATGATCGTCAGTATTCATTGATTAAAAAAGGTGAAATATCATCTTTTTACGATATCGATTATACCTATTATCGTGATACTCAACTTGATATGGAAATGGCACAAGGCCAACTTTATCAACTCCGTGTACAAGAGAATGCAACACACTCAATGACCAATACATTTACCGTGCAATACGGTGTAATGGACAATTTGACATTCTCGGCGTCTGTGCCTTTAGTGGCAAAAACTGATTTATTAAAAGATACTTCAACTGCTGGATTAGGGGATATTTCTTTAGGTGCACGTTGGGAACCCTTCCCATTGAAGCAAGGTCGTTTACCACTGATTTTATTTGGTAATTTGTCTACGAAAACTGGTGATAGTCCATACGAAATTAATGCTGTAAATGATCTAGCAACAGGTAAAGGTTACTATTCTGCAGGTATCGGTGCCAGCACACGTAAATATATTGATCCCGTTGTGTTGTTTGCATCCGTCTCGGCAAACTATGGTTTCAAAGAAACTGACTTAAACCAACGTCGTGGTTCGCGAGTCATTGAAGAGTTTGAACCGGGGATTAGTGGCGGTTTTGCATTCGGTTTTGCATACTCGTTTAACTACGATGTTTCCCTTACCATGTCATATCAACAAAGTTTCAATACCGGCGCAGAATTTACGTATAGCAGTGGCGAATCCTATTCACCTGCAGACCAAACCAGTTCAACTCTAGCGATTTCTTTAGGTGTACGTGTATCTCCAGAGACCATTGTGAATGGTACGGTGGGGTTAGGTTTAACTGAAGATGCACCAGATGTGTCATTAGGGTTGTCTTTCCCGTTGGATATTCTAGGTTTTGGAAAAAAACTTCGTTAAGAGGGCTGTCGTATGCGTAAAATTCGACTCAGCCCACTTGTTAGTGCGATCGTTTTAACGGGCTGTTCTAGTGCTGCTTTTGCACAATTGGGTACCAACCTTTCAGTTGATGTACGGTCACTTGCATTAGGTAATGCAGTAACTGCGGATCCTCCAGGAATTAGTGCAGTACATTTTAACCCTGCAGCATTAACTAAGATTGAAGGTTTGCAAACAGATATGCAGGGCATCATTGCAAACTTTGATATTCAACGTGAATTTACCGTTCCTGCGGGTTATAACGTTTTTGGTTATTCAGATGATCCATTAGTCTGTAATGATGGTCCTGAAGTGACGGCTGATATTTGTACGGACTTTAAAGATAAGGTTTCTGGTGATGTTGAATATGCATCCTTATATGTACCTGTCTTAAAAAAGATGGTGGATTTTGGTGCTGGACAACCCATTGCCGCGCCAACGATGGGGATTGCCTACAATCCACCGGGTTCTAAAGCAACATTCGCATCAGCTGTTTATGCACCTTTGATTGCGGGTTTTGGTGCTGAAAATGGTAACCCAGGTAATTTCATGGGGCAACAAGTTGCTCTAGAGCGTATTACTTATCTATCGCCAACAGTAGGCTATCAAGTCAGTGATGAGCTATCGATTGGTGGTGGTGTGGGGATGTCCTATCAAGCCATTGGATTGAAATCTGACCTGCGATTTCCCAATGAATTGATCGGCATGTTAAGGATGATTGATGAAGTCGTCTGTACACCATTTAAGGAAAATTCGGACATTATTACCGACATCTTGCTATTGGGGATGTGTAATACCGAAGAAGGGATGAATCCATTTGGCAAATTTGGTCAGATGGAATTGGCTTTAGAGCAGTCACTGAGCCCAAGTTACAACTTAGGGGTTTTGTGGGAGCCACGCGAAGATTTTAGTTTTGGTATGGTGTACCAAAGTGCAGCGAAAATGCGCATGAAAGGTCGTTATCGCATACAAAATGCGAAAGCACCTCAGGAGATGATTAAGGGATTAATGTCATCACCAACAGGTCAAATTTTAGCTGCAATTTTAGGTTTCCCAAATGCTGTGCCAAACTCGGAGTCGGGTTTGGTTTCGATGGATTTTGAATATCCACAGCATGTACAGGCGGGGATCAAATATAAGGTTATGCCTGATTTACAAATCAATTTTGATGTGGGCTGGACCGATTATCGTGCTTGGGACAAATTCCGTTTTGAATTCGACCGTCAAATTTCAGCGCTGAAAATTGCAAAATTATTATCTGAAAATGTGACCGATAATTCTTTGGCCTTACCTTTGAAATTTACGTCGCCTTGGAACTGGGGCATCGGTATTGAATATTCAGCAACAGATCGTTTGAAATTGCGTGCAGGCTATGAACCACGGAGTACCTCTATTCCTGACGGTAAGCGAAATACCATGGTACCAATTAATGGTGCGCAACTCTTTGGTATGGGGATTGGATATCGTTTTGATGCAGATACGGATCTAGATTTATCAATCGGCTTTTTACGCAGTAAAGATAATATTCCAGCGAATGGTAGTAGTCTGGCAAACTTAACCGGTGTGAATAACATACTTTTAAACCCATATGCTGGAATGAATGTAAAAACCGATACGAAAATCACCATCCTAGGATTAAATTACAGAACTCGTTGGTAGGATAAGCAAACAGAATGAAAAGGATTTTATTCATAAACGCGTTACTTGTACTGTCTGTGGTGCAAGTGTCGTATGCCTATGCCGGGGCGTTTCATACCATTATTGGGCCGGATGGGCGCCCAATGGTGGTACAAATACAAGAAAAAGCTGTAAAGAAACCCAAAGAAAGTTCTATAGCTAAAATGATTGATTCACCATCTGTACAGCAACACGTTACTCAACCATCTGTAAGCATTAGTCCGTCTCAAACCAAGACACCGATGACGCGTCAAACGAGTCCAACAGCACAGGCTGCTGAACCGGTGAAGTTTCAGAGTTTAAGTACACGTGAGCCGGAAAAACGGGATGATAATAAAGCTGTCACAGTCGATAAAATTAAAGAGGTCTCAGGTGATAACGTTCCCAAATCTGAAAAATCAGTACAAGAGTCAGGTACTTCAACAAAAGTTGTACCTTCAACCACATGGACCGAAAAGTTACAGCAATCAGAGCTAACCCAACCTAGTGCTCCGTATCAGGCCAAAGTTCAGGCTGAAAAAGATAAACCTATCGTCGAAAAAAAGATCCTTGCTGAGAAAGTTGTTAGCACTGATAAAGCCGTACAATCTTCAGGTGAAAACTTAGAAAATAATTCTTCAAAACAATCGACTCAGGTAAAACAAGAGCAAGGTTTTTCGACCATGGCCGGTGAAAAGTATGTCAATAATGAATATCTGGAAGATAAAGAGTTTAACTTAGAAGGCAAAAAGCGCTTTTACACCATGCCCGAAGGCGTTATTGACAGCAAGATGGGGCAAACGCGGATGCAAACGATTGAACGTGAAAAAGGTGTCAGTCGCTCCGTCATTGATAATTTATTTAAACGCAATCAACCCGAAGATACAGGCCCAATCACTTTAGCCACATCGTATTATCGGGTCTCACAAGCTGACACCATTCAAGGTTTAGGTCAGCAATGTTTTTCGAATAAAAAAATGAAGAAAGCCAAAGAGCTCGACTTAGCTCAAGATATTAATTTATGGCCTCGAGCACCGTTGTCGGACGAATTTGACTATGAAGTCGTAAAACTAAAATCACCATTACAAAATATTCGTATACATTCATTTGCATCCAAAGTACAAAGTCCTACATTTTATTGGCCATTTGCGGTATTTTTAGACAGAAATGGCTGTGTCATGGAAGGCGCAGGTGGATTTAAAAATAACCAAGGTGAAGCGGATCATCTTTACCATGAAAAAATAGAAGGCGTGATTCAAGTGCCTAAAGGTAGCCAGTATTTATTCTTAACGCCTTTAGCAACAGCAATAGACGTCGATGGCCGCGTATTAACCAATCAAGGCCAACTTAAATTAACAGCAATCCGTTAAGGACATAAGAAAGAGAATTAGGATGAAAAATAAAATTTTATTACCGTTTGCTTTAACGGCATTGGTTGCAGCGCTCAGTGGCTGTGGCGGTGAAAGTGCAAATGTGAATCCTGAAATTTATGATACCAGTACGACTAATGGTACTTGTAAAAGTAATACCGAAGGCTGTGTCGAGTTTGTTTTAGATTATCCAATTGAAGGTCTGAACTTTAATTGTTCGAGCGACGTTAAAAATACCTATATTACCTTGTTTGATCTAAAAGAAGGTGTTTCGACAGGTGCTTGTAAGATTGGCGATACGGTAACTTTCTTTGTCCAAGGTGAAAAATCACGTCGAATTGATTTGGGTAAAGTAGATTTGAAGCAAATTTCAAATGTAGCCAGTGGCACGACACCCCCACGTTTGACCTTATTGGATTTGGCTGCCGGCATCGCGGGTAAACCTGCTGCAACGATTTCAAATAGCGACGCAACGGTTAAAGTGGCCATGCGTTTAGCCAAAATCATTCAAGCCTTGGCATTGAAAAATAATAGCGCAGTTACAGCTACAGACATCCAAGCGGTTTATATCAACAATGCAGATAAAGTTTTGATTGATCAAATCACTCGAAATGTCGCGACAGCAGATTTCAGTATCAGTTCAGATACGGAATTTAATGACCTATTTACACCTTGGCTAGACCTGTCCGAAGTCAGCAATGAAAATGCATTTACCTTAGTTTCAAAACTCATGAATATCTCAACGGCTGCGGTATATCAGCCTGAGTTTGCGTTATTTTCAACTGATGGCGTGATTACCAATGCCAGTGGTTCAAATGGACTGGTGGGCTGTGATAAAAATGAATGTTTGCCGACCGATAGTTCAAAAGTCAATTTATTTGGTCATTTCATGTTAATGACGGACCGCCAAGGTATGACCTTTGGTAGTGGTTTACAGTGGAAGGGCAAAGTTGATCAACAGTTGAGTACCATTGGTGGTGTGAATGTCTTGCTCTTGACACAGGTACGACCAACACGTTTAACAGCAACGCCGCAGGACAATTGGATTGATCCGCTTACAAAGCAAATTGATAAACCTGGCATACTGGGTTTCCGTTTTGATGCGGAAGAAGCCAATTCTGGCCCGCTGATTATTAAACAAGGGACGCTACTTGCCGACAAAATGGTGGTCGGTACAGGTGGAAGTTTATATAAAACTTTGATGGGTAAAAAAGACGATTATGTTCTGACGGCCGATGATAAGAAAAAATTAGGCCTATGGGAGCAAAACATTAACCAAGTGCAATTTAAAGGCACGATGGATTTATACAAGCTCTATCCGCTGTCGTATTTAGACAAAAAAGTCTTTAAGTCTGTTGAAAATGTTGCTGCTGGACAAAATTATATCTTCCCGTTATATGCAGATTTAACCTTTAAATTTACCGATACCTCGATCAAAACAGTGAAATTGGGTGTGGTGATTGACCGTAATGGTGATATTCGCACAAATATACAATCTGGCGTGCCAGATGATGTATTTACTCGTCAAGATAGTCAAATTGTCGATTTGTCTACACACGCGACGGAAGGCTGTAGTGGAAAAGATGTGCTCGATCCACTGTTAATGAAAGATGACAAAGGTGTACAGCAATACCGTATCGGAACGACAACCCGTACCTTTACGCCTGAAGGGAATATTAATCCCAATACCATTTCGATTCGTATGATTTTAGCTGATCCATATTTCCACACGCTTGATGGTGCGTTAATTGGAATGAACTCAAGTGTGAAAACTTCAGCGGACACCTCAATGGTTGTGGGCGGTGCTTTAGTGCAGTTACACAATATGATCAATGCCAATGCAGGCACACGTCCCTCTGGCGTTGCTTTGACGGATTCGGATAATAAAGTGGTGAAGTGGGGGAATAGTTTGGCCAGCTTTAGTTATATTTATAGCTTAAAAAATCCAAATGATACTGCTGCGGCTCAAACGGCGAAGTTAAGCGGTGGTGATATCTCTTTAGAGTTGGCCCCTTGTTACACCATCAAGGCAAAATAATCGTCAAATATGAGTAAAATAAAAAAGCCCATCAGTGATGGGCTTTTTTAATATTGAGAGCAGCAAATTAACCAGTGTGATCGAGTCGCGTACCAAGGGTTTCGAGATGCATTTCAAACTGACCTGTTTTGCGGTCAGCAAAATAATGCCGCAGCGTTCTTTCCACACTTGGAAAGGCTAAATCATCCCAAGGAATATCTTCTTCACTAAACAATCGTGATTCAATGGTTTCATCACCCGCACCAAACTCGCCATTGATTAGTTCAGATTTGAACAAGGCATAAATTTGCCCAATACGGGGAATGTTATACATGCAATACAGTTGCTCAATATTGACTTCTGCTTCAGCTTCTTCGCGAGTCTCACGCGCTGCACCTTGCTCCATCGTCTCATAGAGTTCCATATAGCCAGCAGGTAATGTCCACAGCCCATAACGTGGCTCAATCGCACGACGGCAAAGTAAAACTTGATTGTCCCAAACGGCTAAAGCACCACAAATGACTTTAGGATTCACATAATGAATAAACCCACATGCGGTACAAATACGGCGTATCTGATGATCTCCAAGCGGGATCGCTTCTTTTGTTTTTTGTCCGCAGTTTGAGCAAAAGTTCATATTCATCGTCATGGATTGTGTGAACCGTCAGAATAACTTAAAAATAAAACTTTGGCATCATTTCTAACCAGCTTGGCCGAAATTCAGCTATGATGAAAACAAGATAATTATAAGGTTGTAATGTGGATGGATGAGGGTTTATTGACTCAGCGATTGCAGCAAAGTTTACGTTTTTCTAAGCGTATTCAACCTGCGCATGCTGCTGTATTGATTGCGATTACCCAAGAAGATAATCCACGTATTTTATTGACCCGCCGCTCGCTCTATATGAATAATCATGCCGGTGAAGTGTCCTTTCCCGGTGGCAAACGTGATGTCCAAGACACCAGTAATATCGTGGTGGCGTTAAGAGAAGCTCAAGAAGAAACCGCTCTAAATCCATTTGATGTGCAGCTTTTGGGTGATTTACCGATGCAAAAAGCACGGAATGGAATGTTAGTTAAACCGATCGTGGGATTGATCCCGCCTGACGTAAATTTAATACCTCAACCCACTGAAATTGACCGTATTTTTTTTGCATCATTAAGGCAGCTTTTAGAAACACCGCCAACGCCATATGAAGTTCGTTTTGCCCAGCAATCGCTTTATTTTCCCAGTTTAAGAATCGAAAACGAAATCGTATGGGGCTTGACTGCACGGATGCTGATTTCCTTATTTCAATATGGTCTGAATTATCAAAAAGAATGGCCTTTTTTATTAAATTCTCCTTCATTTCATTTGGGCCGTGAGCCATAAACCTTTATTTAGAAAGTCAAAATAGGATGTTTGATCATGTTGTACAAATTTCAAGGATATAGCCCGAAAGCCACGCATCAACCTTGGGATGGTTGGGTTGCAGAAAATGCAACGGTCATTGGCCAAGTTGAATTAGGCCGAGAAGTGAGTGTCTGGTTCGGAGCCGTCATCCGAGGGGATAATAGTCGTATCAAACTGGGTGATTTTACCAATGTACAAGAAAATGCGGTGCTGCATACCGATGCGGGCATTGAAATGATCATTGGTGATTATGTCACGATTGGGCATCAAGCCATGCTACACGGATGTACCGTAGGTGATAATAGTCTGATCGGAATCAATGCCGTGGTTCTAAATCATGCTGTGATTGGTAAAAATTGCATCATTGGTGCAAATGCTTTAATTCCAGAAGGGAAGGTGATTCCGGATAACTCTGTTGTGATGGGGTCACCGGGTAAAGTTGTTAAGACTTTAGATGAACAAGCGGAAGCACGTCTAAAAATGAGTGCCATGCACTATGCCGCTCATTTTAAACATTTTACTCAACTAGAAGCCGCTGAACTTTAGAACGCTATACATGGCAAGCAAAAAAGCCTCGAAGTTTGTCGAGGCTTTTTATAGATTAAATACAGAAAGCGCTGAGTCTGTGGTGGAACATCTCGCGAACTGCGATGGAGTGGAGTATCATATTCAACGTTTTTTAAGATTAAATTTAATTAAGGTTGCGCATGAAATTACTGGCATTGGAAACTGCCAATGAGCAGTGTTCCGTCTCGATTGTAGATGAAACTCAAGAGCTTTATTTTCAACTCGATTTACGGGCAAAAGCGCAGACGCAAACTATTCTCCCAATGATTGAGCAAGGGCTTAATCAAACTGCTATTGAGTTAGCCGATTTAACTGCGATTGCCTTTAGTCGTGGGCCTGGCTCATTTAGTGGTGTTCGTATTAATGCAGCGGTAACACAGGCTTTGGCATGGGCCAATGACGTACCTGTTGTTCCAGTCTCGACTTTGCAAGCTTTGGCTCAAGCGGCGCATCGTCTACATGGTTTGACTGAAGTAACAGCAGTCCTTGATGCTCGCATGCAAGAAGTGTATATCGCCAGCTATCAACTCGATGCCAATGGCATTATGCAGGCTGTAGATGAAGAACAACTATTAAGTTACGCAGATGCCACACCACAGATCAAATTTACTGTCGTGGGTTCTGGTAGTGAGCTCATTCAATCAGAACAAACACAATACAAACACTTAAGTGCAACAGCACAAGATATTGCTACTATTGCCCGCGAAGCGGCGCAAAGAAAAGCATGGGTGAGTGCTGAACTTGCATTGCCCGTTTATTTACGAGATAACGCCTGGAAGAAAATTTCAGAACAAGGCAAGCCATAATTAGGGTTATATATGGATCTTCTACTGCTGCTCAAAGCGGCAATCATGGGTATTGTTGAAGGTATTACCGAATTTTTACCGATTTCAAGTACAGGGCATTTGATTCTAGCCTCAGAATTAATGAACTTCTGGACCAAAGAAAAAAGTGATGTTTTCGTGATCGCGATTCAAATGGGTGCGATTGCTGCGGTAATTTATGAATACTGGGGCCGCCTGTGGGGCGCAGCAACCGGTATGGTGACGGGTGAAGAAAAAGGTCGCCGTTTAGGTTTTGGCTTAATTCTCGCTTCGATTCCAATCGTGTTGATTGGTTTGACGTTTGGTCAGACGGTGAAAGAGCTGCTGTTCAATAACATTGCGATTGCTATGGGGTTGATTATCGGTGGTTTGATCATTATTTGGATCGAAAAAAATCCACCGCAAGTGCGTGCCAAAGAAGTAGAAGATTTAACCATTAAAGATGCGATTTGGATTGGTTTAATTCAAGTTTTATCTTTAATTCCAGGGACTTCACGTTCAGGCGCGACCATTATTGGTGCCATGTTCTTAGGTGTTTCTCGTAAAGCAGCCACTGAGTTTTCATTCTTTTTGGGTATTCCTGTTATTGTCGGTGCAGGTTTACTGGATTTATATCAAAGCTATGATGTATTTCAAGGCACTCAAGATTGGACTGTGATTGCAGTCGGTTTGATTGTTTCGTTTGTCTCGGCATTACTTTTGATTCGTGCGCTTGTCGCTTATGTGGCAAAACGTGATTTCATGATTTTTGCGTGGTATCGAATTGTTTCAGGTTTATTGATTTTATTGTTCGCATTTACAGGCTGGAAATTATGGTAAGCGAAATCCGCTTATACACAGAACAAGAGTTTCATGAGAAAGCACAGCAGTATTCTGCTGTGCTTTCTTCACGTGGCGTATCTGTAAATATTGAATTAATTGAAAAATTAAACGCGCGTTTTTTACGTTTAAACCCTGAACTCAGTTTGTGTGTCGATGCAGATGGTTTGTGGTTAGCGGCCAATGGCATGAAGATGCAACCCGATTGGAAAGCAGAAGTGGGGCGTTTAAAGCGAGCATCCTTAAAGTCTGAGATGATTGCACGTGCGTGTAATTTGGCTGAAAAACCACAGCTTGTAGATGCAACCGCAGGGCTAGGGCACGACAGTCTCTTAATGGCACATTTGGGTGCTCATGTGACCCTTGTGGAACGTCATCCGATTTTATTTACCCTATTGGAAGACTCACATCAACGTGCGCAGCAAGATGCGTTTTTAAGTTCGGTTGTAGTTCGAATTGAATTGGTCTTTTCAGATTCGGCAGATTATTTGAAACATTTGTCGACGACCAATCAAATCTTTGACGTGGTTTATCTCGATCCGATGTTTCCGCAGCGAGATCAAAACCAGCAAGCCGTCAAAAAGCAAGCTCAGGTCAAAAAACAAATGCAATTATTGCATTTACTGTTACCTGAAGATGGTGAAATGGATTTAGGTGATAATTTACTGGATTTAGCACAAAAAATTGCTAAACGTGTCGTGGTTAAACGTCCACGATTGGCGGTTTTTTTAGCGAATCAAGAGCCACAACATCAGTGGCAAGGTGATGCTTGTCGCTTTGATGCATATTTCCAACATGATCTTGTGACTTAAAATGATATTTGCTTCAATATTGTTCAAAGATTTGTTATATAGTTAAAAAATAGCATTGCTAAAAACGACATCAGGCATAAAATTATTTGTGCAATTAAGCGAGCCAAGGCCACCATCAGAACTCTATGATTGATTTCAAACCCTCCATCAATTTTTGGCATGATTTTAAAAGCAACCAAACTGCGGGGATGTGGTTATTTTTGGGGTCTCGTCGTTCTTTACAAATCGTTCGACCATCGATTTTACAATTGGTGTTTTGGGGGATTTTAGGTGGTTGTGCCAACAGTTTATTTAGTTGGCTCAGCACGGGGCGTATTGGCGAATTTAATGCCCAAGGTCTCATTAGCTACGCATTGTGGCCATTTATTGCTTTAATCGTGGGGATTTTCCTGTCACAACGTGTGAATAATCCACGGTTAATGTTGGTCCCAGCATTGCTTTGGTTGGTGCTTGATACGCACATCATGTTGTTTCAATGTTTGATTCAATATTTGGGAGATCTCGATTTTCTTCCATACTTCTTGTACGACTACATTCCAACGTTATTCATTATTCTATTTGTTTGGCAAAGTCTGGCTGTCGTTTGGGTATTTTCACGTGAGCTGAAATGGCCATGGTGGGAGCGAGCACTGATTATGGGTGCGACGCTATTTACTTTGGTCGTGTGGCAAGTCTCAGTCAAAGATCAGCCGATTTGGAAAGTGGAAGAAGTTCCACCAAGCTTTGCTGAAGATGCCTTCTATGCACAAAGCCGTTTGCTCAATAAATCTTTAGACGCAGTGGAATATGGTGAATTTGCTCAATCCCATTGGTACTTCTTAGGGGTGGCGGGTGCGAGTTATCAAGATGTCTTTAAACTGGAAATTGAACGGATTAAAGAACAGTTTGATACACGTTTTGGCACCTATGGGCGTTCGGTTGAACTTATCAATAACCCTGCAACACGCACTGAAATTCCGCTGGCATCTAAAACCAGTATGGAGTTGGCGCTGCGTCGTATCGGTCAGCAGATGAACCGAGAAAGTGATGTCTTATTTTTATATATGACCTCACATGGTTTACCAAATGTCTTTGAAATGGAAAATGCACCTTTGGATTTGGCGCAAGTCGATCCTAAATGGTTAAAAGAAGCCTTGGATGCGTCCGGAATTCGTTGGCGTGTGATTGTGATTTCTTCATGTTATTCAGGAAGTTTTATTCCAGCACTACAAAATGATAATACTTTAATTATTACTGCATCGGCAGCTGATCGACAGTCTTTTGGCTGTTCGAATGAAGCTGAATACACCTATTTTGGCCGAGCGTTCTTTGATCAGGCGATGCGTGAGCAGACCAGTATTCAAGCGGCATTTAATGAAACCAAAGCGACTGTTGCGAAATGGGAAGCAGCGCAAGGTTTCGAACCTTCTGAACCGCAGTGGTCGATGGGGAAAAACATGGCATTAATGTTGCCTCAATTAGAACAACGATTGTTCCCGCCGACAACTACTGCACCGGCTACGACGGTTACGCCTTAAAAGATTAAAAAAGTTTAGGATAAAGATCATGGAATTAGTACAACGAAATACTTGTTTTGCTGGTGAGCAGCGCATTTATCAATTGGATTCTTCAAGTCTAAAGACCGCGACAAAGTTTGGTATTTTTCTGCCAGAAGTAGCCTTACAAGGCCAAGCGTGTCCTGCATTGTTTTATTTGGCGGGATTAACCTGTACTGAAGAAACCTTTGCCATTAAAGCGCATGCTCAGCGTTTAGCTGCGCAGCTTGGCCTGATTTTAATCAGCCCTGATACTTCTCCACGTGGGGAACAGGTAGCACAAGGTGATCATTGGGATATTGGGCAAGGCGCAGGCTTTTATATTAATGCAACGGAACAACCTTGGGCCGAGCATTATCAAATGGAACGTTTTATCACTGAAGAATTGTATTCGTTGGTACAGGCTGAATTTCCGGTACAAAAGGGTGCGATTGGCATATTCGGACATAGTATGGGCGGTCATGGTGCATTAACTTTAGCGTTGAAGCATCCTGACCTGTTTAAATCGGTTTCTGCTTTTGCACCGATTTGTGCGCCGAGTCAGTGTCCATGGGGCGAAAAAGCCTTTAATCAATATCTAGGTTCAGACCGACAGCAGTGGCTTCAGCACGATGCTACAGCTTTAGTGAAATCTAAAGGGGCTTTGTTTAAAGCCATTTTGATTGACCAAGGTATTGATGATCAATTTTATAGCCAGTTAAATCCGATGTTGTTTAAGCAAGCGTGTGAGCAAGTTGGGCAGCCACTCGAAGTGCGTGAACATGCAGGCTATGATCATGGTTATTATTTTATTCAAAGTTTTATGGATGATCATTTGCAATTTCACGCTGTCCAATTGCAAACAGCGGTTCATTAATTCTAAAGCCAGTGTTTAAAAAATATTGAGGCATAGCTTGCTTTGATATACGTATAAATAAAGCATGGTGATGTGCATTGCCATGCAAATGAATAAATTCGACATACCAA
Organism: Acinetobacter sp. YH12144; assembly: GCF_013418345.1. Taxonomy (NCBI): domain Bacteria; kingdom Pseudomonadati; phylum Pseudomonadota; class Gammaproteobacteria; order Moraxellales; family Moraxellaceae; genus Acinetobacter; species Acinetobacter sp. YH12144. The sequence goes on along the minus strand of NZ_VPCD01000004.1, from coordinate 169,477 downwards.
AAAAAATAATTTAGGGTACTTATGCAAAATTCACAATTGGAAACGCCGCTTCCGCCAGAGCTGCCCGTGATGAATCCACCGAGTCTATTTGGTGAGACAGAACAGGCTGATGTTTTGGGACGAAATTATCATTTTAGGTTTAAAGGTAATGCGTCTGAATATTTCGGTATTTGGATCGTGAATATCTTACTGACAATTGTCACGCTTGGACTTTATGCGCCTTGGGCAAAGGTCCGCCGTTTACGTTATTTTTACGGTAATACTTGGGTATTTCAGCGTCGTTTTGACTTTACTGGTTTGCCTACAAAAATTTTAGTTGGACGCATCATTGCGCTAGTGGTCTATGGTGGTTTCTCTTTTGCTGCAAAATATTCTTGGGAAGCTTTCTTAGCGGGCTTTGTCCTGATCTTCTTTGCGGTTCCTTGGCTCATTCGATCTACGATTCGTTTCCGTGCTCGCAACAGTAAGTTTAGTAATAGCCGATTCTTTTTTTCAGGGACAAATAAAAGCGCGTATTGGTGCTTTGTTAAATGTCTTGCGGTGGTTGTCTTTACCCTTGGATTGTTTACACCAGTTGCGGTCTGGCTATATAAACGTGAATGTCTGAATCATTTGTATCTGGGTCAGTTAAAATTTAATCTGAATAATACGTGGGGCGATTATATGCGCGCCATGTATGTGCCTTTATTTCTGTTTATGGGCTTTGGTGCATTGCTGGCAGTAATCTTTGCAATACTGTTTGGTAGTTCAGATGGTTTAAATGACGCATCTTATGTCTTCATTATTTTTGGTATGTATTTGATTGGCTATATGTTTATTTGGCCACTCACAGCTGCACGTATTTTTATTACCACTTGGAATAACACCACGTTGAGCCGCAGTCAGTTTCATACGGACTGTAATCAATGGCGCTATGCATGGATTGTCTTGAGTAATTGGTTGGCTAAAGTGATTAGCCTCGGTTTACTGACACCATGGGCAGTTGTGCGACTATATAAATATCAGACGGAATCTTTGCATTTAATGTTGGTCGATGATCCAGACCAATTACAAAATCAAATGCAGCAAGATCACAATGCGATTGCTGAAGAATTATCCGATATTTTTGACCTAGATATTTCCTTATAACACAGGTGAATTACATGAAAACATCAGTAGTGAATGCAACCTATTATGATGGGAAAGTGTCAAAACCCTTTGTTGCTCAAATCAGCGCAGATGGGGAAAATGCCGTGATTGTGCGTTATGGTCAAGACCTAGAACAAACGCAGCATTACACCTATCAAGATATGACGCTGATTGGAGCGTTAGGTGATATTCAGCCAGTGATCGAGTTAAAGGACGATGCTCGTTTAGAGTTTCATCAACCCTTGCCGGAGTGGTTTAATCTCGATGTGAAGTCGCGTTGGCATTCGATTTGGAAATTAGAGCGTTCACCTTCTCTAATCATTTTTAGTGTGATTTTTGTGGTGGCTTTTGCTTTTGTCTTGATTAAATGGGGCATACCTGCGGCGTCACATGTGGTGGCCAATCAACTGCCTGAGACCGCTTTAACGAGTTGGGGTGATCAGGCGGAAAAATATATTATTGATATGACTGAACCCACGAAATTGCCACAAGCACGTCAAGACAAGTTGAAGCAAGAATATCAACAATTGGTGGCTGAAAATCGTCCTGCGAAGTTGTTATTCCGCGGTGGTGGTAGCATCGGTGCAAATGCATTGGCGATACCCAATAACACCATTATCGTGACAGATGAGTTGGTTAAATTAGCGAAAAATGATTATGAGCTCATAGGTGTGCTGGCACATGAGCAGGGGCATTTAGTTCAACGCCATAGTTTGCAGCAAAGTTTGTCAGGTTTAGGCATCAGTATTATTTTGTTGATGATTACAGGGGATGGCTCTGACATTCTCACCAGTTTGCCAGTGGCTGCGGTGGGTGCGAGTTACTCACGAGACTTTGAATCAGAAGCAGATTTATATGCCTTAAAACAACTTTCAAAACATCAAATTCCAACGGCACATTTTGCAAACTTCTTACAACGTATGGAAGATGAAGCTGATGGTGAAACAGCAAAAGAGAAAGGTACAAGGGATGAAACTGCCAAAGATCAGAGATCTTGGACAGACTTCTTTGAGTCACATCCAGCGACGAAAGCTCGTATTGATGCAGTTAGAAATTATCAATCACATCAGCATTGAGTGAAATGCTTTGATAATATGGCGACGTAGACTACGGTTCGCGTTGCCATGTTGCACTGAGTTCTTCTTGTCCCATGCGGATCAAATGATCTAATACCACATGTTCCAATTGATCTAGATTTGTGCTTGGATCTTGGGCTGAAATCACCACGTCTAAAAACGCAGCTTGTGGTAGAAGGCTAACCTCTGCAGAGGGCAGTTGAATCTTGAATGCAGTATTTTCTCCAATGAGCTGTTCATTGACTTCAAATTTATGTTTCCAATGATTGACTAAGCGTTTAGCAACACGTGCTGCTTGGGCGGTGGTGATTTGTGTTGAACTTTTCATAGATGCAATTTTATTGTTAAGTTGTCAGTCCTTTAACTTAGCAAAGTACATAGATGCTCGTTAAGTCTAAATATGCAACGCTGTGTTTCTATCCCTGAGATCTTTATCCATATTAATCACTGATGTTACGCACGCAAAAAATAATTTTGCATTTTTAAAATGATATTTAAGTCAATTCGACGGAGTCTTACATCTAGGGCTTAAATAAAGGGATTAGCCTTCGGCTGGAGGTACTCTTACGAAACGATGTTTCTCATTAGGCAAAATGAGAAGCGAAGCTTCGCAACGAAACCATCTTGCAGAGCAATGCTCCTCACCGCAAAACTCGCTCTCTAGCGTCTATTTATTTAAAGTATTGCAAAAAAAAATTGATGAGAAGTCGTGCTGTCTCAAACAATTGCGGATGACGTTACCGCGTATCGTTCTTTTATTTGAACCAATTTCGCTTCTGATGTTACTGCGTAACATCAGTTCATCCTAGGTTTCTTTATTAGAGAGATCTCAATCATTGGCATCGAAAAAACGACTAAGGGCATGGGCAGCGAATAGGGGGACAATTTGCTATAATGCGTCAATCACTCCCTTTTCAAAGCTAGGTTTTTCATGTCCAAGCCATTCTTAATCGCACCTTCAATTTTGTCAGCAGACTTTGCGCGCTTAGGTGAAGAAGTTGAAAATGTTCTAGAAGCCGGTGCAGATGTTGTTCATTTCGATGTCATGGATAATCATTATGTACCGAACTTAACTTTTGGTGCGGGCGTTTGTAAGGCATTGAAAAAATACGGCATTAAGGCGCCAATTGATGTGCATCTAATGGTTTCACCGGTAGACCGTATGATTGGTGATTTCTTGGAAGCTGGCGCAGATATCATCACTTTCCACCCAGAAGCGACTGACCATATTGACCGCTCTTTACAGTTAATCAAATCTGGCGGTGCGCAAGCGGGCTTGGTGTTTAACCCTGCGACACCTCTGCATTATTTAGACTACGTTTTAGATAAAGTTGACCAAGTCTTGTTGATGAGTGTGAACCCAGGTTTTGGTGGTCAAAAGTTCATTCCAATGACCTTGGAAAAGCTGCGTCAAGCACGAAAAATTATTGATGCTTCAGGTCGTGATATTCGCTTAGAAGTGGATGGTGGTGTTACTCCAGCCAATATTCGTGATATTGCTGAAGCCGGTGCAGACATGTTTGTTGCAGGTTCAGCGATTTTTGGTAAGCCTGATTATAAAGCTGTGATTGATGACATGCGTTCAGAGTTGGCAAAAGTGCATGCTCAAGAGGCTTAAGCCTTTGGGTATAAGTTATTCCTCGCTTGTGGATAACTATATGGATAACCGTATGGATATCTGTGTAGATAACTATATGGATAACTTGGATAAATTATAAACGATTGTGCATCAATGGTTTAATAATTAGACGTATTAAGTATAAAAAGGACTCAATTGAGTCCTTTTTTTATGGAGTAAAGTGTTTGAAATGCTGTATGTTTATTAATCTATGGTAAATAATTAATCAGTTTAAAAAATAACTTTTATGTTTTAACTGGAAGATATGCGCTGATTTTTATGACAGCGCAATAAATTTAAAACTGTTGTGAATAACTGCACAATTAATTATGCTGTTAGCAACTATTGAGATACGCTGCGACTGGCAAAACACATCATCGATCGCACTAGATAGTGCTTTTAGATATTTCTGAATGTATCGTTCATGATGGATAAATCGGTCGAGCTGCATGTCATGTTGATACAAATGTCATGTGATTGCATTTGAATCGTAAATAATATCATCGTGGTGTTTCATTCGGATTTCAGCTGAACTGATCGCGTGATGTTTCTAAAGATGTGTTAATAGGGACATGTTGTCACATGTACATCATTGGGTTGAATTAGGGTACTAAATTGTTCAATTTTTTGCGTAAGCATCTTGGCTTTGCTTGGCTCATGGCGTTTGTCATGGGGTGGAGCAGTGTGGTCAGTGCTCAGCAAAATTTTCAACATCAACAAATGATGAACGCAAATGCCCATCAGGCATCAGTTCATGCAGCACATGCTGATCCTTCGCATTTAAATATGACAAATTGCCATCAAAATCAGCGGCAAGCTGTTCCTGAACATGCAGCACATCATGGTAAGCAGACGACACTAGAAGTCTTTTCAATGATGGATTGTCATCAATCTTTTGATGCGACATCTGCACTGCAAGATGGTCAGGCGCATCATTCAACGACACAAAGTACAGACTGTCGTCAGGACTGTACACTCGCACATTGCCAAATCAGTACCTCTTATGTCGATAGCGCCTTGGTCGCATTGCAGACCTTCCATGTGCATCACTATGCAGAACCCCCTCGTTTCATTTTTGCTGGACAGCATTTAAAAGGCTTTTGGCAAGAAATTCTAAGACCCCCGCAAGCTTAACCTGAGTTTTAAATACGTTTTTTCGTTATTTTATAAAGGTTAAGTCATGTCTAATTTATTTAAATCAGGCCTCGTGCTCGGGGTATGTCTGCTGTCACCAACGTGGGCGTTTGCAGCCATTAAAGAATATCATCTGAATATTGATGAAAAGACCATCAATTTGACTGGTAAAGCGGTCAAGAAAATCAGCGTCAATGGTCAGTTTCCAGCACCATTACTGGAGTTTGAAGAAGGCGATGATGCGGTCATCCATGTGCATAATCAGCTCAAAAAACAAAATACCTCAGTGCATTGGCATGGTCTATTGCTGCCCGGCTTAATGGATGGTGTACCCGGCTTTAATGGTTTCAATGAAATACAGCCTGATGGTAGCTTTACTTACAAATTTAAAGTCCGTCAAAGCGGAACCTATTGGTATCACGCGCATTCCAAAGGCCAAGAACAAGACGGATTGTATGGCGCTTTGGTAATTTATCCGAAAGGTAAACAAGCACTTGCCGCACATGAACAGACACAACGTGATTATGTGGTCATGCTGTCGGATTTTCATGAATCATCTAGCGCTCAGATTATGGCAAATCTGAAAAAGTCTGCCGAATACTATCAAAATCAGCGTGAAACAGTTTCAGATGTATGGACGCAAATTCAACGAACAGGTTTAAAAAATACGTGGCAAGACCGTTCGATGTGGAATCAGATGCGAATGCTGAAAACGGATTTGTCTGATGTCACGGGTTATACGTTTTTAGTGAATGGCAAAACACCACAGCAGAACTGGACAGGGATGTTTAAGCCAAATGAAAAAGTCAGACTTCGTTTTGTAAATGCTGCGGCTATGTCGTTTTTTGATGTGCGTATTCCTCAGCTCAAAATGACGGTGATCAGTGCAGACGGTCAAGCGGTCAAGCCGGTCGCTGTGGATGAATTTCGCATTGGTGCTGCAGAAACCTATGATGTGATCGTAGAGCCTAAATCTGCGCATTATCAGATTGAAGCTGAGTCGATTGATCGGACTGGATTTGCGATTGGCACTTTACATGATGAAACGCAGCCTCAGCACTCAGGTATTCGTATACCAAAAGCACGGCCACGCGCTTTGTTGACCATGGAAGATATGGGCCATGGTTCAATGTCAGGTATGGATCATAGCAATATGGGACATACTACTACAGGCTCAACCCAAACTTCAGCAATCCAGCAAGCGAATGCTCATGAGCACAACGCGCATACTGAAAATCAGTCAAAGATTCAGCCGAATCAAGTACATGATCATGCCGCTATGGGACATGACATGGACCATTCCCCAGTGACTGCACATATTGCTATGCAACATCCAGACATTCATAAACAGAACATGTCAGATACGGCGCATGCCAATATGGATCATAGTGTGATGGATCATTCATCCATGAAACATGATATGCATACAGCGATGGAGCATGCACAGTCTAAAGAGGAGAAGCAGGCAGTTGAAAATTCAGCAACGGTTATGGGTTGGGCCAATGCTTCAACACCTGTTGGTGATAAGGCACTGCAATATAGTGATTTAAAAGCGTTAACCCCGCAGCCTGATACACGTGAACCGACGCAAGATTTGGTCATTCATTTGGGAGGAACGATGGAACGCTATATGTGGACCATGAATGGCAAAAAATTTAGCGAAGCCGAACCACTACAAGTGAAATATGGTGAGCGAATTCGCCTGAAATTTGTCAATGACAGCATGATGGCGCATCCGATGCATTTACATGGCATGTTTATGCAATTGGAAAATGGGCAAATGTCTTCTGAAATGCCAAATAAACATACGGTGATTGTGCCGCCAGGGAAAACAGTGACGGCTCTGTTAACGGCCAATGAATTAGGGGAGTGGGCGATTCACTGTCACTTGCTGTATCACATGTCTGCAGGGATGATGAATAAACTTGTGGTCGCAAATGTCGCAGAGAATACGAAAACGGCATCTGCACCGCAAAAGGAGGTGTCCCATGCGCATCATTAAACCATGCACATATACGGTTCTAAGTTTAGCTTTGGCATCGGTCACTCAAATGACCATGGCGCAAGATGCACATCACAGCATGCCGATGTCAGCTCAACATGAGTCGCATTCCTCACATGATTCGTTGTATCAAGAGATGCAAACAGGGATTGAATCGAGCCAGATAGAACATGCAGAACATGCAGAACATGCAGAACATGCAGAACATGCAGAACATGCAGAACATGCAAATGCATCATCTATTGCGTCACGAGCTGCTTCTGCGCAGCATCCCATTGATCATAAGCGTGAACATGGTGGACAGATTTATCAAGCGACTGAGATAGACAATCAATGGCTCAATAATGCCGATGGCCGAGGAAGTTTAAAGACCGAAATTGAGAGTCGAATCGGGACCGATGAAAATAAGCTCTTCATCAAACTACATGCCGATAAAGCAGAATCTCAAGACGCTGATTATGCGGCTCAAGTGATGTATAGCCGTATGATCTCAGACTTTTGGGATGCGCAAATTGGCGCACGTTATCGTGTCGATGAACATCAAGTGACGGACAAAGAACAGTTAGATGCTGCGGTGGGTCTGCATGGTCTGGCACCGTATTTCTTTGAAACCGATGCTTATCTATATTTTGGTACAGATAATCAGGTCAGTTTTTCTTTAGAAACCGAACGTGATCTGCTGCTGACGCAAAAATTGATTTTAAAGCCGTATCTGAACCTAGATGTGGTGCTGAGTGATGATTCTGCCTATGCACAAAAAACAGGACTCAGTTCTGTATGGTTAGGGCTAGAAACACGCTATGAAATCAATAAAAAGTTGATGCCATTTATTGATGTTGCTTACAGCTATGAAAAAGGAAATCAGCATACGGCACGGCAAGCTGAAACTGGAAGTGAAAAACAATGGTGGTATGGCGTAGGACTTCGTCTGAAGTTCTAACAGTCAAATAGGCCAAATAAAGAGGGCATCATCAACAGGTTTTGGTGATGCCTTTTTTATTTCTGAATCTGTCCTTTGAACAGACATGCCATGTTTTGGCGCAATTCATCTGTGCAAGTTTTTTCCTTAACTGAATAACGCCCTGAATTTGGTCAAAAAATGTAAAGACTGCACTAAAATTCAGCATATTTGCTATACTGAGACAAGATTCGGAGGAACGACCTCCCTTACATCTTTGTTCAAAGCCAGTAAGAAAAATCGTCAGGACGACCTGACTCTACTAATATGGAGGAAGGTATCATGGCCTGGGTTGTTCTAGTATTCGCTGGTATTTTTGAAATCGTTTGGGCCTATTCGATGAAGCTCTCAGAGGGCTTTACAAAACTTGGCCCAAGTTTAATCACTTTATTTTTTATGATCCTGAGCTTTGGTTTATTGGCCTATGCCATGAAAACGTTGCCTCTGGGAACAGCTTATACCATTTGGACTGGAATCGGCGCGATTGGCTCATTCCTCGTGGGTATTTTTATACTCGGTGAGCCTGCAACTGCCATGCGGATGTTAGCCGCAGTACTGATCATTTCTGGTCTAATCTTGATGAAATTATCTTCAAGTTAATATGTTCTAAAGCACAGCGGTCATTGACCCCTGTGCTTTTTTTATGGGTAAAAATATGGCTTGGGTTTTATTAATTGTAGCGGGATTGCTTGAGGTGGTTTGGGCGTATTGTATGAAAGTCTCTGAAGGCTTTAGCAAACTGACGCCAAGTATTTTGACCATTGTTTTCATGATCGCAAGTTTCGCTTTGTTGTCTTATGCAATGAAATCCTTACCGCTGGGTACAGCGTATACGGTGTGGACCGGCATTGGTGCAGTGGGATCATTTATCCTCGGCATCGTTGTATTGGGTGAGCCCGCAAATGCCATGCGCATGCTAGCTGCGGTACTGATTATTTCAGGACTAGTCTTGATGAAATTATCGTCCTCCTGAATAATGAAGTGCTGCGATTTTGAGCTTGGAGTATCTCATGCAACTTTCTTATCAGTTTTTAAATTCGCCCGTTGGACAATTAAAACTTGTTGCACATGAAACCGCATTGGTGGCTGTTCTTTGGGAAAATGAAAACCCTAATCGTGTGCGATTGGCGGCTTTGGTTGAAGATCTGCAACACCCGATTTTGCTCAAAACCGCACAGCAATTAAATGAATATTTTGCGGGTAAAAGACAGCAATTTGACTTGCCGCTAGACTTTGAAGGTACCGCATTTCAGCAACAAGTTTGGCAAGCTTTATTGACGATTCCTTTTGGAGAAACTCGCAGCTATAAACAAATTGCAGCGCAGATCGGCAATGTCAAAGCCGTACGTGCTGTCGGTGCAGCCAATGGTAAAAATCCAATTTCAATTATTGCACCCTGTCATCGTGTCGTGGGGGTAAATGGAAAATTAGTGGGTTTTGCGGGTGGTTTAGAAAATAAAGAGATATTGTTAAAAATTGAGAAATTACAATAAAATAGAAAATATACTTATTTAAAATAATGAATCAAATTAATGAATATTTCTCAAATCTTTGCACCCTTCATTTCGACGTTGTGGTGGCTAATTCCATTGTTACTGATTGTGGGGGCAATCAAAGCATTTAAACCTTATTTAAAGGGGAAAATGGGGGAGTTTGCTGTCGCCGTTCATGTCAAACTTTATTTGAAAGACCATTATATCTTGTTAAATGATTTGACCTTACCAGATGGCGAAGGAGCTACAACTCAAATTGATCATCTTCTTTTAAGCCCATTTGGTGTGTTTGTGATTGAAACTAAAAACTATAAGGGCTGGATTTTTGGGAGCGAGAGACAAAAACAATGGACGCAAAAGATTTATAAAAAAAGTTTTAAATTTCAAAATCCAATTCACCAAAATTATAAACATATGAAAGTGTTAGAACAGGTGTTGAGCGATATTGTGGATAAAGACAATATGCATTCTGTGATTGTTTTTATGCCTGAAGCAGTGTTTAAAACAGAGATGCCGTCGAATGTATTTCGGGGTACAGCTTGGGTGGACTATGTTCAAACCTTTCAGCAACCCGTGGTCTCTGAAATGAAACTTAAACGAATACAGTTGCGTTTAGAAAAAGAAATTTTAGAAAAATCGTGGAAAACAAATCGACAGCACGTTGAAGATTTAAATCAACGGCATAATTCATAAACTTCCTGTATGCTGTGGATGGTGAACAGTATCTGACTGATAAAAATAGACGGACAATAACAATGAACGACACGCTTCAACATCTTTATGAATCGACTTTAGATCATCCTGAGCAATACCAAGACTTTTATCAGCAACTTTTAGCCAGCCAAGTGTATTGTCTGGGTGAGCGTGATGCTGAGCAGCATTTACATTTTCAATTGATGGAAAAGGAGCAGGGCGAGCAAGCCATTCCATTCTTTCTGAGTCTTGCGATGCTTCAACAGGATGTTGGCGCAGACGCAGAATTTGTCATGATCAGTGCTGAAAAATTGTTTGCCATTACCAAAGGCGCAAGCTTGGTGATGAACCCGACTTCGGAACATCCGAAAGAGTTTTTGGCAGATGAGATCGATGCAATTTTAGAGTTTGCCAAACAACAAAGCCTTTGAACACTGTAGGTGTAATCAAAGGCTCTGCGGCTACGCTGAGATAGCTGTTTTCACACTTTTTCGTTTTCATATTGGGCGATGTGCTTTAAAACTTACATACCGGCTTTGAGTTTTTGCACGATTTCATCAAGTGGTTTGACACGTTTTACTTCATCCCAAAGGACTTTGGCTTCTGGATAGTGCTTCGACATCATGCCGAGCCATTGTTTATAACGACCGACCATATTCATTTCTTTTTTATACGAACCGTTTAAGAAACGAATTTGTAAGCCAAGCAGTTCATGCCATGTAATCAGCGGCTCATCGGTATTACGACGAATACACTGTGTAATGTCAGGGGTGGTCACCGCAGCACGACCAATCATCAGGTCTTCACAACCAGATTCGAGTTGGCATTGTTTGGCATCGGCATTGTTCCAAATTTCACCGTTGGCAATCACGTTAATTTTCAATGCTTCACGAATGGGTTGCAACTGATCCCAAAAGGCAGGCGGGGTATAACCATCGGCTTTGGTTCGCGCATGGACTGTAACCCATGCGGCACCCGCATCTTCGATGGCATGCGCATTTTCCATGGTGAAGTTATGATCCATATAACCCAAACGCATTTTTGCCGATACAGGAATATGACTCGGAACAGCATCACGCACAGCTTTGACTAACTCATACACCACTTCAGGCTCATCTAGCAGAACTGAACCGCCACGGTGGCGGTTGACGGTTTTTGCAGGGCAACCAAAGTTCATATCAATTGCAGGGGCACCAAGTTCTACCGCGCGTACAGCATTTGCCGCGAGCATAGTGGGATTGTTACCTAAGAACTGCACATGAACCGGTGTTCCTGCTGCAGTTTTGCCCTCATTGTTTAGTTCAGGACAATAGCTATGATAAATATGGTCGGGCAGGACAGAGTCCGTGACACGGATAAACTCGGTTACACACCAGTCAAAACTCCCCACATGCGTCAACACATCTCGCATAATTGGGTCGGTTAAGCCTTCCATCGGCGCAAGAACAAGTTTCACGGTCACACAGCCAAAAATTGAAAAACGGAGTTATACGTGGTTTTGAAAGGGATGTCTAGGTTTTGTGCTTCTGGTGACGCGGAATACGAAATCACAAAATTTTATGTAATTATTTGGTGAAATTAGGACCAAAGTCGTAAAGTCTTGACTGACATAAAACTTAAACAATAAAATGAGTAAATACAGATGGATAGTAATAATAAGAAGATGGCTTTTACTGTTGTTTTTTAATGGAATCAACAACATATACTGTGCTTGAATATTTTAAGATTTCATGTATGATGGCAGCAACTAGAAAAAAAGTATTGTTTCGTAAATTTTCTTTAAGTATCGCAGTGTTAGTCATAATCCTTCGTTTTTTACAGAAATGAAGTTCAATTCTTTATTATTTTCCAAGTTATAGTCAGTCATCATCCAATGGCTAAATCAACAAATTAATAGGTATTATTATGTCTAATACAGTTACTGGTACAGTTAAATGGTTCAACGAAACTAAAGGTTTCGGTTTTATTGCACAAGACAACGGTCCTGACGTTTTTGCTCACTTCAGCGAAATCACTGGTTCTGGCTTCAAAACTTTGCAAGAAGGCCAAAAGGTTTCTTTCAGCATCGCTCAAGGTCAAAAAGGCCCGAATGCTGTAAACATCGTTGCTCTATAATTTAGACGTAATGAAAAAAAAGCGCTGTATAGCGCTTTTTTTATGCCTGTTATTTCTGTGTGAATAATCAAGCTATAAAAAAAAAAGAGAGCCTTAGCTCCCTTCGTAATAAAACTTACTTCTTTATAAAACTTAAAATCGTTTCATCGTCGACTTAGCGGCCTAAAACCATTTCTAAAATAAACTTAGAACCAATAAAGCCGACTGCCAAGAGACAAAAACCAATGATGGTAAAGCGAATGGCTTTTTGACCACGCCAGCCGAATCGATAATGCCCAATGAGCAAGGCACCATAGACGAACCATGAAATGATGCTAAAGGCAGTTTTATGCGCCAAATGCTGTGCAAAGAAGTTATCGATGGTGAAGAAACCAAACCCAAGTGCCACGGTCAGTAGTGCAAAACCAGCAATCAATAAGTCAAATAGTAAAGATTCCATGGCTTGGAAGGATGGAAGCAGGCTCACCCATACACGCTTTTTCTGCTTGTTTTTTAGTTCACGGTCTTGTAAACGCAAAATAACCGCTTGAATAGTTGCCATCAGCAGGACGGCATACGCGGAAAGCGACAAAATAATATGGATGTCTAAACCCAGCGAATGTTGTTCTATAAATTGATTTTGTCGACTAAATGCGAAGCCCAAAATCAACCCTGTCGCTGCCACAGGAATGCCCAACAGGTTCATTGCCAGCACAGGTCGATAGGTACTAAATAACACACTGAGCAATAGCATGAGACCTGAAGTGAAAGACATCAGGTTGAACACGTCATAGTTCACACCCATAGGCGTCAACATGTCGTTATATAAAACACCTGCATGCAATAACATGCCTAAACCAAGTACAACACCAATAAACCAATGGTTCGGCGCACGTTTAGACATTAAATGGCTGAATAAATACCAAAAAGACGTGGTATAAGCGATTAATGCTAGGATCGTGTAAACCAAGGGGAGACTGATCATGTCAAACCTTTTTCAGGATGTTGAATATTCATTTATATAAATTCTGCAAGAACTAAAGTATCCTATAGCATTCTATGCATAAATTTTCTATTTTAAGAAACAATTTTTTGCTCATGGCTATTTTAAGCGGATTTTGCAATGTTTGATACCTTAACAGAACGACTCACGCAGAGTTTAAGAAATGTTACTGGCTCAGGGCAGCTAACCGAAGACAATATTAAAGATACGTTACGCGAAGTACGTATGGCACTTCTTGAAGCCGATGTTGCGTTACCTGTAACTCGTGAATTCATCGCGAAAGTTAAGGAAGAAGCATTGGGCCAAGAAGTGATGACTCAGTTATCACCGGGGCAGGCTTTCGTCAAAATCGTTCATGACGAATTGACCAAAATGATGGGTGAGGCGAATGAAAGCCTAGACCTAGCGGCAAAACCACCAGTTGTTGTGCTACTTGCAGGTTTGCAAGGTGCGGGTAAAACAACCACTGCGGCAAAACTTGCACGTTTCTTACAAGAACGTCAAAAGAAAAAAGTAGCAATGGTGTCTGCCGACGTTTATCGTCCAGCAGCGATTAAGCAGCTACAAACGGTTGCAGGTGAAGTTGGCGCGATTTTCTTTGAATCAAGCGCAGACGAAAAACCAATTACCATCGCTAATCGTGCGATTGAGCAAGCAAAAATTCAATTTGCTGATGTCTTGATTGTCGATACAGCAGGTCGTTTACATGTAGACGACGAAATGATGGATGAAATTAAAGAGCTTCATGCAGCAATTAAGCCGACTGAAACATTGTTCGTGGTTGATGCCATGACCGGTCAGGATGCGGCGAATACGGCAAAAGCCTTTAATGATGCTTTGCCTTTAACAGGTGTGATCCTGACAAAAACGGATGGTGATGCACGTGGTGGTGCGGCACTTTCTGTTCGTGCTATTACTGGCAAGCCGATTAAATTCTTGGGTATGGGTGAAAAACTCGATGCCCTAGAGCCATTCCATCCTGAACGTATCGCACAGCGTATTTTGGGTATGGGTGACGTACTTTCTTTGGTCGAAGAAGTTGAACGTAAAATCGACAAAGAAAAAGCCGAAAAAATGGCGAAAAAACTGCAAAAAGGCGGTAGCTTCAACTTTGAAGATATGCTGATGCAGTTTGAACAAATGAACAAAATGGGCGGTATGATGGGCTTCCTGGATAAACTTCCAGGCATGAGCAACTCAGGGATTCAAGATGCAATTGCACAAGCAAATCCTGAAAAGCAAGTGAAGAAAATGGAAGCGATTATTCAATCGATGACCATTAAAGAACGTCGTAACCCAGACTTGATGAATCCAAGCCGTAAAAAACGTATTGCAGCAGGCTGTGGTATGGATGTTGCTGAAGTGAATAAACTCATCAAGCAACATGCGCAAATGGCGAAAATGATGAAGAAATTTGCCAACCCAACGGGTATGGCAAAAATGATGAAATCATTAGGCAATATGCAAAAACAATTTGGCGGCGGTGGCATGGGTCCATTGTTTGGCAGTAAAGATCCGAAGTAATTTGGACTGAAAAAAAGGCGCTTTCTGCGCCTTTTTTTATGGCTGCAATTTGACGAGACTGTGCGTTCAAGTAAAGTGGTAGGGTACATTTGATAGCAAGTACTGGATGAAGGAATCTTGCTATACCAGCAGATAGATACCGAACTGAGCTAAATCATTACAAAAAGATGCCAAATTGACATTGAGAGCGTGTAGGTGACAGGTTTAAAACAGAGGTGAAAATTTGCCGAACTGCAAATTGAAAGCTTCACTAAAAATAATCACCTAAAATAAGAATCAAATCATGAATACACCGCATACGCCAGAAAGCCAAAAGATCTATATTGTTCATGGTCATGATGCATCGCCTAATGATCATTGGTTTCCTTGGTTGGGACGAAAGCTGCAAGAAGCAGGACATTATTCTCGACGCATCGTGATGGCAAATGCGGCACAACCTGATTTTGACCATTGGCAGAAATTTCTAGCGTTGCAAATGCCTGATTTGGATGAAAATACCATTGTGATTGCACATGGTTTGGGGTGTTTAACCACGCTGCATTATCTCAATCAATATTTTGAAAAGCATGGCACACGGATTAAAGCGGGCGTTTTTGTATCGGGTTTTAAAAGTAGTTTACCGACACAACCTGAATTAACCGCATTTATTCAACGTGCAAAAATGGATAGTGGTGTTTTACAGACCTATATGCCAATTTGTATCAGTTTGATTTCATCCAATGATCCTATCGTGCCGCCGCCGGTTGCGATCCAATTGGGCAATTTTATAAATGCACAAATTTATGAGGTGAAAGAAGCGGGGCATTTCACAGCACAGGATGGCTTTTCTGAGATTCCACAACTGTGGCACGTATTAAAGCCGATTTTAACGGCTTAGGTAGGTTGTATGCGCGTGTTTAATAGATCGCGTGTTTTGTAAATCAGGTAATCGTGAAAACTAAAATTGATCATGCAATAGGTGCAATTGAAGAGAAAAAAGGCGCAATCTGCGCCTTTTTGTTTGATCGATCTTTTGATAGATCAGTCGAGTTCTAAAGCAACACGTTCACGAATGTCGTCAATGTCATCATTGGCTTCGCGACCATCTTCCTGCCATGCTTTATAAGCACCAACATATTCACCATCGGTATCGACGACATATTCAGCCGCAATTTTTCCTGAGGCATACCATAAGCGATAGGCATCATTGCCATTTTCATCGACTTTATACGCTGCGCCACGTTGTCCTGTTGGATAAAACTCTTCACCTTGGATGCTCACGCCATCTTGATTCACAAAGGTTGATTCTACTTTGCCGTTTTTGCGATAAAGTGTTACTGGGCCTTCGATGTCACTGCCACTAAAACTAAATAGTTTCATCGGATCTTTGACCCAAGCAGGTGAGGATTGAGGGGTTTTGGTTTCTTGGTAAAAATCTTGAACTAAAAAATCTCCTGTGGCATTACGACCTAAAAGTACACGGTAATAGCCGTCTTTGACTGGGGTCATGTAATAACTTGAATCAATATACGATACGCAGCCGCAGTAATCGGGATTATCTTCATCTCCAAAATAGCCCAAAACTGCTTCAGAGGTGCTGAGCTGTGATTTGATTTCGGCAGGGATTTTAGAGTTGGCTAGATTTTGTGTCGTGGTACAACCGCCGAAGAATAATGTAGAGGTGAGCAGGCTTAAACCCAGTAAATTTTTAAATTTCATATCTATACTCTTCGTCTTATATTCTATCTTGAAAGACATTTTTAAATTATAAAGTTGCTGATGTATCTGTCGATCATCGCAGGCTATTGTAATTCGTTGGGCGAAAAAAGGTCATGAATCGCGATACAATTTGTAATTATGCTTGTATGAAATGATTGTAAAAAAAGCGTGATGATCATTGATCATCACGCTTTCACAGTTTGCTATCAAAAAATGGCTAAATTACACGCCATTTACATAACTTTGTAGGCCTCGAAGCAGCAAATCTGCTTCGACAGCTGGCTGATATTGTTCTAAATAGCGTGCAAATAGCGCAGCATCGCCACCGGTTAAAATCAACTGACTTGGATATTTGTCGAGAACCTTTTCAATGGTGCTGACCAAGCTGAGCAAGATGCCATGATGAACAGCATCTATGGTGTTTTTACCAGGAGACAGCTCATCAAAGGTGGCATCTGGAATTTTAATGCCTTTGGTGTTTTGGATGAGCGAATCACGTTGCAAATACAAATTTGGCAAAATATAGCCGCCTAAATGTTGTAAGCCATCCGTTAAGTCAATGGTGAGTGCCGTGCCACAGCTAATGACACAGTATTTTTGTGTAGGGTCTTTGACCACAGCCAGCATTTGCAGCCAACGGTCGATCCCGAATTTACTGGTGTCTTCATATGCACAGCGTAAGCCCGCATATTCGGCATGTACTTTGGCAATAGTGACAGGAACGGCTAAAAATTTAAGAATTTTTTGAATCCGATCATTATTTTTTTTGTCGAGTACCGAGGAAATCCCGACCTGACCTAAGTCCAAACTTTTAAAGTGCTGGATTAAACCGAGTAGGAGTTCGGCAGGCGACTGTAAATGCAGTTCCGCAGCATGCTCTATAATTTGATCGTGTTCGGTAATCCAGTATTTCAGCCGGGTATTACCGACATCGAGCCATAATTTTTTCATCAGTAGGCCTTTGCAATCCTGTTTTATGGTTGATCTGCTAAACGTAAGCGACCTTGGAAATGATTTTCTAAGTGCTGCGAAGTTTGGATGTTGATCGAACCATCATTTTCAATACCGAGAAAGCGGCCTTGGCTTTTGCCTTGCAGGTGTTCAAGTTCAACGGGCTGTTGCATAAATGCAGCATAATGGTTGAATCGTGCAGCGAGGTTATAGCAGTTATGATCGAACCATTCACCTGCAAGTTGAATCGCTGCATATAGTTCAGAAATTAACTGCAAACGGTTTGGCGAGGGAAGTCCGAGTTCAGATAACGAGGTTGCACGTTGCTCAATTCCTGCGGATGGAATCGGAAATAAGTTCATGCCAACGCCGACAATCGCTTGATGTGGCGAAATCGGCTCAATCAAGATCCCGCCCCATTTGCCTTGTGGGCTATACAGGTCATTGGGCCATTTCACTTGTAAAGCGAGATTTTGCAAACTTGGCATTTGTAAGATATTTAAGGCAATTTCGAGTGCAAGCCGTCCATCTATCGCTGTTTGTAAATTCAGCAATGTGCTTAAATAGATATTACCAACGGGTGAGACCCATTGATGATCGCGTTGCCCACGCCCCTGAGTTTGCTCTTCACTGCATACCAAAACATGTTGAATGCCTTTTTTGGCAATCTCACGAACATCGTCATTGGTCGATGTGGTAATGGGCTTCAGTAATAAAACTTCAGGCGGCTGAGGTACTGTGCTCAGCAATTGCTGTAAGTGTCTGGTCTCTAAATCCATTTGAATCTGAGAGTTGTGGAATAATATTGATGGAGTTAATCATATATTTACTGATTGGTGCAATCGCTGGTTTTGCTGCGGGGCTATTTGGTGTTGGCGGTGGCCTGATTATTGTGCCGATTTTATTCATTGTCTTTACCCAACTTCAATATGATCCCAGTGTGATTATGCACATGGCGGTGGGCACATCTTTAGCCACGATTATTGTGACCTCACTTAGCTCGGTTTCGGCGCATCATAAAAAAGGTGCCGTGCTGTGGAATGTCTTTCGGAATTTGTCACCGGGTTTGGTGATCGGTTCATTTCTCGGTGCAGGCATTGCAGATTATTTATCAGGGCAGGGTTTGCAACTGTTAATTGGCTTTTTTGCGGTCTGGGTGGCCTTTAAAATGTTTCGCGGTGCAGCGACACCAGTCGATCCGAATAAACATTTACCCTCACAAGCCATGCAAATGGCAGCAGGGGGGGTATTGGGATTGCCTCTGCGATCTTCGGTATTGGTGGAGGTAGCTTAACCGTCCCGTATTTGAATAAAAACGGCGTCATTATGCAAAAAGCGGTCGCAACCTCTGCTGCATGTGGTTTACCGATTGCGATTGCAGGGGCACTCGGCTTTATGTGGTTTGGTCATCATGCCGATATCGAGGTTCCCAATACCATTGGTTATATCCATATTTATGCATTTATCGGGATTAGTGTAATGAGCTTCATCACTGCGAAATTGGGTGCGAAAGTGGCTCATATGTTGTCACCATTTATGCTAAAGCGTTGTTTTGCATGCTTATTAACAACAGTTGGTTGCTATTTTATTTATCAAGGTGTGCAAGCCTTTGGCGCTTGATTGTCCGTTTTGACTGACAAAATTGGCTTTGTTGACACAAGATTGTCAGACAATGTCATGTTCAATTAGGTTGCTTATCGTTTCTAATGCAAATAGATTGAGTGTAAATCTGAACATTGCATCTTATAAAAAAAAGATAGGAACAGTATGCAACAACAAGAAGCGGACAGTTTGTCAGAACAAATTGCCAAACACATCGGTGAACAAATCATTCGCGGTGAGTTGGTCGAAGGCGAGCGTATTCAGGAACTTAGAATTGCGGCCGAATTGGATGTGAGCCGTGGCTCTGTTCGTGAAGCTTTATTGATTTTAGAACGGACCCAGCTCATTGAAATCTACCCACGCCGTGGCGCCTTAGTCTCTGAAATGTCGGCTTTACAAGTGCGTTCATTATTTGATATTGCAGCATTATTGTTGGGTCAAATTGTGCATCGTATGGCGGAAACGTGGCGCAGCCATGAAGCTGAACGTATTCAGTTATTACTTGAACAATTAGACGTGGAAACTCGCCAAGGCAATACCGAAAAGTTTTATGATCTGATTTTTCAGGGCATGGCTCGTCAGCATGAAATGGTGGGAAATACCTACTTGATGCGTTATTACCAAGAATTGTTGCCATCACTCAGACGTAGTTATTTCCTGACACTGAATATTTCACGACGTGAACTACAAGAATCTTTTGATTTGTTTAAATTAGTGACTGATGCAGTTTTAATCAGAAAATCACATCAAGCCACTTTATTTATGGAAGATTTTTGTCGACACTTACGCAACCTTGTGTTGGAATCACTAACACGGATGAAACAAATCGAATTAGCGTGGGCGAGACGTTCACGCCGCTGATCAGGACATTATGCGTTTAAGCAGTTTAAAACTTTCCGGCTTCAAATCTTTTGCCGATAGCACAACTCTAAAATTTGAAGGCAACCGTAGTGCGGTTGTTGGACCGAACGGCTGTGGTAAATCCAATGTGATTGATGCCATTCGTTGGGTTATGGGTGAATCCAGTGCCCGTCAATTGCGTGGTGGCACCATGCAAGATGTTATTTTTACCGGAACGGCAAAGCGTAAACCAGTCGGGATGGCGAGTGTTGAACTGCGTTTTGATAACACCTATGGCAAGTTAGGTGGTGCTTATAATGCCTATACTGAACTGGCAGTTCGCCGTCAGGTCAATCGTGATGGTAAATCCGAATATTTCCTCAACGGCACCAAATGCCGCCGTCGTGATATTACTGATATTTTCTTAGGTACCGGTTTAGGTCCGCGTTCGTATGCGATTATTGAACAGGGCATGATCAACCGTTTGGTCGATGCCAAACCTGAAGAAATGCGCGTGTATATTGAAGAAGCCGCAGGGGTTTCTCGCTATCAAGCCCGCCGTCGTGAAACTTTACAGCATCTAGAACACACCACTCAAAATTTAGAACGCCTCGAAGACATTGCATCAGAACTGAAATCTCAGCTGAAAACCTTAAAACGTCAGTCTGAAACGGCAGTGCAATACAAAGAATTAGAAACCCAGATTCGTACTATTAAGATCGAAGTGCTGTCTTTCCAATGTGAACAAAGCACGCGTTTACAGCAAGAATACACGCTTCAGATGAATGAGCTCGGGGAAACCTTCAAACTGGTTCGTTCTGAGCTGAACACCCTTGAGCATGACTTATCTTCCACCAGTGCTTTATTTCAACGGCTTATTCAACAGTCCACGCCATTACAAAGCGAATGGCAACAGGCGGAAAAGAAACTGTCTGAGTTGAAAATGACGCTGGAGCAAAAGCAGGGTTTATTTGCACAAAACTCGGCAAGTTTGGTGGAGCTTGAAAAGCAAAAAGCTCAAACCAAAGAACGTTTACAGCTATTAGAGTTACAACTGGAAACGCTGCAAGAACAGCAAGATGGATTTGTTGAGCAATTACAGCGCCAAGAAAGCAGTAGTCAAGATCAGACTCAACAATTGGCCGATTTGAAAGCTCAGCATCAACAAGCAGTTCAACAATTTGAACAATGCCGTGGGCAAGTCGAAAAGCAGCAACAGCAAAAGCTACAGATGTTGGCGCAGAGTGAACAATTGACCAAAAATATTGGTCGTATTGAGCAACAACGTGAGACCCTGCAACAGCAACGAGGTCAAATTCAGCATCAGGCGCAGCAAGATGAGTTGGAGCAGTATCAGCAAGATAAGCAACAACTCGAACAGCAAATTGTGCAACAAGAGCTGGTGATTGCCGAAACGCAAACACTGCTTGCAGCTGCACAAGAACAGCAGGCACAGCATAAAAATATGATGCTGCAGCTAAAGTCAGAAATACAGGTGCTGTTGTCAGAGCAGAAAAACCTAAATCAATTGATGATTAAAGCTAGTCCAAAGCAGCAAAGTCAGCGTCAACATTTAATGCAGCAGTTGCAGTTGAGCACACAGGGTAAACAGCATGCACAACTGGTCGAGAAATTTTTGTCTAAATGGCTGAGTGCCCAAGTCTTGGGACACAGTGATAATTTTCAAGACAGTATTGCACGTCAGGTCAAAGGCAGTCATCACACCGCAGCACAAATCGTTGGATTAGACGCTTTGGCGACGTGGATTGAAGCACCACAGCTTTCAATCTGGCAGCAGGTCGCGATTGCTGAAACATTGACGGTGGCATTGAGTCATCAGGCTAAACTGGCTGCTGGTCAGTCGATACTCACGCTCGATGGTTATCATGTCGGTGCGGATTGGGTGATTGGTCTAGACTATGATGAGGACAGCCAAGCAGGGCAAGGTGCATTGAGCCACCGTATTCGTTTAGATGAATTGACTGAATTACTTGCAGAGCAGCAGCCAAAGCTGACGCAACTAGAAGGCCAATTGCCTGAGTTGCAAAATGCCGTACAAGCTTTACAGCAAAATCTGCAACAGCAACATAGCCAATTAAAAAATTGGCAAAAAGACATTCAAAATGCTGATGTTGCGATTGCGAAGGTACAAAGTTCCAATCAGGCATTTGCATTACAAAAGCAGCAGTTAGAAGATCAATTGCAGCAACTTGAAGCGCAGCTTGAAGAAGATGCCATGCAAAAAGACGATTTGGAAATAGATCTGCATGCGCTGACGATGAAGCTTGAGCAAGCCTTGCCCAATTATAAAACCTTGCAATTCCAAGTTGAGGAATTGAGTCTAGCGCTGGAAAGTGCTCAGCAAGTGGCATTACACAGTCAGCAAGAATTGGAAATCGTGCGTCGTCAGTCTGTACAGACGAAACAACAGATTGAATTATTAGAAAAAGACACGGTCTTTTTGAAAGCGCAAACTCAGCAAATTATTGGACAGATGGAACAAGCAAAGAAATTTGTCGATCCGGTACAGTTAGAATTGCCTGCGCTTGAGTCACAGTATTCAGAGCAAGCCCAAGTCACTGAACGTTTACAAAAAACCTGGAATGATTGGCAGCTTGAACTGAATAATGTTCAGAGTAAACAACAGACATTGACTGAACAACGCCATTCACATCAACAGCAAGATGAAAAATTGCGTACGCAATTGGAAGAAAAGCGTCTAGCTTGGCAATCCGCGCAGTCTGATTTACAGCATTATTCTGAACAGCTGAAAGAAATGAACAGCGAAATGCTGACAGGTTTAAGCATTGATGTGGTATCCCATCAGCAAAAACTCGAAAAAGCGCAGCAGCAGTTTGATAAATTGGGTGCAGTCAACTTGGCTGCGGCAGAAGAATATACTGAAGTTTCTAAACGCTTTGATGATTTAAGCCACCAAATTGATGACTTGCAAAAGACTGTTGAGCAACTGCAAGCCGCGATGAAAAGCATTGATCAGGAAACGCGAAAGCTGTTTATGAGCACCTTTGATAAGGTTAATGCTGAACTTCAAGAGTTGTTTCCGAAAGTATTTAATGGTGGTGAAGCAAGTTTAAACCTTGAAGATGGTTGGCAATCGGGTGTAAAACTGATGGCACGACCACCGGGTAAACGAAATAGCTCTTTGGCATTATTGTCAGGTGGTGAAAAGGCATTGACCGCATTGGCTTTGGTTTTTGCGATTTTCCGCCTAAATCCTGCGCCATTTTGCGTTTTAGACGAAGTCGATGCACCTTTAGACGATGCAAATGTAGGAAGATTTTGTAATCTTGTAAAAGAGCTTTCAGAACAAGTGCAATTTATCTACATTACACACAATAAACTGGCAATGACAATGGCAACTGACTTACTTGGTGTGACCATGCCAGAACCAGGAACTTCAAAATTAGTGACTGTGAATATTGAGCAGGCCAAAGAATACGGTTTAGCTGCGGAGGCATAACATGGAAATCACCACTATAGCTGGGATTGTAATCGCTGTAATTATCATGGTTGTGGGCATTCGAATGATGTTTCGTAAACCTGCGGATGCAGCGCCATCACTCGACACCGAATTACATATTAATCCTGATAGTCAGCAACCTGTTATTCCGCGCCATGTACGAAATCAGTTAAATACACCTGAAACCACGCAACGTGTAGAGCCGACTTTGGCTGAGGAAAAAGTCACAGCGGTTGAAACGACTGAAGCTGTTCAAGCGAATGTAACGCAAGAAGCAACGGCAACGGAACAAGCAGAGCAGAGCGTTGAGGCTACGGCAAAGACTGAGACGACTACGACGGATCCCGTTTCAGTTGAAAATGCTCAAACTGCGACAGAAGACACTACTTTGTCTACAGAAGCCACTGAATCTACGACAAATACGTCTGTAGTAGATGTAGCCAATGAAGCCGCGACTCCTGCGACGAACGTTCAGGCAGACGCTGTTCCTGTAGAAAAGGCGCCAGAATTTAGTGTAAATAGCGCAATTGAAAAAGCTGAAATCAGCGATTTTGATGAAGAAAGCAGTATTTTAGATGCTCATTTACATGAACAAAAAATTGTTGATGAAGAAAGTGCTTTAGCGACTGCGGAAACCTATATCGCCTTAAATGTGTTCCCGGATAGCCGTGCCTTGTCAGGTGAAAAAGCATTAAAAGTGTTACTGAAATACGGTTTACGCTTTGGCGAAATGGCTTGTTTCCATCGCTATGATGAAGAAGGTACAAAGTTATTATTCTCTGTATTGCAAATGAATAATGATGGCGCTGCGCAAGGTTTTGATCTTGAAACTTTATCGACTGAGGAAGTAAAAGGTTTGGCCTTCTTCTTGGCGCTGCCACACAGCGATGTGCAAAATGCCTTTGATACCATGGACAGCATTTCACGTCTGATTGCACGTGAAATTGACGGTACTGTGTATGATCAAAATAACCAAGAATTTACACCGCAGATGCGTGAACATTGGCGTCATCAAGCGATTGATTATCGTCAAGGTCAAGCCATCGAAGTCTAAGTGTCTTTGATTGAAACTCACCGAGTGGGTTTCTATAATAGCAACAGATAATGAAATTTGAGGGCGGACCATGAACCGCCCTTTTTTATGGTGAATGTATGACACAACAATCCACTGTCGTTGCACAGATGCGACAACTGATTCAACTCTTGGCGAAACATAACCATGCCTACTATGTCATGGACACGCCAGAAATTGAGGACAGTGAATATGATCAACTTTTTCACCAATTAAAAGCCTTAGAAGAGCAATACCCTGATTTAGTGCAACCTGATACACCAACTACAAAAGTGGGTGGAAAGGCCTTGTCTAAGTTTGAATCTGTAACCCATGCAGTACCCATGTTGTCATTGGGTAATGTATTTAATGCAGAAGATTTATTTGCCTTTGCGCGTCGTGCGGAAGAGCGCTTACCGAATCAAAAAATTGAATATGATGTCGAATTAAAATTTGATGGGCTGGCCATTTCTCTTTGGTATGAAAATGGCATTTTAGTCCGTGGTGTGACACGGGGTGATGGTGAAACAGGGGAAGACATTACCCAAAATGTAAAAACCATTCGTAATTTGCCTAAAGTACTGACTTCTACGCAGACTGAAATTCCAAGTCTGCTTGAAGTTCGTGGTGAAGTCCTGATGCCAAAGTCAGGCTTTGAAAAGCTCAATGCTGAAAACGAAGCCAAAGGTGAAAAAACCTTTGCCAATCCACGAAATGCAGCAGCAGGAAGCTTACGTCAACTCGATCCTGCAATTGCGGCTTCACGTCCATTGGCTTTTTATGCTTATGGCATTGCACAGTGCGAACCACATCATGGTCAAACCACCATGTCTGCTAGCTTAGAATGGCTGACACAGTTTGGTTTTGCTGTCGGTGAACGTCACTTTATTTGTGACAGCATTCAGGACGTACAAGCTGCGTATGAGCAAATGATCATTGATCGTCCAAGCCTGAGTGTTGAAATTGATGGCATGGTGATTAAGGTAAATAGCCTGAAGCAGCAGCAAACATTGGGTTTTTTAAGTCGTGAACCACGTTGGGCAACGGCATATAAATTCCCTGCAGTCGCAGCGCTGACGACAGTTGAAAATATTGATTGGCAAGTGGGGCGTACAGGGACTTTAACCCCAGTCGCGCGTTTAAACCCTGTGGCAGTCGGTGGCGTAACGGTTTCCAATGTCACTCTACATAATATTGGTGAAATTCACCGCCTAGATGTCCGTGTAGGCGATACCGTGAGTGTTTACCGTAGTGGTGATGTGATTCCCAAAGTGGAAAAAGTTTGGCCTGAATTTCGACCTGTAGAAACAGTTGAAGTTCAGTTACCTGCATGTTGCCCAGTCTGTGCATCTCCTGTCGTGATGCCAGAAGGTGAAGCCTTGGCACGTTGTTCAGGTGGTTTGTACTGTGCTGCACAGCGTATTGAGGCGATTCGTCACTTTGTATCTCGTAAAGCTATGGACATTGAGGGCTTAGGCGACCGTTGGGCGGAATCACTTTTACATTTGGATCTGCTCAAAGATGTTGCTGATATTTATAGCTTGCATGAGCATCGTGAAAAATTACTGACCATTGAAAAAATGGGTGAGAAGTCAGTTCAAAACCTCATCGATTCTATTGAAAACAGTAAGAAAACGACACTAGGTGCATTTATTTATGCACTCGGTATTCGAGGCGTGGGGGAAACAACGGCACGCATGCTCGCCAATACCTTCCAAACCTTTGATGCGATTCGCCATGCAGATCTCGAATCCTTGAAAAAAACGCCAGACGTTGGTGATATTACCGCTGAATGGATTGTCGATTTTTTCCAAGCGCCGCATAACCTCGAAGTGGTTGATCGTTTGTTGGCAGCTGGGATTCATTGGGATGCACCCGTTGCACCAAGTCGTCAGCCGCTGAATGGCGAGAGTTGGGTGATTACAGGGACATTGAGTACCATGGGTCGTGATGAAGCGACGCAAATGCTTCAAGCCTTAGGCGCACGTGTCAGTGGTAGTGTTTCGGGTAAAACCAAATGTGTAGTTGCAGGTGAAAAGGCAGGTTCTAAATTAGAAAAGGCTGAAAAGCTGGGTGTACCTGTGATGAGCGAAGACGAGTTTATTGCCTTTGTACAACAGCATAATGCTTCTTAAGTATTGAAAATCAAACTTGAAAAGGTTGTGACTTTTGAACAAATGCCTGATGCATTGCATTGGGCATTTTTATTTGAGTGCTTAAGGATGATTGAGTGAGCTATCAGTTGTTGGTTTCAGACAGCATCCTTTAAAGTTACTCACTAAGCATTATGTTAAAGCGTGAATGTATTGAGACACAATTTTAGCCATAAAAAAAGCAGCTCTTAGGCTGCTTTTTTTATTTAGTGATCACATTATTCTTGATCAACTTTCATTGGTTTTACATCCATTTCTTGATATGGAACCAACTTGGTTTTGTGTTTCCACTTATAACCGAACCAAATGGCAAGGAATAAGAAAATACCAATATAGGTAGAAACAACGGCCAACCATTCACCATCTAAAACGGCTTGATAGTTCTGACCAAGGACTACGATGGCACACAAAATAAAGGCAAACCACGGTGCAAATGGGAAGAATTTTGCACGGTAAGCAAGATCTTCTAATTTATTGCCTTGAGCCAAGTAGCCTTTACGGAAGCGATAATGTGAAACTGCAATACCGAGCCACACAATAAAGCCACACATACCTGACATGTTCAGTAACCAGTTAAAGACCGCTTGTTCACCGATAAATGTGGTTAAGAAGCACAGTGCCGCAATCGCCGTCGTTGCATAAAGTGCATTCATTGGTACGCCACGTGCATCTAAGCGACCAAAGACTTTCGGCGCACTGCCTTTACGTGCCATATCAAACAGCATACGAGTAGAGGAGTACATACCAGAGTTACCCGCTGATAAAATCGCAGTCAAGATCACCGCATTCATCACCGATGCAGCAAATGCAAAACCTGCTTTTTCATACAGTAAGGTAAATGGTGAAAGTGCAATATTTTCAGTAGATGCTGCTTGTAATAAACGTGGGTCATCATAGGCAATGAGAGTGCCGATAATGAAGATACACACGATATAAAACAACAAGATCCGCCAGAAAATTTGCTTGATGGCAATAGGAATGGTCTTTTCAGGATCTTTCGATTCACCTGCAGCCACACCAACCATTTCAGTCCCTTGGAAAGAGAAACCGGCAATCATGGCCACACCAATCAAGGCAGATAAACCGCCGACAAATGGGGCTTCACCCTTGGTCCAGTTGGCAAATGTTTCTACGCCCGGTGTCAGCATGATTTTGCCAATCATAAACAGACCGATAATGATAAAGGCAACAATTGCGAGCACTTTAACAAGCGAGAAGAAGAATTCTGATTCACCAAAGCCTTTTACGGTCAGCGCATTAATAGCAAAGACGATTGCGAGGAAAATCGCACTCCAGTAAAAGCCCGGAATATCTGGAAACCAGAATTTCATAATGAATTGGACTGCGACCAATTCAAATGCCACGGTAATCGCCCAGTTGTACCAATAGTTCCAACCCAAAGCGAAGCCGAAACCACCCTCGACATATTTTGTGCCGTAGGTAAAGAATGCACCCGAAGTTGGATTATGTGTTGCAAGCTCACCTAGACTGGTCATCAAGAAGTAAATCATGATACCAATTAAGCAGTATGCAAGCAGGGCGCCACCCGGGCCTGCATTGGCAATGGTTGCTCCAGAGGCAAGAAATAAACCTGTACCAATTGAACCACCAATTGCAATCATGTTGAGATGGCGAGCACCCAACTTACGCTGAAGCTGAGCTGGTTTTTGAGTTTCGCTCATCATTGTTCCTTAAGATTTTTTTGCGTGCTCGCAAACAAGACTTTAAATCCTTGTTGGTCGGCTTTGATTGTACATTGACCATAATGTTGCTCAATTAAAGTCGGATAATTGAGGAATCGGTTGGCAACAATCCAAAGCTCACCCCCAGACTTCAAATGTCTGCGCGAAGTTTTGCATAGATTTTCACTGGCATTGTAGTCGGTTTGAATCCCTTGATGGAAGGGTGGATTGCTGACTATGGCATGTAAAAATAAGGGAGCATCTTCGATTCCTGTGACCGCTTTAATCTCAAGTTGTTCAGGTTCAAGCAAATTTTGTTCAAATGTCATTTGTGTAGACGCTAGTGCAAAGGCATCTACATCCATGGCAAAGATACGATTTTTAGGATTCAGTTTGGCTAAATAAGCACTGATAACACCCGCACCACAGCCAAAATCTGCAATTTTGCCCGAAGTCATCTGTGATAAATAAGGCAATAAGGTAGCCGTACCCACATCTAAACGGTTCTGGCTAAAGACACCCGGCAGTGCGCAAATCGTAAGCTCACCATTTGGGGTTTCAACTGGATATTTTTGCACCCAATCTTGCAGTGGCTTCAGTGTGACAGTTTTTTCCAATAGGGTTTGCCACATTTGACAGTGACGCGCGCTATCAATTTTTAGTGTTTTACCAAAGGGCTGTAATTGTTTTGCAGCGCGTTCAACACCGCCTTTTTTCTCACCCACGAGGAAAATAGATGCACCTTGAGCAAGATGACTTGCGACATTGTGTAATAAATAATTTAGCAGTTCTTTTGATTTCGGAACAAAAATAACCGCTTGATCAAACTGACCTTCAGGAAAATCGACACCAAAATGGACGTTTGACTGTTGATTTTGAAAGTACTGAAAATCATTAAAATTCCAGCACCAAATCGATGGCTTAATATTGTCATTCAATTGACTGAGTAAGTCATCTGTCGGTGCATTTACGAAAAGCACGCGATCTTGTAATAAATCGATCTGTCGTATAACGACTTCACTTGTGAGATCCATAGATTTCTCCATCATAAAAAACACTGCCTAGGGCGGAACCTAGGCAGTGTTCTTTGACAAATGAACTTACTTCTTCACTTCAGGAAGAACAATATTCAAAATAAGGGCAGCGATACCACCAGTGGCAACGCCTGAACTGAAGATATTACGGAACAATTCAGGAAGATGTTCAAGGATTTGTGGTACTTGTGCAACACCTAGACCCAATGCCAATGAAATCGCAATGATTAATAGTGCGCGGCGGTCTAAATGAATGCCTGACAAGATATTGATACCCGAGGCAGCCACGGCACCGAACATGACCATTACAGCACCACCGAGTACGGCTTGTGGAACCGCCTGAATGACACCTGCTACAGCAGGAAGTAAGCCTAAAATAACCAATAAGGCAGCAATCCAAATGCCTACATAGCGGCTTGCAATACCTGTTAACTGAATAACACCGTTGTTTTGCGCAAATACAGAACTTGGGAATGTGTTAAAGATACCGGCAAGGAATGAGTTTGCACCATTCACCAATACACCACCTTTAATACGCTTCATCCATTCAGGGCCATCTACAGCTTGATTTGAAAGCTTAGAAGTCGCGGTAATATCACCAATCGCTTCTAAAGATGTCACAAGGTAGATAAATGCCATTGGAATAAACAAGCTCCACGAGAAGCTTAAGCCAAAGTGCATCGGTGTTGGAATTTGAACCAGTGGCGCATCTTTTAAACCATCAAAGTTTAAATGACCCATAAAGCCTGCAAGGATGTAACCCACGACTAAGGCAATTAGGATGGCAGAACTTTTTACCCATGTAATACGCACACGGTTCAATAAAATGATCAGTGCCAAAACGGTACATGACATGATGAGGTTGTCTGCATTGGCAAATGTTTTATCGCCCATGGCTTGATAACCACCACCCATGCTGATCAGGCCTTCTTTAATTAAAGTCAGACCAATCAATAGCACCACAATACCTGTTACCAATGGGGTAATCAGTTTTTTCACCCACGGTAAGATCCGTGACACACCCATTTCAATGAATGAACCCGCGATCACCACACCAAAGATAGATGCCATCACTGCTTCTACAGGTGTACCTGCCGCAACCATTGCAGAACCAATACCGATAATAGGACCAATAAAGTTAAAGCTGGTTCCTTGTACAATCAGGAGACCTGCACCAAATGGACCGACTTTTTTACATTGTAAAAAGGTTGCGATACCAGAGATCACCAATGACATCGACAGAATCATATTGGTGTCTTCTTTTGACACACCAAGTGCCAAACAGATCAGCAGACCCGGCGTCACAATTGGGACAATAATGGCCAATAAATGTTGGAACGCAGCGAGAAAAGCAATAAAAGGTTTTGGTCGATCATTCAATCCATAGACTAAATCGAGTTGATCTTTTGCTTCGGGAGATTGGTTTAAATCAGACATGCGGCACTGAAAATTAAGGCTAGGTGGCGCTATTCTAATCTGTTTACACAGCTTTACAAAACCAAAAGCGTACCAGTCGTCAAAAAAAATGCGATTGTCAATAAACTGTCACTACTAAAATCTATATTTTTTCTGTATAATTTGCCCTCAAACTTTAGGCGTATCGAATTCACATGTCAGATATTAAAACTCTCCGTAACATTGCCATCATCGCGCACGTCGACCATGGTAAAACTACTCTTGTAGACAAACTTTTACAGCAATCAGGTGCTCTTGGCGATCGCGCAGGCGAGATCGAACGTGTAATGGATTCTGGCGCTATTGAAAGCGAACGTGGTATTACCATTCTTGCAAAAAACACTGCAATCAAATGGTTAGACAAGCGTACTAACACTGAATACCGTATCAATATCGTGGATACCCCGGGACACGCCGACTTCGGTGGTGAAGTAGAACGTGTAATGTCAATGGTTGACTGCGTACTTCTTCTTGTTGACTCTCAAGAAGGCCCAATGCCACAAACTCGTTTTGTAACGCAAAAAGCGTTCGCACGTGGTTTGAAACCAATCGTAATTATTAACAAAGTCGACAAGCCAAACGCTCGTCCAGACTGGGTAATTGACCAAGTATTCGATTTGTTCGACAACCTTGGTGGTTCTGACGAACAGTTAGACTTCCCAGTTGTATATGCTTCAGGTCTTCGTGGTGTGGCTGGTCCATCTCCAGAAGAACTTGCTGAAGACATGACTCCATTGTTCGAAACAATTGTAGACATCGTTGAACCACCAGCGGTTGACGTTGACGGTCCATTCCAAATGCAAGTGTCTTCACTTGACTATAACAGCTTCGTAGGTGTTATCGGTGTTGGTCGTATTCAACGTGGTTCAGTGAAATTAAACACTCCTGTAACTGTAATCGACAAAGACGGTAAAACACGTAACGGTCGTATCTTAAAAATCATGGGTTACCATGGATTAGAGCGTATCGATGTTGAATCAGCTTCTGCTGGTGACATCGTTTGTGTAACGGGTATTGATGAACTTCATATCTCTGACACAATCTGTGATCCAAAAGCAGTTGAAGCTTTACCTGCACTTTCTGTAGACGAACCTACAGTATCGATGACTTTCCAAGTAAACAACTCACCGTTTGCTGGTAAAGAAGGTAAATTCGTAACTTCACGTAATATCCGTGAACGTCTAGATCGCGAATTGATTCACAACGTAGCATTACGTGTTGAAGATACTGACAGTCCTGACCGTTTCAAAGTATCTGGTCGTGGTGAGCTTCACCTTTCAGTTCTTATTGAAAACATGCGTCGTGAAGGCTTTGAAATGGGCGTATCACGTCCACAAGTAATCATCAAAGAAATTGATGGTGAAAAACAAGAGCCATACGAAAACGTAACGTTTGACGTTGAAGAGCAGCACCAAGGCGCTGTAATGGAACAAATGGGTCACCGTAAAGGTGAAATGACCAATATGGAAGTTGACGGTAAAGGCCGTATCCGTATTGAAGCAACAGTTCCTTCACGTGGTTTGATTGGTTTCCGTTCTGAATTCTTAACTATGACTTCAGGTACAGGTATCATGACTTCAAGCTTCTCGCACTACGGTCCAATGAAACAAGGTACTGTTGCGAAACGTCAAAACGGTGTGTTGATTTCTATGGTTCAAGGTACTTGCTTGGGCTATGCATTGTTCAGCTTACAAGACCGTGGTCGTCTATTCGCTAAACCTCAGTTAGAAGTTTACGAAGGTATGATCGTAGGTATTAACTCACGTTCAGACGACATGACTGTTAACCCAACTAAAGCGAAACAGCTAACTAACGTACGTGCTTCTGGTACTGATGATGCGTTGACTCTTGTTCCGCACATTGAATTTACGCTTGAACAAGCGCTTGAATTCATTGAAGATGATGAATTAGTTGAAGTAACACCTAAGTCAATTCGTATCCGTAAACGCTGGTTGACTGAAAACGAACGTAAACGTAACCGTAACGGTTAATTTTACAGTTTCAAAAAAACCGCTGACTTAGGTTAGCGGTTTTTTTATGCATGGGTGTTTTGAATAAAAATGCAAAAATTGAATGACTTTATTCATTTGATCCGACATACAAAATTTTGATAAATCCTTTTTAATAGAATGTATTACCAAAATCAAAAATGTTTTGTGTGAATTTTTATACATGGCATTTAGAATCTAATAAAAACCAAGTAAATTAGGTGGAAATAGTTATACAGATATAATGTATACTTCGTCACAAAATTAAAGCTGAAAAAATTTCTGGAGATCACATGAGTATTATTCAAGAATTTAGAGAATTTGCCGTAAAAGGCAACGTGATGGACTTGGCTGTAGGTGTCATCATTGGTGGTGCTTTCGGTAAAATCATCGATTCAATGGTAAAAGACATTATCATGCCTTTTATTTCTTGGATCCTTGGTGGTGACGTTGATTATTCAAATTGGTTCTTAGTATTGGGCGATAACCCAAACAATTTAACCACGCTAAAAGCAGCACAGGATGCAGGCCTTAATGTTTTGGCTTACGGTAACTTCTTAACTATCTTAATCAACTTCTTGCTTTTGGCATGGGTCGTATTCTGGTTAGTGAAATTGATGAACAAATTGCGCCGTCAAAAAGTTGAAGAGCCAGCTCCAGAGGCGACTCCAGAAGATATCGAATTACTTCGTGAAATTCGTGATGAATTAAAACGTAAAGGTTAATCCTTTAGCATTTAAAACGGCACTTTGAAGTGCCGTTTTTTATTGTGAATTTTGTTGAGGCGTCATTTTCATAAACTTAGGTTCTGATGTCGAAAAAACAATGCCATTTCGAATGCCTGTAAATACTTCATTTGCTTCTTCAGGTGATTCGGGTGCGCAGGCTTGTTGACCTAATATAAATAAGACTAAAGGGTGATTTTTGGATAATTTGCTAATTTGCTGTATCGCATCATACCATTTTGATTCATCGTTACGATTCCCATCTAAATCTAGTGCCAACTGGACTTCACCATGAGGGTTCATATCTTGATCATCATATAATGCTTGGATAAGTGCATGCTTTCGTTCACCTCGAATGATTGTAAAATCTGTTGTATCGACAGTGCCAAGACGAAAATAGTTGTAATAGCCCAATGGAATGTCCTTTATTTATTATTAAGTAGAATTGATTTAGTGCAATGTTATCTGGTTGCTATGATTTATATTATATGATTGAAAACCGCCAGCCAATGTTCTGAACGATTGAAAAAAATACTGGGATTATGTGCTTTAAGATGAAAAGCACATATTCGCGATATACTCGTTATAGCATGTTCAATGTGGGTGCTATGTTACATCCGAAACTTAATTTCTAATAAATGCCAGCCAAACTGGCTTTTGATTGGGCCATGTAGTTCACGTTCGGGCAAAGTAAAAACCGCCTTATCAATTGGACCAACCAGTTGGCCTTTTTTAATGTCGCCAAGCTCACCGCCTTTTTTACCCGAAGGGCATGTCGAATGCTGCTTTGCAATTTTGGCAAAGTCCGCACCGCCTTTGATTTTCTTTTTCAGTTGCTCACATAGTTCTTTATCTTTAACTAATATGTGGCGAACAATCGCAGACTTCATGCGTTATTTCCTTTCACGGTTTTCTTAGTCAGCATTTTAACCTTTTTTAAAGGCTGACACTCTGGGCAAAACACCGATGCACGTTGCCCTAGTTTGATATTTTGCAAGATGGTTTCACAGTTGATGCACATTTCACCGGCACGTCCGTAGGCGAGCAGAGTTTGTTGGAAATAACCATTTTCGCCCATCGCATTGGTGTAATCACGTAACGTCGAACCGCCTAAATCAATTGCCTGTTTTAAAATACGTTTGATTTCGATGACCATTTTTTCAACTTGTTCAAAACTCAAACTTGATGCAGGCTGCGCAGGGTGTATGCCTAAGTTAAATAAGCTTTCCGTTGCATAGATATTGCCGACACCAACCACAATATGATTGTCCATGATCGATACTTTGATACAGGTCTGCTTATTTTTAAATTTTTGGAATAAGTATTCAGCATTAAACGCATCACTCAGCGGTTCAGGGCCAAGCGTGTCAATCAGTTTGCTTTGAGATGATGCATCTAACCATAAAATACAGCCAAAACGGCGCGGATCATGATAGCGTAATTGCATATCTTCAAAATGAATCACCAGATGATCATGCTTTCGTAATGCTTCATGACCTTCACAAATCCGAAAACTGCCAGACATGCCCAAATGCCACAGCATGCAGTCATGTTCAAATTCAGCCAAAATATATTTTGATCGACGGCTGAGCTGAAGCAGCTTTTGTCCGACGAGTTTTTGAATGTCGTCAGGAATAGGCCAACGCAGG
Organism: Acinetobacter sp. YH12144; assembly: GCF_013418345.1. NCBI lineage: Bacteria > Pseudomonadati > Pseudomonadota > Gammaproteobacteria > Moraxellales > Moraxellaceae > Acinetobacter > Acinetobacter sp. YH12144. The sequence goes on along the minus strand of NZ_VPCD01000004.1, from coordinate 134,445 downwards.
CTCGACTGAAAAACCTCAACTTTGAGAACCTTTTCGTTCAATAATGGCAATAAACTGGTTTTAGTGGTTTCTACTTCTGGTAATTCAGGCATAAAGGTCGAAGCAATGGATCATTCAAGTTATGCATACTATTGGGTCTAGCCCTACATAATGCAAGTTTCATCGCGGCCTAAGGGAGTGTATGAATAGGTTATTGATTATTAATTGTGAGAATAATAAACCAACAAGTCACAATAATGAGTTTGAAAAAGCGATCAGAAGTTAAACAATTGAATTAATAGATATATAAGATATTGAAAAATAATCACTAAAAATATTGCATAACAATAGATTTATTTAAAGTCACTTATTGATAAATTAAAGTTTTGTGAATGATAAAAATAATGCTGAGATAGAACGTGAAAAATTATGTAATTTTTGTGACATTAGATTTCAAGCCATGTGGCTTGTCTAGAGACTCTCTCCAGATTTAGGTTTTACCATGAAAAAATACAGTCTAGCTCTTCTACCTGCATTTGTTGCAGCAGCCATGACACATGTTCACGCCGCAGAAGCATTCGACACTAAAGGTCAGTACATGCTCGGGGATTGGGATGGTAAACGTACCGAACTTGCACAACAAGGTGTGAAGTTTGAGGCCAATATTGCTGCTGATGCTGCCTATCTTGCCGATGGCGGTCGTAATCCGGGACATTCAGCAACGGTAGCCAGCCAATTGTGGTTAGGAACACAGCTTGATATGGAAAAACTTGCAGGTTGGGATGGCGTGACTGTGCGTGCTGTAATGACTGCTCGTCAAGGTCAAAGTACCTCAGTTCGTGATTTGCAAGGGGATGTTCCTCAATTGGCAAATGCACAAGCCAATTTTGGTCGTGGTAATCAGAAAACTCGCTTATCTGAACTGTCTATTGAAAAGCAATTTAAACAGCAAGGCTTAAGCATTAAAGCAGGCCGTTTAGGTTTGGGCATGGACTTTAACGTGATGGGCTGTGACTTTGCCAGTACTGCGTTTTGCGCTGCGCAAATGGGTAAATGGCAAGGCAATATTTGGATGAATACCCCAGTTTCACAGTGGGGCGCACGTGTGAAGCAAGAGCTTAGCCCAGAACTTGCTGTACAAGCGGGTGTGTATGAATACAACCCTGAAAATGCTTTGGAACGCCATGGTTGGAATTTGGATACCGATGATGCCGATGGTGTAACTATTCCTGTAGAAATCATTTGGACACCGAAAGCATTGGTGAATGGCTTACCGGGCAGCTACCGCTTTGGTGCGATGTACAACACTGCAGATAATGTAAAAAATCAAAAAGACATTATTTCGGGTGAAGCTGAAGATCGTACCTTTGGTGGTTGGGTAGCGATTGAGCAACAGTTAACGTCTACAGGTGAAGGCAAACGTGGTTTGCATAGCTTTGCCAATTTTACTTGGCATGATCGTGTCACCACAAAAGTTGATAACTCACAGCAGTTGGGTTTGAAATACATTGGATTGGCCGATCGTTTACCTAACGATATGGTTGGCTTGGGCGTGAACCGTGTACATGTCAATGATCGACTTTCTGCTGAGAAATTTGATGCAAGTGCAGAATATAATGTCGAGTTGAACTATAGCCATAACCCGACCAAATGGTTGATGCTACGTCCGAACCTTCAATATGTTATTAATCCAGGTTCAACAAATCGAGTTGATGATGCTTTCCTAATTGGTTTAAGCTCTAAGGTAATCTTCTAATGTCAAAATAGGTGCTCTATGCAAAGTAAATTTAACGTCACATCATTTAAGACACATTTACTTTGCCTGACGGCATGTATTAGCCAACAGCTGTATGCAGAAACAGGTTCTACGGAACCTGTTTTACTTCCTGAGATTACCATTGAAGCACCACGAACCAATACCACGTGGTTAAAAACACCTGCATCGGTATACCGTGTACAGCAGGCTGAAAATAATAACAATACTGGAGTGAATCTGTCCGAAACCTTAAAAGGTGTGCCCGGACTACAACTGAATAACCGTGAAAACTATGCACAAGACTTGCAACTCTCTATGCGAGGCTTTGGCGCACGTTCAACATTTGGTGTGCGTGGTATCCGTTTATATGTTGATGGAATCCCTGCGACCATGCCGGATGGTCAGGGACAGACATCAAATATCGATATGAGTAGCTTAAATCATATCGAGGTATTGGGCGGGCCATTTTCCTCTTTATACGGTAACTCTTCGGGTGGGGCAATCTTAACAACAACCAAGCAAGGTACTGGAAAAGACTCTATCGAACTCGGCTATTCGGGCGGCAGTCATCATAAAAGTCGTGCTGATATTGTGCTGCAAGGTGGCTCAGAACGGGCCAATGAGCCTAGCTATGTTGTCAGTTCTTCTTATTTTGAAACTGATGGTTACCGTGATCATAGTGCTGCAAATAAGGTACTCAGCAATGCAAAACTGACTTGGGATCTGGATGATGGTTCCAAGGTTAATTGGATTGTGAATCATGTGGATATTAATGCCGATGATCCACAAGGGTTGAGTCAACAAGAATGGAAAGAAAATCCTAAGCAAGTTCAAGCAAATGTTTTGAAATATGATGTACGTAAAGAGATTCAACAAACACAAACAGGTTTAACTTGGACTAAACCAATCAATGATCGTCATGAAATTTATGTAATGGGTTATGTAGGACATCGTGAAGTCACTCAGTATCAAGGTATTCCAAATACTGTGCAAAGAAATCCCGAGCATGCAGGTGGGGTGATTGATTTTGATAGGGATTATTATGGAGCAGATTTCCGTTGGACAGGTAAGGATTTATTGCCAAATACACGTCTTAGCTTAGGCTTGGCTGTTGATCAAATGGATGAAGAACGACGTGGTTATGAAAATTTCAAAAGAACTTCTGTTAATACTTCTGCAACAGATTATGATTTTGGTCATAAGGGAAATTTACGCCGAGAAGAAAATAATACCCTTTGGAATATAGATCCTTATTTACAAGCTTCGTGGCAATTTTTACCTACAGTTCGATTAGACACTGGCTTGCGTTATAGCAATGTTCGTTATGAATCTAAAGATCGCTATTTAGCTAATGGTGATGATAGTGGTAAAAATAAGTATGATAAATTTTTACCATCAGCGGCATTATCTTGGGAAATTACTCATGATTTGACGAGTTATATCAGTTTTGCGAAAGGTTTTGAAACACCGACCTTTACAGAAAGTGCCTACCGTTTAGATCCAGTTGAACCGAGTCAAATCATCGGCGGAATAAATAATGATTTAGATCCATCTTCAAGTGATAACTATGAGTTAGGCTTTAAGGCGCAAAATGATTATGGTTTATTCACGTTAGCAGGATTTTATACAAAAACGCATGATGATATTGTTTCATACCTGAGTGATGCAGGTCGCACAGTTTATAAAAATGCCGATCAAACCTTGAGAAAAGGTATTGAGTTTTCTTGGCAACATAAGCTTTGGAACGATTTAACTGCACAAGCGAGTTATAGCTATATTGATGCAAAATTTGATTCTCCCTATTCAAATTCTGATGGTATAGCAATTGAAAAGGGTAATTACATCCCAGGTATTGCAAAGAACCAAGCTTATGCTGCGCTAGGATGGCAACCTGAAGCGGGTTTTAATGCGGGTGTTGAAGTGCGTTATATGGACAAGATTTATGCCAATGATGCTAATTCTGAAACAGCTCCAAGCTATAGCGTGACGTCTGTTAATGTTGGCTATTTGTGGAAAAACAATGATTGGAAAGTACGTAGCTATGCACGAATAGATAATCTTTTTGATGAAGACTATGTGGGTTCAGTTATCGTCAATACATCAGGATCACAAGGCGTCTATCGTTATTATGAGCCTGCTGATGGTTTGAATTGGAGTGCAGGATTAAGTGTGACCAAAGCCTTCTAAAAGGAGAGTAATGTGGCGTTGTTATTTCAACCAATTCAGTTTGGAACATTGGGGCTGAGTAATCGAATCGTGATTGCACCCATGTGTCAATATTCTGCCAATGAGCAAGGGGAGTTAAGCTATTGGCATGAGCAACAATGGGCGAATTATGCTTTGTCAGGTGCCGGACTTTGTATCGTCGAGGCAACGGCTGTGCAGGCAGAGGGGCGCATTAGCTATGCAGACCTCGGCCTTTGGAATGATATGCAACGCGCACAGATGAAGGCACTATTGGCCAAGGTGAAATCACTTTCACCTATGCCATTTGCTATCCAACTGGCACATGCGGGTCGTAAGGCATCGACAGATAAACCTTGGGCAGGACGTGGACAATTACCCCCAGATCACCCTCAAGGATGGCAAACTGTTTCAGCAAGTGAGTTGCCCTTTAATGTCACAGATCATGCACCCCATGCTTTAAGTCGAGATGAAATCCAGCAGATCATTCAAGACTTTGCCGATTCAGCAAAACGAGCGGTAGATGCAGGCTTTGACTTAATTGAGTTACATGCCGCACATGGTTATTTGCTGCATCAATTTATGTCGCCATTGTCGAATCAGCGTAGCGATGAATATGGTGGCAGTCTGGAAAATCGCATTCGGCTGACGCTTGAAGTGTTCCAAGCCATGAAAAATACCGTTCCTGAAGATTATCCAATTGGGGTACGTATTTCCGCAACCGACTGGATGGAATATACTGAAGCACCGAGTTGGGATCTAGACTCGGCTGTTGGCTTGTCAAAAGCGCTTGCACAACTAGGCACAGCCTATATTCATGTTTCTAGTGGCGGCTTAGATGTTGCGCAAAAAATTCAATTACAAGCCAGTTATCAAGTGCCTTTTGCTGAAGCCATTAAGCAAGCCGTTCAGGTTCCCGTCATTGCTGTGGGTTTAATTACCGAAGCAATGCAAGCCGAAGGCATCTTACAATATGGCATGGCAGATGCGATTGGTCTTGCTCGTGCAATTCAATATGACCCGCGTTGGCCATGGCATGCCGCTGCTGAACTCGGTGAAAACCTAAAAATTTCTCCGCAGTACTTACGCTGTCAGCCGCATGCACAAAGAAGTCAATTTACGGCTTTCTAATTTTCAAAATTTATAGCGTCCGATCTACACTCTCAGGTTGAGGGTGTGGATGGCAGAGTCTATTACACAGGATATTTCGTATGGTCTTTGAGGTGATTGGTCCAATCTTTTTTCTTTTGGCCTTGGGATATCTGTCTGTAAAATGCAGTTTATTGAGTAAAGAACAAGTTGGAACCATTGGTGCATTTGTGATTAAAATTGCACTGCCGGCTTTGTTTTTTCAGTCATTAGCTTCTAAAGATTTGCATCAAATTTGGTATCCTGGCTATTTCTTTGTTTATACCGGAGTCACATTTTTATTGTATGGCATGGCCTATTGGCTATTGTCGACACATTTTAAAAATAATATGTCGCAAACAGCGGTACTGTCATTAGGCGCTGGCATGTCAAATACAGGCTTAATTGGCACTGCAGTCCTAAGCTTATTGGTCGGTCAAAATGCGATGACCTATACCTCATTAATCGTCATCATTGAAAGTGTGCTGCTGCTTCCAACGGTGCTGGTCCTTGCGCAATTAGGAAGTTCACAGCAAAAAGCCAATATTGGCGACATCATCAAAAATACCTTATTGACCCTGTTAAAAAATCCACTCTTTGCAGGGGTAATGCTAGGGATTGGGTTTGCAATTTTCCAAATTCGTTTGCCTCATCAAATCAATGATGTACTAGCGATGTTAGGTCAAACGGCTTCACCACTGGCACTGTTTGCAATTGGTGGAGGGATTGTCGGTATGAGCTTAAAGTATGTGAATGCTCAGAGCTTCTATTTGGTGATTTCAAGCAACTTGGTGATGCCTTTACTGACTTATTTAGGCTTACGTTATTTGACCGATGTCAGCCAAGAGATGTTATATGCAGGGACGATTATTGCCGCATTACCGATGCCGACGATTTTTGCCATGCTTGGACAAGTTTATGGCTTAAATGAAAAGACCTTAACGCCTTTGTTGATGAGTACTATCTTGGGCTTTGTCGTAACAGGTGTATTAATCAGTCTGTGGTGGGCGTGATTTTGATCAGCTCAAGATTTGCTTAAACCCATGAAAAAGCCCTGCATGTGCAGGGCTTTTTTTAATGCTCAATTAACTCTTTTTCGCATTGGCTTTAGGTGCTTTGGCTTGTTCAGCAATCATTTTATCCACGGTTGCCAAAGATTCTTTGGCTTGTGGAATATTTTCTTTGGCTAAGGCACTAAATATTTTTTTAGCTTCAGGCAAATTTTGCGGGATGATATTGCCATTTACAAACATATTGCCCACCGCCATCAATGCAGGGACATAGCCTTTTTTTGCTAACTCTTGAATGCTATTTAGACCTTGCTGAATAGGCTTTTCATTTTTAGCTTTAAAGCCCGCACTGATGTCATAAAGTGCTTTGGCATGAATCGCAGGGTAGTTGCCTTTTTTAATCAGCGGATCAAGTTTGCTGAGTGCCAATTTATCTGACTCAGGTTTATTTTCTGCAAAAAGTAAAATGGCATAGTCGATGGAGGCATCGTCAAAACCTGCCGAAGATGCGCGTTCTAAATATTGTTTGGCCTTATTGGTGTCTTGTTTTAAGCCCAGTGTGCCCGTTGCATAATTTTTACCTAAAACATAGTTTGCAACAGGGTAGCCTTTGGCTGCAGCCTGTTCATAGAGTTGGATGGCTTTTTTCTCATCCTTCGCTACGCCTTGACCTGTTTGAGTAAGATAGCCCAAATTATAAATAGCCTGAGCATTACCTTTTGCTGCAAGCTTGCTCAGTGTTTGGTAGGCGCCATTCATATCTTTGGCCTTGACCATAGCTTCCACTTTAGCAAATTCAGGATCGACGGCATCTGTTTTAGTTTCAGCAAAAGCCAATTGAGTGCTCATTGCTAAAATGCTTGCGAGTAGGATTTTTTTCATCTTGAAACCTTTTTTAAATCATACACATAATTCCATTTATGTGTTTTGGTGGTTATTTTTGTCGGTTTTTACATCATAGGTAGATTTACGTAAATGTAAAGTGAGGAATTGTGATTTAAAGCGTTTTTATAAAATAATGTTGATTGCCCTTAGCGCTTTAAATGCCATGACTTTATTGCATCAAAAGCCTTTGCAAAAAAGCAGGACTCTGATTTAATCGCGCATTGTTATTTTCTCAGAGGCAGCGCGATGTTTATTAAAGGCATTAAACGCAATTACGATAAAATTAATGCAGATGAATCGATTGCAGATGAAGATAAAATCGATGCGCTTTTGATGAAACTGGGGGCAGAATTTTTAGTCAGTAAAGAGGATCGTGTTTATATTTTCAAAAAAGGCGATTTAGAAGCTAAATTTGATGCCAAACATGCGCGCGCCTATCATTTTAAAGAATATGTATGCAAAGACATGAATAAGTTGTTTCATGGATTTTGATTAAAATCATGATTTAAAAACGAAGACGTGAGGGGGAATAAAGTTCCTCCTTATTTTTGACTGTTGTGTACTGCATCAGCGTATGTAATTTAAAAATCCTTTATTTTCAAAAGTATAATATTTTCTAAAAATATAAATTGAATAAAATAGATACAAGGCATCTATGATGAATACAGATATACATGATTCATTGAGATGTATTTAAATATGATAAAAATAAGCGCCATCTTGATCCTTAGTTTCGTCTGTTCAATAACCAGTTGGGCTCAACAACCCAAGCTTGTTCCGCATCCAATCCATTTAAAAAATGGCAAGCAGTTTTCTTTAAATTTGCCTACAAATTTCGAGATCATTCCTGCTGCTGAAGGTCTCAAACGGGTACGCTTTTTTGCGCAAGCGCCTGATCGCAGAATGTTTGTCACGGATATGTATGATCTAACAGATAATAAAAAAGGTACTGTGTATATATTGGATGATTGGAATGCTGACACAGGTAAATTTGGCAAAATCATTCCTTATTTGACTGGTTTGAGAAATCCAAATTCAGTTCAGTTTTATACCGATGCTCAAGGACAGGATTGGCTCTATTTGGCAGAAACGCACCAACTGACACGGCAAAAATTCAACAAAGGAGAAACTCAGCCTTCGAGTAAGGCTGAAGTTTTAGCGACATTTCCTGATTATGGTTTGAGTTATAAATACGGCGGTTGGCATCTGACGCGGACGATTGCAGTCGGTGGAAATGGAAAGATTTATGTGTCGGTTGGCTCGAGTTGTAATGCGTGTGTAGAGAAAGAAAAAGTGCGAGCCTCAGTCATCGAGATGAATCCTGATGGTTCAGAGCAACGAATTTATGCGACAGGTTTGCGTAATGCTGTTGGTCTAAAATGGATCGGTAGATTTCTATTTGCGACCAATCAAGGTTCTGATCATTTGGGAAGTAAAAAGCCAGATGAAACTTTTTATGCGTTAAAGCGAGATGTCGATTATGGCTGGCCCGCATGTTATTCATGGCAGGGCAAAGTCTTGGCGGATGCTAAATTTAAACGTGCATCTGGCTGTAAAAATGTTCCATCGACCTATGCTTATTTTCCTTCACACTCCTCTGCATTAGGTTTTGATTATTTTGATGACCCTCATACTGATGCCACCATTAAAAATGCATTTTTAGTGGCCTTGCATGGCTCTACCGACGAAGCGATTGGCCATGGCTATCAAATTGCAATTATGCGTAAAGGACAAAAACTTGAAACCTTTATAGATGGTTTTTTAGTCGGTAAAACGGTGCATGGGCGACCTGCTGATATTTATAAGATCGATGAAAAATCTTTTTATTTTTCAGATGATCGGGCAGGGGTGATTTATTATGTGAGGGAAAAAATGAGTGATTAAAAAGCCAAAGTTTTTAGGCTTTGGCTTTGAGTGATTGGATTTAAAAAAATTAATCTTTAATCGTCACGTCGTTTTAGGTATTACCATGAACCCGATGCGCCGCCGCCGCCTGAGCTGCCTCCTGAATCTCGTGAGGAAGATGAGGAAGATGAGGAAGAACTACTTGAGCTGCTTCCTGATGAAGAACTGCTGCTTGACGATGAAGAGCTGTAACTAGAGGAAGAAGACTGACTTGATTCGCTCGTTTTATTGAAAGGATTTAAACGCTCATATTGTTCATCCAACATTTTTTGACGTGCTTTTTCTTGTAAATATTGATTATAAAAAGCGGTGAGATAGGTATTTTCAGTCCCTGCTCTGAATCGATATAAAAACACTGCATATCTTAATAAAAGTAAAATAAAACAAGTGGTTATGGATTTTAATATAATGAATGATATTTGAGGATAGAATTCGATGAAGTAAAAAATGCCGAAGCCAAATAAAGCAAAAATCTGAAGTGGTAAGCTGTATAAAATAGTTTTAAGTAATCTGTATGGTTCATTGAAGGGAAGAAATATAGTCAACATAAAAGGGGCATAAAGAGGAATAGATGCGCAAAGTAAAAATGCAATTTTTCCAAAATTTAAATAACCAAAAATCAAAAGATGAATAAAAATTTCAAAGATAAGGAGTCCAATAAAAGCACCTAAGGCACCATTAGTACCAAATTTAATAATCACTTTTGTGTAACACCAATAGAGTGGGATACACAATAAGAATGATAGAGATATTCCAGCTATTGTTTTTAGAATGTGATCTATTTTTTGATCTTCGTTTTTAGGTTTACCAAGAGTAATTGATTTATCTAGTAACTTTTTTTGTGTTTCTTTAAAGCCATTAAAATAGTCATTATTTTGGAAATTTGGAGCGAGGGTGTGTCGAATTATGCGCCCAGCTTCTATATCAGTTAAATCTCCCTCTAAACCATAACCTACCTCGAACCGCATTTTACGATCATCTTTTGCAACCAAAAGTAGTAAGCCGTTATCGAGCTTTTCATTGCCAATTTTAAGTTTATTGAATATCTCAAGTGCATATTGATCAATAGCTTTTCCATTGGTCGAGGGAATCATCAAAATTTTAAAGTCGATATGCTTTTGCTGATAAAGCTGCTCGTTTTGCTTTTTTAACTGGACAATTTCATCGCGGGAAAGCGAGTTGGTTTGATCGACCACATTGCTATTTTTTAGCTCTTCCAATACCGCTGAATTTATCTCGGCATAAATATTTGGCGATATAAAACAACTGAAGAGAATGAGGCAATTTAATAAGAAAAAGCGAAATGGGAAAGGGATGAGCATTTTTATAAATCTTTATAGTTTGTTGTAATTTTAAATAGTAATCAGAATAAGAGCCAAACAGCTTTTGTAATTTGGCTCTTATTTAAAAATTAAGATGCTTAAGCAGGACGTGCCACATCACCATTTAATGCTTCAGGCAAGGCTAAAACAGTTACATCTAACTCTTCTAAAGCTTCTAGGCGTGCCACAACTAAAGCCACGTAACCATTTTCAACAGCCGCGCTATTGACCACTTGTACGCCTTTATTCAGCTGTTCGCCTTGTGCAGGAGCAGTACCTGTACCTGAAATCGCATGCAACCAAGCTTTCGGTTTGGCTTTAAACCATAAACGTGCAATCACTTCCTGACCCAAATAACAACCTTTGTCATAGTGGACGCCTTCACGCTGATGTAGACGTAACTCTTGAGGTTGGAACACATGTTCAATGGCTTGGTCAATATAGGCCTGACCCGCTTGAATGGCTTGAACTTCCCATGCTGCAATATCCGTCGGCGCCGAAGCAAAAGTCGTGTCATCACCGGCTAAACTTGGAAAAACTGCACCAGTTTCTTCAAGTTTCATCTTAGAAAATGCACCAAATTTTTTAATATGTTTGGCAAATTCTTCGGCTTGATCTGCTGTAGTGACAATAGAAAAACTTTCAGCACTGTGTTTGGTGAGCCATAAACCAAAGTGAATACGGCCTTTGAGGTCGCAGATTGCAGTATAACGTGTTGCATTTTCTTCAAGGCGTTCAACATGCAAAGTCACTTGCCCTTGTAGAAATTTTTGTGCATCGACACCGTTGAGAGAAAAAGATGTGAATGCCATAGACGTTGTCATGACCAGCCTCAGTATAAATTTTAGATATCATTAATCATGTTATTTTGCAGCAAGCCGCAGTGTTAGGCAAACAAAAAGCCCATATTGATACGGGCTTTTGTACAGCAGAGATCGGTCTTAGTGATTGTGTGTAGGCATATCGCTTGCAGTCATATCCATAGTGGAATGATGCGAAGGCGGTTCACTATTACAATCATATTGATCGCCACAAATACGCACGGTTTCCATCATGCCTTGATCTTCATGGTCTAAAATATGGCAGTGCAGCACAAAGTCGCCTTCAAATTTTTCGTATTTACTGCGTACAAAGATTTTATAGCCCTGTTTAACAAAGAGTGTATCTTTCCAAACGCCTTTCATTCCATGATATTGCGAGTCAATATTTCCTGCACCATCTTTATCTGAGCTGCCGATCGCACTGACATCGACACCATTTTCATTCAATATTTTCACCACTTGGAATGGATTGACATGAATATGGAAGGGATGACTGGCAACATTACTGCTTAACTCCCACTCTTGAGTTTGCCCGATTGGAAGCTTGCGGACATAGCTATGGTGGGTATGGTCTTCATCATGGTAGGCATCGCCAAAGCTGATCAAGGTACCTTCTTCGGCATGACGAATACCAAATTTAAAGCTGCCATCTGTATTGAACAGAATGTCAAAGTTGGTGATTTGCTTCGTCATCGTTTTGAGCATTTCATCGACTTCAGCAGTCATTAAACTCGCATGAGAGATAAAGGCTGATAAATCACCCTGTTCGAGCTGTGCAATCACTTCTGGTGCCAGTTTTAGTTGGGTGGCCTGACTTTTTAAAAAGTTAAACGGCGTTTGCTGCGGTAGTTGAGTTGCTTGCACATTGACCCAACCGAGGAGCTGTGTATTGAGTTTTTCTTCTGGTGCACGACGAAGTAACGGACTTGATTCAGGCGCATTAATTTCATCTTCTAGATTCAGCTTGGTATCGTATACACAGTATTTATTGGTGGTCGGGAAGGAGAGCATGGCATCAAAGCGATAACCCGGTTGAAAAATTTCAACCCCTTGCTTTTGGATTTTTCCCATGGTCAAGCCGTCTTGTGCAAGGGTATATAACGGTAATGTTTTCAGTGTTTTAAACTGTGAAGACATCGACTTGCTTTGATACTTTTGACATTCACTAAGGGTTTGCTCTGCGGTAAAGTGCGCAGAATCAGGTAGTTCTTTGATGGTCAAACCAATGGTGTCACGGATACCGCCGTGAATCATGCGCCAGCGGTGGTATTGGTTCTGATCCACCTTAATTTCACCAAACATTTTGCCATTGATACTGGTAAAACGATTTTCATCCGCCCATGAGGTCGGTATATCGAGTTTTGAATAATCTTCTAAGCTATAGATGCAGGGTGTACCATTCACTTGGCTTAAATTGCTGTCGCAATCTTCATTGTATTGAATCTGCTGGAATAGCATGATTTTTTCATGGTCATACTGCTGGGTTTTTTGATTTTTCCATAAGATGTCCAAATCTCCAGTCTGCTGAATTTGCCCCTGACGAATGACAGGTTTTCGCTCTCCCTCAATAATCAAAGGGCCAGCCATGCCACTTGAGACCTGAATCGCGGTTGAACCATGCACATGCGAGTGATACCAAAATGTTCCCGCAGGATGATTCGGTTCGATCTTAAATTCGTAATGAAAATCTTGCTGAGGTTTTAAGCTCAAAAATACGTTGTCACTATTTCCTTGCGGGCTAACCCAAAGACCATGTGTATGTAAATTTGTGGTGTTAAAACAGTTCCCTTGGTTAATATTGGTCACTGGACTTGGACAGGTCTCCGTCGATTCAACAGGGAGGTGATTGACCAGATGAATTTTTAAATTGTCACCTTGTTTCGCACGAATTTGTGGGCCAACCAGTACATCAGAGACACTGCCATCGCTATTTTTCGAGTTCCAGAGTTCAGGTTGAGTCAGATAGCCTCTGACCTGTAATAGGTCATTTTCACCCGTTTCAGGGTCGTATAAGGCTTGGCGTTTATAGGCAATTAGCAGTTCATGCTCACCTTGTGCATTGGCTTTCAAACGTGGTGGATTCGAGACGACAGTCGGTGAGTCCGCTTCCTCTTCTTGAATCGTCGAATCTGTTGTCGATTGGTCGTTGTCGCCACAGGCAATGAAGCTGAGACAGCTTAAGAGGCAGCCAGCCCCAATGATGGTTTTAAATTTTGTCATGATCTTTCCCCAAAGCATAATGACGGTAGAACAGTAGTCGCTGATTTATTTAGCTAAGGTTTTGTATATATTGTGATTATTTTGGCGAGTACAGCGAATTACTGTGCTTGTATGTCGTGCTTTTATTATCTGAGAGAGGAGTGATTCGACGCTATCCCTGCAAATAGGGATAAATTGAGAATTAAGATGAAATAAATGATAAAACAGTGTTTTGATTCACATTGTGACTTTGAGGCGCAATGAGCTAATGAAGTAATTTAATACCTTGATTATTAAATACTAAAATTGATAAGACTGATTTTTAATCAATTTGGTTGATATTTAGATTAAATATTATGCAGTGCAATTTTTCTTAGACTAAAGAATGAGGCGGATTTGCAGCTATTTTTCAAAAAAATTCACATTTAGAGAGAATATTCCAAAGTTAGTGTAACTAAATATTTCAAAAACCCCTATTTTTATATTTAACTCTATGAAATATATGAGATTTGGGAAATGGGTTTTCGGCAGTGTAGTATGCCTATCGAACAAAGATGAATTGTCTATGAAAAAGACAACGCAAAAAAATGAAAGACCGAGGGCAGGAACGCTATGAACAACAACTACCGTAAACCGCTGCAAGGCACCCAGCTAGAATACTTCGATGTACGTCAAGCCGTAGAAGATATTCAGCCAGGCGCATACGCAAAACTCCCATATACATCTAAAGTTCTTGCAGAGCAGTTGGTTCGTAAATGCGACCCTGCAATCTTAGAGCAGTCTTTAAAAGAACTGATTAACCGTAAACAAGACCACGATTTCCCTTGGTACCCTGCACGTGTGGTGTGCCATGACATCTTAGGTCAAACAGCATTGGTTGACCTTGCAGGCTTACGTGATGCGATTGCTGACCAAGGCGGCGACCCGTCAAAAGTCAATCCTGTTGTTCCAACGCAGCTCATCGTTGACCATTCTCTAGCTGTAGAATTTGGCGGTTTTGACCCTGACGCATTTGAGAAAAACCGCGCAATTGAAGATCGTCGCAACGAAGACCGTTTCCATTTCATTGAATGGACCAAAACAGCATTTGAAAATGTTGATGTGATCCCTGCGGGCAACGGTATCATGCATCAAATCAACTTGGAGAAAATGTCTCCAGTGATTCAAAACCGTGATGGTTTAGCTTTCCCTGATACTTGCGTGGGTACAGACTCACATACGCCGCATACTGATGCATTGGGTGTGATTTCTGTCGGTGTCGGCGGTCTAGAAGCTGAAAACGTGATGCTCGGCCGTGCATCTTGGATGCGTCTGCCAGACATCATTGGTGTAGAACTGGTGGGCCAGCGTCAAGCGGGCATTACTGCAACTGATATCGTGTTAGCGCTTACAGAATTCTTGCGTAAAGAACGTGTCGTCGGTGCTTATTTAGAGTTCTTCGGTGAAGGTGCAGACAGCATGTCTGTAGGTGACCGTGCAACGATCTCGAATATGACCCCTGAATATGGCGCAACGGCAGCGATGTTCTACATTGACCAAAACACCATTGATTACCTGACTTTGACAGGCCGTGAAGCGGATCAAGTGAAATTGGTTGAAAGCTATGCCAAAGAAATTGGTCTTTGGGCGTCGGATATGACAGCGGCAGAATACCCGCGTGTACTACGTTTTGATTTATCACAAGTCACTCGTAATATTGCAGGTCCATCGAACCCGCATGCGCGTGTATCGACGGCTGACTTAAAAGCCAAAGGCATTGCAGGAAACTTAGAAGCAGCACGTGCGCAAGAAGCAGAAGGTTTAATGCCAGATGGCGCGGTGATTATTGCTGCCATTACCTCTTGTACCAATACCTCTAACCCCCGTAATACCGTTGCGGCAGGTTTGTTGGCACGTAAAGCAAATGAATTAGGTTTAGTGCGTAAACCTTGGGTGAAATCATCATTTGCACCGGGTTCTAAAGCAGCCGCTTTATACCTAGAAGAAGCAGGTGTACTCGGTGATTTAGAAAAGCTGGGCTTTGGTATCGTGGCATATGCATGTACCACGTGTAATGGTATGTCAGGTGCTTTAGATCCAAAAATCCAACAAGAAATTATTGATCGTGATTTGTACGCAACTGCGGTACTTTCAGGTAACCGTAACTTCGATGGTCGTATCCATCCTTATGCAAAACAAGCGTTCTTGGCTTCGCCTCCACTCGTTGTGGCGTATGCCATTGCAGGGACGATTCGTTTTGATATCGAAACCGATTCACTGGGTAATGACAAAGACGGTAATCCAATTTACTTAAAAGACATTTGGCCGTCTGATGCTGAAATTGATGCATTGGTGAAAGAAGCGGTGAAGCCTGAGCAGTTTAAGAAAGTGTATATCCCAATGTTTGACTTGGGTGAGCGTGAAAAAGCGGCAAGTCCACTATACGACTGGCGTCCGCAAAGTACCTATATCCGCCGTCCGCCGTATTGGGAAGGGGCATTGGCTGCACCGCGTACACTTGCAAATATGCGTCCGCTTGCGATCTTGCCTGACAACATCACCACAGACCATTTATCGCCATCGAATGCGATCATGATGGATTCGGCTGCAGGTGAGTATCTGCATAAAATGGGCGTGCCTGAAGAAGACTTTAACTCATACGCAACCCACCGTGGTGACCATTTAACTGCACAGCGTGCGACATTTGCCAACCCGAAATTGTTTAATGAAATGGTGGTTCGCTCTGACGGTACGATCAAGCAAGGTTCAAAAGCGCGTGTAGAGCCTGAAGGCGAAGTGATGCGTATGTGGGAAGCGATTGAAACTTATATGAACCGTAAGCAGCCGCTGATCATCATTGCAGGTAAAGACTATGGTCAAGGTTCTAGCCGTGACTGGGCTGCCAAAGGTGTGCGCCTTGCAGGTGTAGAAGTGATTGTGGCGGAAGGTTTTGAGCGTATTCACCGTACTAACTTGGTGGGTATGGGTGTGTTACCGCTTGAGTTTAAAGCAGGGACTGACCGTAAAACTCTGAAGCTGGATGGTACTGAGCTTTATAGCGTGATTGGTAATATTGCACCGCGTTCTGATTTAACTTTAGTGATTGAACGTTCTACGACTGATGGCAAAAATGAAATCATTAAAGTGCCTGTGACTTGCCGTTTGGATACCGAAGAAGAAGTGCATGTGTATGAAGCGGGTGGTGTGTTACAACGCTTTGCACAGGATTTCTTGGAAGGGAATGTGGCTTGATGTAATTCTTTAAATCCTCCCCAGCCCTCCTTTTTCAAAGGAGGGGTTAGGGGAGATTAAAGTATTTGATATTGTTATAAAAAGACCCTACATTTATGTGGGGTTTTTTATAGGTTGAATTTTAAAGTGTCTGAATTAAAAAAGTTAAGTCTTCCTAGTGTTAATGGGCAAATTGTAGAAGTTGAATCTCCACAAAGTTTTTTATTTATTGGGGCTAATGGAGTTGGTAAAACTAGACTTGGTACATGGATTGAAATAAATTCTCCTCAAAAAGAAAAGGTTCATCGCATTTCTGCTCAAAAATCACTTCAATTTCCAGATACTACAACTCCTCAAGCTATTGATAGAGCAAAAAGAGATTTGCTTTTTGGATATGCTGAAGAGTGGGCAAATGCAGATCATAAGTTAAATAAATGGGAACAAAGACCTGCTACTTTCATGCAGAATGATTTTCATAAGCTTATGGTTTATCTGTTTTCAGATGAAACAGAAGAAAATGCTAAATTTAAAAGAGCTTGTCAAAACAGTGAAGGGAGGATTGCTCCCCCATTAACTAAAATAGATCAAGTGAAAACTTTATGGGAAAAAATATTGCCACATCGTGAGCTTATTATTGGAGGGCTAAGGATTCAAACCTGTCCAAAAGGGCTAGTTGATAAAGCGTATAGCTCTTCAGAAATGAGTGATGGTGAGCGAGTAATATTCTATTTAATTGGGCAGTGTTTAGCGGCTCCAGAAAATGGCATTATAGTTATAGATGAGCCAGAAATACATTTGCATAAATCAATACAAATACCATTATGGAATGAGGTTGAGAAACTCAGAAGTGATTGTTTATTTGTTTATTTAACTCATGACGTAGATTTTGCATCTGCAAAAGAAAATTCAAAAAAAGTATGGCTTAAAAAGTTTGATGGTGAAAATTGGGAATGGGAGGAAATAATTGAGAATAATAGTTTTCCTAATGAGCTACTTATTGAAATTTTAGGCAGTAGAAAACCAATAGTTTTTGTTGAGGGCGAGAATGGTAGTTTTGATGTTGGTTTATATAGAGAAATACTTTCAGAATTTTTGGTGATACCGCGTGGTAGTTGCACTCAAGTGATTCAATCTGTCAAAGCTTTAAGAGCCAATACCCAACTTCACCATTTAAATGTTTATGGGATTATTGATCGTGATAGAAGACCTCAGCATGAAATTAATAAGTTGGAGCAAGATTCTATTTATGTGTTGAATGTTGCTGAAGTAGAAAATTTGTTTTGCGTACAAGAGGTATTGGAAATAGTCAGTAACCGTCTAGGTCGAGATGCTCATCAGGATTTCCAAAATATATCTGATACCATTTTTTCTAGATTGAGTGGAGAAATTGAAACTCAAGTCGCTTTACGAGTGAATGATGAAATCAAATTTTTACTTCAAATGTTTGATACAAGTAAAAGAAAAGAAGCTGAAATTCAGAATAGCTTAAATGCTGTTGTAAGTAATATTGATGTTAATAAGCTTTATTCAGAAAACAAACAGTTATTGCAAGATATTCTTCAACAAAGAAATTATTCTGATTTGTTAGCAGTTTATAATCGAAAATCTTTAGCTTCTCAAATTAGTGCTTCCTTAGGGTTGAGCAATAATAGTTTGCCTGAAACAGTGGTGAGATTGGCGAAAGGAGAATGCAGAGATGCTATAAAAATTGCTTTGAAACCATATTTCGGCAATTTTCAACAGTTTATAAGTTAGTACTTGTTCTGTGATTTGAAGCTCTATCATTTGATAGAGCTTTTTAATTTATGAAAGATTTAGAATTAAATTAATAGGGGGAACTTGTTCATCAACAATGAAAAAGAATTTCTGCGTGTAGACGAACTGCAAGTAGAAAACTGGCTCAGCAAATCGCTGTAAACCCACCAAAATTTCCATTCGAAATTATGCTTTGCCTAAATGCCATTATCAATTGTCGAAATGACCAATAGACATTCATCACAAGAGGGTTATACTGAATCTACCATTTCTAAAAACACATGGAGAACAAAAATGGTCACTGCTGGTCAAAAACCCGGAACAGGCTTCTATTTTTGTGTTCAATGCGGACACCGCGTCTACTTAGAAATTGGTACTGATCGTTTACCACCGTGTACCAAATGCCAAGGCAATCAATTTAACAATAAGAATGCCTAAGCTGCAAAACACTAACAGTTATCCGCTGTTTAGAAAGAAAAGCCCTATCACTCGATAGGGCTTTTTGCTAACGTATAACACTGCATCTATAAAAACAAATTGCACGTTTAACCGTTCGGAGAAGCCCATGGAAACAATATTAGGACTGTGTATTGGTATTGGCTTAAGTGCTGCCTGTGGTTTCCGTGTCTTTGTACCTTTATTGGTGATGAGTGTTGCTTCCATTTTAGGACTATTCGAACCAATGAAAGGATTTGAATGGCTGTCTATGCCTGCAGTTTGTATTGGCTTAGCAATTGCGACTGTCTGTGAAATCGCCGCGTACTATATTCCTTGGGTAGACAATGCCCTCGACACTATTTCAACACCTGCAGCCATGATTGCAGGGACCATCGCCACAATGGCAGTAAGCTCAGGTGAAATGTCACAGTTTGCCAGTTGGGCGGCAGCAATTATCGTAGGTGGTGGTACAGCAACAGCAGTGCAAATGAGTACCGTCGCAGCGCGTGGCGTATCTACCGCAACCACAGGTGGCGTTGCAAACCCCATCTTATCTACAGGGGAATGGATTGGTGCTGCAGTCTTGTCAGTATTGGCCTTTTTAGTCCCATTTTTCGTGGTGATCTTAGTGATTGCGATCGTGATCTGGTTGGTTCGCCGCATTCGCCAAAAACGAACTGTACAAGTCGATACCCCTTTATAAACCAGTCAATATTCCACTCTAAAATGAATCCATCTTTTAGAGTGAGTGATCTGCGTTATGTTTAATAAATATAGAAATAAAAATCCGAAACTGAGTTTTTCAGTGGTTGATAAAGATTATATAAATTATAAAAAGTGCTACTGAGACAGAGAGCATCATACAGTTAGCGACGAGTAATATAGGTTGTCTGATTTGGACGCCGTATTTGTTAATGCCAGTTCAGGTGAAAAATACCTTTATTCAACATTCCAAGCACTCGGCTTAAGCGCAAAAAATGAAATCGAGCAATCCCACCTATCCATCCTAAAAGAGCACATCATTCTGCGTTTAAGTCATCCAAGAGACGCCTAAAAATATCTTTAAAATATGGTTGATTTTTAAACAACAAAGGCATAATTTTAGTATGTGATTATAAATCACATAATTTTTATATGGATTTATTAATCTTTGAATTTTATAAAAAATAATGAGGGGAATGGTAGATGATTAAATTTATAGTCGATGAAAATGCCTTAACGAATGGCTCGCATTTAATTCACAATGGTTCGCAAGGATGTGTAGACATGCCGCAATTTGACCAGCAAATATTGATTGGTTATTTTGCCAATTTCGAACTCGCTTATAAGCGTGCACGAATGAGCTGGCCAACAGAAAAAGTTGTCGGTTGCGATAAATGCTGTAGTCAAAGCTAGAAATTCAACATGCATTAACCTTGAAATAAAGCTGTATATCCAAGAATAATGGCGCAGAAATTGCTAACTAAAACAGGTAATCGCGTTATTAATAGGATATACAGCATGACCACAGAAACCATCCGTTCTACAAAATATCCAGCAGTGGCACATGCCTATGCAGCATGGCCTTTGATCCTGATCATAATTGGTGGTGCGATTGGACTGGTATATGCCGTGATTGCTTATTTGATCAATCTCAAAATATATGCATCAGACCTCAGTCGAATGAATAAAATTTTGGCCAATTTACTCTGTGGTATGGCGGCATGTAGTGGTTGGTGGTTTAGCGCACAGTGGGTACAAAGCTATTTAGCTCATTGACCAATAATGCATTGAATAGATCATCCATTAAATAACTGATGTTACACACTTAAAAGTAGTTTTGCATTTTTAAAATGATTTTTAATTCTATTCGACGGTGTCTTATATCTAGTGATTGAATAAAAGGATTAGCCTTCGGCTGGAGGTACTCTTACGAAACGTTGTTTCTCATTCGGCAAAATGAGAAGCAAAGCTTCGCAAGGAAACCATCTTGCGGAGCAATGCTCCTCACCGCAAAACTCGCTCATTACCGTCAAATTATTCACAGTATCGCAAAAACATTTTTGATTAAAAGTAGCCCTGTCTCAAACACTTGCGGATGACGTTACCGCGTATCGTTCATTTATTTGAAGCAAATTGCGCTTCTGATGTTACTGCGTAACCTCAGTTCAATAAGTAGAACAAAGATAGATCTAGATCATTAGTTACTCACTGAGCGGTGTTTTGTGAGTCGTGTTCAACCTAGATGGATGAAGCAAAGGGGATGAATGCTCAGTGGCGATACATTTTAGAATTTGACGCTGTGTTCGGACATTTGGTCTGTTGTGAAAGAAAAATTTCTTATAATTGGGTAAATCTGCAGATAAAAAACGCTGAAATGAGCTGAAAAGATAAAATATCCTGCTAAACCTAAAATGGCTGAAAAAATTTGCTGAATTTGCAGAAAATTAGAAAAACTTAGGAAATTAATCCCGATGCCCTTTGGTTAAAGTATATCTCAAGGGTGTGATAGAGATTGAAAAGAGTAGCATGCTGTCAGTGGTGCAAAACACGCGTACAGTACTCACCCAAAAGGTCTCGATTCAGCTTAGGACGCTATAAACCAGAAGTTTATAGGCTATAAGATCATGATTTACAAAGTGATGATAGTTGAAGTAAACAACATTGTTTTCTCTTATACCACCCCAAAAATTTAAGCCAAAATAAAAAACAATAATTACTCCTTTAATCCACACAAAACAAACCACACCAGTGAAATCAGCACAAGCTCAAAGATCGTCAGGCATCTCTCTTAAAAATAGTCCTAAGCCAAGTGTTAAATCTGAAGGAATTTCATTTTCATCACATTTTCATCGCATTGAATAGCCTCTGTACTTTTTGCTACTTTTTTCAAGCACACCTCAATTTTCAAATCTCGCTGTGGTATGCATTATTGACTCTTAATCCAGTTGGAGAACTCATTTCAATACAAGTTCTCATTGGTTAAAAGTCCTGTATAAAATTCAAATGATTCCGATGGTTTGAGTGCTAAGCTATGGCGAAAATTCTCGGGAAAAGTCATTTATCAGATGGAAAAAATGCTAAAACTTGATGCAAGAAGAAAATATTTTCAATATATCTTTAAATGTGAAAAATATTTTTAAAATAAGCCAAAAACAGTGATTTTCAGGGAAACAATCCCTCATCGATACCACTACTATATATCTCAAGGGTGTGATAGAGATTGAAAAGAGTAGCATGCTGTCAGTGGTGCAAAACACGTGTACAGTACTCACCCAAAAGGTCTCGATTCAGCTTAGGACGCTATAAACCAGAAGTTTATAGGCTATAAGATCATGACTTACAAAGTGATGATAGTTGAAGTAAACAATACTGTTTTCTCTTACACCCTAAAAAATTTTCAAGAATTCAATCGAATAATAAATCTTTCTATCTTTTTCAAAATTCCAAACTTCGCATTCATTCCCAACACACTTTGATCACTGCTGATGTAATAAATATTACGCAGAACAACTCAAACTTAATCTAAGCTTCAGATTGTCCTTTTTCACAAAGTTGTTATGCTTAACTATCTAAATTTTAAATAATTTTGTTATGGGTTATCTGAATCAATTGATACAGGATTGTCTACAGGCACAGCAGACTAAAGCTGAGCGTATATTTGAGTTTTCAAGTTTTGATGATCTTGCTCAACACGCACATTATATTTATGTGATAGAGCAGGTTGGTGGCGATATACAGCAGACATATCAGGACTATGCTGCATTTAAGTCATTGAAAACCCATGCCTGTGCCAAGTTAAATCAACCCAATCACATTCTGTATGTTGGATCATCACGGACAGGTATAAAGAATCGTTTAAAACAACATTTAGGTTTTGGGCCTAAACAAACCTATGCCTTGCATTTGTCGCAGTGGTTTCAGGGCGAATATCGCATCACACTACATCAGTATCCATTAACCACGAGTTCAAGCATCTTACAATTACTGGAGGATGATTTATCTCATTCATTAGCACCTGCCTTTGGTAAATTGGGGACCAATAATCGTTAGGGTAGAACCTGATCGGTCAAAGTCGATTGACAGCGAATTAGTCAGTTGTTATTTTGCCGACATTCTCCCAGTACACAGTCTGTCCATGCCTTTAGATCCCAACTTTGTCTATGCGCCGCCTCAAGGTCCTCTACGTATTTTGTATGAAGATGCAGACTTGGTTGTCATCGAAAAACCAGCGGAATTGCTGTCGGTTCCGGGACGTTTGCCTGAGCATCATGACAGTGCCTATCTTCGAGTTTTGCAACAGTATCCAGCAGCAAAGATTACCCATCGTTTAGACATGGCAACATCAGGCATTTTGATGTTTGCGAAACACCGCGATGCAGAAGTGGCGGTGAGTAAAATGTTCCAAGCGCGAACGGTTCAAAAGCAATATGTAGCTTTGGTTCAGGGTAAGCTAGAAGGTGAGGGCAGTGTTGAAGTGCCCCTCATTACGGACTGGGAAAATCGCCCACGTCAGATGGTGCATTTTGAATTAGGCAAACCTTCAAAAACCTTGTATCAAGCCATTAGCTATGACGCAAGCAAGGATATTAGCCGAGTATTATTAACGCCAGTGACAGGGCGTTCTCATCAGCTACGTGTACACATGATGCATATTGGGCACCCCATTACAGGAGATCAACTGTATCATCCGAATGCAAAACAGAGCTCACTCGGACGGATGGCGTTACATGCTTGCGATCTGGCATTTACCCAGCCCTTAACCCAACAAGCTGTTCATATTCATTGTGCGGCAGAATTTTAAAGCATATTCATGTGAATGCTCATTGTTCATAAAAACTGCTGCATTGAATTAAAACCTTTGGGACTCGTAAAAAGCGCAGAATATCTACAGCTTTAAATAGGTTTTTCTGCTTAAAAATGATTCATGATATACACTATATCCCCAATTCTGGGGATATATAAATAATTTAAATATCTCTATAAAGTATGTGAAAAATTTAGAAAGATTGATATTAAATTTCTTTGTAGCTTTTAGTAAATAAACGCCATTTTTAAGGTTTTATTATATTTTCTAATGAATATTGAATGATTAATTTTTTAATATAAAAATATTTTATTAAAATTATTTAAAACAGCATTTTAGTTAAATTGTGTGCAAGTGTGTATTTGGTCAGATAAATACAGTTTTTTGCATTTATTCTGCTAATATGAAATAAATTATTGATTTTAACTTTTGTAACTTGGGTTTGTTTTGGGGAATAAACTTAAATTATTGAAGCTTATTTTGAGGATTAGCAAATGATCAATATTGCTTTAATCGTCCTTATCATCCTATTAATTGTGGCTCTCCTTTTTGTTTATAACCGCAAATTGAAAAATGATAAAACCCTACGTTCACTGCAGGAAAACTTCGATCGTGCGCGGTTAAAACTGGCTGAAACAGAGTCGCAACAAGATGAACTGAATTATGAAATCAGTCAATTACGCATTCAAAACAGTGGCTTAAAAATCCAAGTCGATAAAGTAGCGAAATATCAGCATATTGTGGATATTGAACAATATGTTGAGTATCGAACTTTACAGGCTGATGGCTTGTTAGAAGTCACCAAGGCCAATGCCGATATCATGTTGAATGATATTCGCGCACAGATCGAAGAAGTGCGTCAGTATTTAAGCAAATATCAAGAAAAAGCCAAATTACAAACGCAGGAACAAGCTCGTGCTGAGTTAAAGGGTTTATATAGCCAAGCGCTGGATCAACAGCATTTGGAAAATATCAACCGTGCTTTGGACAACAAAATACGGGGCTATCAGTCAGCGTTCTTTTTGCCATTACAGAGTATTTTAGATCAGCTGATGGATGGCATGAATGAATCTGCGGCAAAGCAAAATTTGACTGCGGTGCGCTGCAAAATGATTGATGCGATGGAGCAGCAATCGACTGCAAACTGTAACTATGTCGATGAAGAGCGTCGTTTGGCAGCAATGCAATTATTCACATTGGTGTTTAATAGTCGTGCTGACTTGTATTTGGCTCAATTAAATACCGAAAACTTAGGTGAATTATTGCAGGCTTTGGCGGATGATTTCACCTTGCTCAATGCGCATGGTGTACATTTTAGCCAGGCACAGGTACTCGACAGTTATCTTCAGTTACGCTTAGAAGAATTGAAAATGGCTGCTTTGGTTTTACATCTCAAAGAAACTCAGGCCAATATGGACTTTGCGGTTTAATTTGAATTGTTATCAGAAAGATCGCTTCGGCGGTCTATTTCTGATTAAAGAGATTTAGCTAATGCAAATTGCAACAATTATCCGTTAATCTAAGTCAACAGAATAAAATTCATAAACGATAAGGGAAAGTACAATGACTCGTGATTTTAAACAATTTCCAGATGATGATAATGGCAATGTGCTGTGGCAGATGCAGCAAGATGGTGATGATTTATCTGTGCCGCACGAAATCGAATATTCAATTGCCTTTTCGAACGAAGCGCAGGCTGAACAGTGTGCATTGTATTTATTGAAAGAAGAGCAAAAAATTTCGTTGTTCCAAGATGAAGAATCAGATCGCGAGGAATGGATTATCACGGTCTATGTCTATATGGAACCTGATTATGAAGATATCGTTGATTTAGAGCAGTGGTTTATTAAAATTGCGGAACAACATTCGGGCGAATATGATGGCTGGGGTTGTATGGCTTATATCTATGAAGATGATGATCTGGAAGAAGATGAAGCACAATTGAGCTAAGTCTCACTATTGCATCTTTAGCAACAAGAACCCAGTCTTTCAACTGGGTTTTTTATTATTTAAATTTTAGAGAAATTGTGTAAAATTTTGATTTTTCAATATTTTTATAAAAAAATCAATATGAATGCAGCTCACAAAACATAACACGGCATTGCGTTAAAGTGATGGGATCAATCTGTAGGATTCGCTATAGTATTGAACAGTAATACACCTTTCTCATACGTCGTAACACTGTTTCGCTTAGATCGTTTCAGTGTGATAAAAATGGACGATAAAGCGAGGGTGAATGCATGTGGATGATTCAGTGAAAACAATGACAAAAGGACATCATCATGAGTAATACTGTTCGATTACATCGTGTTTTTAGTGCACCTGTAGAGCGAGTTTATCGTGCCTTTGTGGAGCCAGATGCTTTGGTGAAATGGATGGCACCGCATGGATTTACCGCCCATGTGGAACATTCGGATGTGCGTGTAGGTGGCTCGTACCGCATGTCGTTTCAAAATTTTTCAACCGGAACCACACACGCTTTTCATGGTGATTATCATGAAGTCGTGCCGAATCATTTACTGCGCTATACAGACCAATTTGATATGCCAGAGTTGGCCGGTCAAATCGAGGTCACTGTTGAGTTTAAAGCGGTATCAGTAGGAACCGAAGTGACGATTGTACAGGCAGGGTTGCCGAGCGTTATTCCACCTGATGCTTGTTATTTGGGTTGGCAGGAGTCTTTACAGTTACTGGCTTTTTTAGTAAATCCAGCGATCCCCGATGAATAATCTGAAGAATGATCGAAAAACTGCAAATAGATGAGGGAGGGCTTAATGACCGTACACATTAAACGTATTTATGATGAGATCAGCCCAGATGACGGTAAACGCATTTTGGTCGATCGCTTGTGGCCGCGTGGTATCAGTAAAGTGAGCGCAGCGCTAGATTTGTGGCCGAAGGCATTGACTCCATCGACAGATTTACGTCGTTGGTACCATCAAGACGAAGAAATGGTTTCTCGATGGGACGAGTTTAAGCAGCGCTATTTGCAAGAAATACAGACCCATCAAGCTGAGTTAGAACAACTGCGCACATGGGGAAAAGAGGAGCCCCTGACCTTACTTACAGCGGCCAAACATATGGATAAAAATCATGCGCATATCTTAAAAGCGTTGATATTAAACACCTCATTAGAGATCTAAAATTTAAACCGATTAGTGCTGTGGCGTTGTGTTATTTACATCGTCATAACTTCACTAAACCATACGATATTTATGGTTTTTAAGTTTATGAAATACATAAAAATGTTATATTAAGTTTTTATGGATTTTTGCGTCCATCTTTTTTTGAGGTCTTTTATGTCTTTACCCAATTGTCCCCAATGTAATTCTGAATATACCTATAATGATGGCGATTTATTGATTTGTCCTGAATGCTCACATGAGTGGCGTGAGGGCGAAAGCGCTGCAGATGAACAGGTGCTGATTAAAGATGCCAATGGCAATGTATTGACCGATGGTGACACGGTTACTGTGGTGAAAGATCTTAAAATTAAAGGTTCATCTTCAGTGGTGAAAGTTGGCACCAAAGTTAAAAATATCCGTCTTTTAGTCGATGCAACAGATGGTCATGACATTGATTGTAAAATTGATGGTATCGGGGCAATGAAGCTCAAATCTGAATACGTGAAAAAAGTTTAAGTTTCGTTTTTGTTCGCTCCAAAGCAACTTTCAATCATCCTAAGCGAAGTCAACACTTGGCTTAGGATGTCTACTTAAAGATGAAATAGATAACTAATCCGCTATAGATTTTATTTTTCAGCCTGCATAATAGACGCATTACAGGTTTGAAATGTCTTTACTATGCCGCATATTCATTTGGAATATTCCAATAACCTTGAGCTTGAGGCTCGTCCTTTACTTAAAGCGCTGAACGCTGCCTTATTTGAATCGGGTCATGTGAGTGCCATCAATGATATTAAGAGCCGTGCTGTCGCTCAGCAAGATTTTGTTGTGGGTTTGGATGAACATGCCCAACATGCATATATGCATGCCAAAGTTTCATTATTGACGGGTAGAACGGTTGAAGTGCAAAAGCAAATTTCATTGTTGTTATTGGACGTGTTGAAACAACATGTCACAGCTTCAGCAGTAGAAGTGCAACTTTGTGTAGAAATTTTAGAAATGAATAAAGCGACATATTCAAAGCAGATCGTCAGTCCTTAAAGTCTTTATTCAATGCGTTGAGCAATGTACCTCTATTCACAAATACATCATGATGAAAGAATGATGAAATCCGACTTCGGTCGGATTATTTTTTATTGGAATTATTTATTAAAAATCATTTTCTTAGTGATTAAATTTTAAGCCTTTACTCTGATCAAAAAAGACATTGAAAAATGTGACCGAGTTCATTTATATTCTGTAGATCAGGTTGAATTTCCAACAACAAATCCTGATCGAATAATAGATAAAACAATGAAAATGAAGGGGTAACATATGTCGGGATGGTACGAGATCAGTCATTCTAATGATCAGCAGTTTCGTTTTGTATTAAAAGCAGGGAACGGTGAAATCATTTTAACGAGTGAATTATATAAAGCGAAAGCATCAGCCCAAAACGGGATTGAGTCTGTACAAAAGAACAGTGCAGATGACAGCCGTTTTGAACGACTGACTGCCAAAAATGGCAAACCATATTTCAATTTGAAAGCGGCAAACCATCAAATTATTGGGACTAGCCAATTTTATGCCAGTG
Source organism: Acinetobacter sp. YH12144 (assembly GCF_013418345.1). Taxonomy (NCBI): domain Bacteria; kingdom Pseudomonadati; phylum Pseudomonadota; class Gammaproteobacteria; order Moraxellales; family Moraxellaceae; genus Acinetobacter; species Acinetobacter sp. YH12144. The sequence continues at coordinate 106,369 of NZ_VPCD01000004.1, read as the reverse complement.
AGCAATCGCGAGATAAAGGCATTGAATCAGTTAAAACTAATGGTGCAAGTACCCAAATTAAAGACCTAACGGCTTAAATTTGAAACAACCTGATCGAGACAGTCTTAGCAGGATGAACAAAACCTGAAGGCTCGTCAAAATCACAAGATCAAAAGCAATATGGTTCTCAGATAAGCGCTGTTAGGTAGGATGCTATTCAATCTAGATCAGGCTTATTTGACGGTACAAGGAAGTACCACAACTTCACTGGCTAGAGTGGTGAAAGATGAATAAGCAGAATCATATTTTGTATTATGGGCTCATTGCGATCTTGATCATCGTCGTGGGGTGGATGATTGCGTCTCCGTATTGGGTGCTTTACCAAATACGTCAAGCCTATGAGCACAATCAACCTGAAAAAATTGCTCAATATATCGATTTTTCGGCAGTCAAATCGAGTCTAAAACCACAAGTCGAAGACCTCATTCAACAGAAAACTGGGCTACAGCATTTACCTGAATTCGCCCAGTCTTGGGGTGGGCAGCTCAGCACAGTCCTGAGTGCAACGCTAGTCGACAGTCTGGTCAATCCAACCAGTATCATGCTGCTTTTACAAGGCAAAGCATTAAAAGAGTCGATCCAACTACCAGAAATAACCAGACTGACCAATCCGAGCATGATTAGCCCAGGGATTGAACTATTCACGCATGCTGAAAATAAGGTCGCAGCACCACCTCATGCGTCAACATTATCCAAAAATGATGCAACTACAACCGCTGTCGCTTTAAAACAAAGCCAGCCACTTGAACCCAAAGCAAGCTATAGCGCTTGGAATCGATTTGATCTGTATGTGCCGCTCCAAGGCCTAAGCGAAGCAAAATATACCGTATTTAGTATGCAACGCCGTGGTTGGAGCTGGAAGATCGTTGCAATTCAACTTCCAAACGCCGCCCAGAACAATGCTTCATAAAAAATAAAATAAATAGGTGCCAGAGATGCAAGATAAAATCAAAATAGTCGGTGACCAACAGGCCGCTGACGAAATTCTACAATTTTTAGCCAATTGGGATGAGGTCATCTGCCAATTGAAAATTGAAAATATTGCTGAATCCTGCGCAGCAGATGTGTACTTTTTTGATGCCAGTTGTGAAATGCGTGGCTTAATGGCATATCAAAAAATGTGGGAATTTTATCGGGAGTATTTTCGTGAAGGCTTAAAGATATTTAGGCGGGAACTGGTCATCCATGCAGATCCTGATATTGCCTTTCTGCATTGTTATTCTAAAATTGATGATCAGAGCGGGATACCGACACCGGGGATCTCGTGGTGTCGTAACACCATTGGGATGAAAAAAACGCAGTCTCAATGGAAGATCGTTCATCAACATATTTCTGTTCCAGTGGATATTGTGACTCATCAAAGTAAAGTGATTACCTTTTAATTCCTCTCGAAACGCAGTATGAAAACAGAGCTATAAAGCTCTGTTTTTTTCTTTGCAAATCATTACATGAAATGCGTATGCAGCCCTAAAACTTCAGCCTAAATTAAAAAATAATGACCATCGTTCAGGATAAGAAAATGGATCATAAAAATAATAAATTAGCGCAAGAATTTGAATCATCACCATCAGGTCAAAAGCAAGGCTTGCAAGACCTGAACGCATCGAAGCAAATGCCCCCTGCAGATTTACATAAAGTGATTCGAATCACAGCAGGGTTTATCATCGGCAGTTTGCTGATTGCCGCCTTATATCTTGGCAAAGATATTTTTATTCCATTGGCACTCGCAATTTTATTGGCTTTTTTAGTTGATCCTTTGGTGATGAAACTACGCGGTTGGGGACTTCCGCAGATGCCATCTATATTTATTGTGGTCGGTTTGGCTTTGGCGATTTTATCCGGCGCGGCCTCTTATTTGGGTTATCAACTGGGGCAATTAAGCCAAGAATTACCGCAATATCAGGGCACAATTCAAAAGAAAATGGATTCTATTCGTCAATTTGCACGCGGCCCAAGTGTTTGGGATGGCGCAAAAACCACCATAGATACCGTTGAAAACTCGATAGATGATGTGGTGCCTGAAGAGAAAAATCCTAAAGTGCAGCAAGTGAAAGTGGTGGGGCAACAACAAACCACGGCTGAAGCAGTCATGGCTTGGAGTGAGCGGGTACTCAATCCTTTGGCAACTGCGGGTATTGTTTTTTTGTTTGTGATTCTGATTTTGGTTAATCGGAAAGATTTGCATGATCGGTTCCTTAAGCTGCTGGGCGGAAATTTAAATATCGGAACAGACGCCTTAGATGAAGCGGCCAATCGTATAGGTAAATATTTACGTATGCAGCTGATGGTCAATGTGACCTACGGTATTCCGATGGCCTTGGGACTATGGTTTATTGGGGTTCCGGCAGCAATTATGTGGGGAATGGTGGCGATTGTGATGCGCTTCGTTCCCTATGTCGGCCCGATGATTTCCGCGATTTTCCCCATTGCATTGGCTTTTGCGGTAGATCCCACATGGAATATGGTGCTGTGGACAGTCGGCTTAATCCTGCTCTTGGAATTGGTCAGTAATAATATTATTGAGCCTTGGTTATATGGGGAAAGTACTGGACTTTCGACCTTAGCCATTATTATTGCCGCCATGTTTTGGACGGCGGTGTGGGGGCCAATTGGTTTAATTTTATCGACGCCTTTAACCGCGTGTTTATTGGTGCTTTCGAGCTATGTGCCATCCTTAGGTTTAATTAAAACCCTGATCGGTAGTACACCTGCATTGGCGCCGCATGAGCGCTTTTATCAGCGATTGGTCGCTGATGATGTGCAAGATGCCATGGATGTTGCACAGACTTTTATTGCTGAAAAGTTACCGAAAGATGCCACGGATGAAATCAAGGCACGTCGGGTCAATGCGTTTTATGCCAAAGTGGCGATTCCAGCCATACGGATTTTTTCGAGCGGACACAACACCGAGGCTAGTGCAGAGCATCGACTACACTTACATCAAGGCTTAAAACTGTTTAATCATAGTTTTCAACGGGCATATCCAGTGGCACAGCAGGATCAGAAAGCAGCGGTGTTATGTATCGGCGCACGTTGGGAAATTGATGTTCAAGTATCGGCTATGTTGGCGCATGGGCTAAGTTTAAGGGGTATTCCGGCTCAGGCATTTAGCGACGTATTGATTCAAAATCAGCATCAAAGTATGGATGATATCCAAGAGGATATTCAGATCGTATGTATTTCGATTTTCCATACAGCACCAGAAGCTCAAATTCGCCTTTTAAGCCATGTTTTTAAGGCACAGTTTCCAGATATAAAACTGATTTTTGCACTGTGGAGCTGTGATGAGATATCCCAATTAGATGCGATCAAAGAAAATTTCACCGTCGATGCAGTGGTCAATAATATGAATGACTTGTTATTAACCATTGAAGCTTTTCAATTGAAGCATGGTGAATCTTGGTTGGATGAGCCTGATCCTAGCGTTGAAGCGCAGCGCTTAAAAGCATTAGAAGAACTGAATGTTTTGGATGAGCGGAATTTACCGATCTATGAACAATATATTGAAGAAGCCAGACAAGCCTTCGATGTGAAATATGCACAAATTTCTTGGGTCAAGCAAGACTGGGTCTATACCCCAGGTAGCCCTTTGGCTGAGGCTACCGAGCAACCGATGCAGATACGTCAGTCGAAGCAAGATTCGATCTGCAGTCATTTGGTGTATCAAAATGAACGTTTGATTATTGAAGACCTACAACGTGACCCACGCTTTGCGCATTTACCTGAATTGATGCATAACCGCATTCGCTTTTATGCTGGCGTTGCACTTAGAGACCGCAATGGGGTGGCATTGGGAAGTTTTTGTGTTTTAGATCGGCAGCCGAATCAAATGACCGATGATGATATGAGTCTGTTAAAAGGCCTGGCAGCAGATTTGATGAATACGCTCAGTGATGAAAATGTGAAGCGAAAAAAATGTGAGGAGATACAGCAACTGAATGATTCGTCTTCATAATTTCAAATGATGCAGCAGATCTTTTTAGACTGGAGTTTCAGTGAAAAGCATTTTAAGATGGTTCTAATATAATTATTTTGAGCCAAAGACATGAACAAAAAGAATGTCATCTGGCAACTTCTATTAGGCTACGTTGCTGCATTGGGTTGTAGTGTGAGCTTTGCTCAAATTCAAGGAAACTATTTTTCACATAAGGATTGGGAAATCGCTTGTGATAATACGGGGACTTGTCGCGTTGCAGGTTATCAAGCGGAGGGTAATCAGCCCGCTATTTCTGTGTTATTACAACGTGCTGCGGGCGCTCAAGCGCAAGTCAGCGCACGAGTGAAACTCGATCCTGAAACCTTAAGTGTGGCAAATCAACCACTTCAACTTTACATTTTAGGTAAAAATCAGGGAACTGTGCAGCTTGATGCCAAAACTGCGGAAGGTCAGTTAAGTGCAGCTCAAACTCAAAAACTGATTCAAGCCTTACAAGCCAATCAACCGATTGTGTGGAAAGGCAACAACAAAACATGGTTATTGTCTGTGCAGGGCGCAAGCGCAGTATTACTCCGTATGGATGATTTTCAAAAGCGCATAGGGACAAATTCAGCATTATTGCGTAAAGCCAATAGTAGTTCGGCCAATGTACTCAAACCGAAAAGTATTCCGAAAGTGAATATTCAAAATTACAGTAAGGGCTTACAAACACGGTATGCCGTCAATGCGCCCACAGCCAAACAATTGTTTGGATTGATAAAGAAGAAAACGACAGTAGAAGATTGTCCTCAACTCTTTGATGCAAATTTCTTAGAGGATGATCGGGTCGTGGTGTTTCCAATCAATGGGAAAAATGCCTTGGTCGAAGTGCCATGTTGGCGTGGGGCATATAACAGTGGTAATGGCTATTGGCTGATGGATCGAAATTTAAAGCAAATCAAACAATCCGTGACCTTTTCCGGAAGTGGCTTTAGCGAAGGGCAGATTTTCTCCAATCAACGTGGACGAGGCATTGGCGACTGTCATAGTACGGGGGAGTGGTCATGGAATGGTCAGCGTTTTATCCAAACCTATATGGCAAAAACCACACAGTGCAAAGGATTTGCTGGTGGTGCGTGGGAAATTCCAACCTTGGTCTATCGCGTTCAACTCGACTCTTAATTTGAAAAAGCCCTGATATTCAGGGCTTTAAATGATATAGCGTTTTATTCTATGGGGTTTAAATAAATAACCGAGTACTTTAAAAACGTTTTGGTATTTTTTGTCCACCGACAACCGGTGATTCAGCGATTTTCAACACACCAAATAACCATGTTTCGGCATGATGAACAGCCGTTTTGAGCTCATCACCTAAGGCTAAACGCCCTGCAATAAAACTCGCCAATGAACAGCCCGAACCATGATATTCCCCATCCAGTCGTGGACAACGGGTTTCAGAGACTAATTCACCCTGAACATATAACGAGTTTTGAATATAGTCAGGCGTATTTTCATGCCCACCTTTTACTAATACCGCTTGAGCACCCATCGCAAAAAGTTGCGCAGTTGCTTTAGAAATATCCTCTTCACCTGTGAGCGCACGTAATTCTACGGTATTGGGTGTAAGCACAGTGGCAAGTGGAATTAGTTCTGCAAAGGCTTTGACCAAAGTTGCTTGATCGCCCAAAGAGCCACCACTATTGGCAACTAAAACGGGGTCGAGAACATAATGATATTCGGGATGTTCACGTAAAAACTCAGCGAGAGCCGCGATATTTTCAGTCGTTCCTAGCATTCCTGATTTTACACAGCGAATAGGGAGGTCACCGACGACGGCATGTGCTTGAGCCAGCAATAACTCACGAGAGGTTGCTTCAAACGAATACACTTGTTGTGAGTTTTGAACGGTTAATGCTGTACACGCAATGGCAGCATGTGCGCCACTTTGACCAATGGCTTCAATGTCCGCTTGCAGTCCTGCACCACCTGAAGGGTCAAGACCTGAAAAGCACAGTACAGTAGGGCGCACAATGATGTCCTTATTACACAAAATTTGCGATAGTATAGGCAACTTTGAGCGAACACTCGATAGTATTTTTGCAGAAGTGAATGGATAAGGTAAAAGCTGTGATTAAGAATATATTGATCGATCTCGATGGAACATTAACAGATCCAAAAGTTGGCATTACCACTTCAGCACGCTATGGACTGGCGAAAATTGGACATCCCATTTCGGATGAGACCAATATCGATTGGATCATTGGGCCACCTTTGAAAGCCTCTTTGGCCAAAATCCTCAATGTCGATGTGCATAATGTACTTGCAGATCAGGCTTTACTAGGTTATCGCGAGCGCTTTGCAGTGACCGGCTTATTTGAAAATAAAGTTTATCCTGCCGTTGCCGACACTCTAGCAACTTTACAACAGCAAGGCTTTCACTTGTACGTCGCTACAGCAAAGCCGACGGTCTATGCCCGCCAAATTTTAGAACATTTTGATTTGGCAAAATATTTTACTGTGATCTATGGCAGTGAACTGAACGGTGAGCGCACCAACAAAGGCGATTTAATTGAATACATTTTGCAGCAAGAACAGTTGGATGCGAAGGAATGTGTGATGGTGGGAGACCGTGAGTACGATATTTTAGGCGCACGCCGTAATGCAGTGCATAGTATTGCTGTGAGCTATGGTTATGGTAGTGCAGAAGAAATTCAAACGGCTGCACCGGCACTGGTGATTGATCGTTTTAACGATTTGATTTCGAGTATTGAGCAATTGCAGCAGCAGAAAGTGTCGTAGTTGCACCTAATCAAGAGAATGATGCTGATTATTTAAAGATAATCAGCAAAATCAGAAAAATCAGCCCACAGAAAAACCATTTGAGCAAAGGTGACTCATCATTTTTGATGGTTTCTGCTTCGAGTGCGATGCCATGTTTATCGTAGACAAATACAAAATGTGCATTTGCGCTTAGAGCCATTTCTTGAATGGCTTGTAGCTCGAGTGCGCTGACTTCTTCACTTAAGCGTTCTTTTAACTGAATAAAAATAACCGGCTGTCCAAACTCATACCACTTGAAGTGGATCTGTTGTATGAGTTGGTTGAAGCACTGTTCTGCAACATGATAGTTTCGGACAAAACTTCCACGTTCTATAAAAGCCAGAGGGCAGTTTTGTTCAGCTACAATTTGATGATCACGCGTTAAAACTTGCATTTGATCATAATGAATCTGTACCCAAACTGCGTCAGGAAAAGACGCTAATTTTTCTTTTAACATCACTTTTAGATTTCATTATTTTTTTAATTACTAGCAGTATGTCATTAAAATTTAGAGAAAAATATAGCTGAGATATAAAAAACACATTGATCTATCGAGTTTTTGTCTTAAAACGTCTTTCGCAGTTTTGTCACTTTGAATTTTTACTTCCATAATTGAAATATCTAACGCTTAAGTAGGTTTTTAAAACCATTATCCTTTTTCTAGAAAACTGTTTCTCATCTGATTTATGTAATCGATCTTGTAACTGTTTCAGGCTTTTGAAAAAATTCAGACAGAAAACAATAAAGCTGAATGCTATGTCCAAATCATTTTTATTCCCTAGTCAGTGGCTCAAACCTTTGCACCCACGTGATCCACATGAGCATCATCGTGTCGCGACCTCTTTAGAATTGCTTTTTGACTTGATCTTTGTCGTGGCGATCGCAACAGCAGGGCAGCAACTGCATCATGCCATTGTTGAAAATCATTTAGCTCAGGGTTTAACGCTGTATGGCATGGTGTTTTTTGCCTTGTGGTGGGCGTGGATGAACTTTAGTTGGTTTGCTTCGGCGTATGATAATGATGATGCGCTCTATCGAATCTTAACTTTCGTACAGATCATTGGTTCTTTGGTCATTGCTGCAGGTATTCCAAGCGCTTTTCAAAAGCAGGATTTTGACGTAATTGTGATTGGTTATGCCATTATGCGTCTGGGCTTAGTTACAGCAGTGGTTTAGCGTTGCAAAGCATGATCTGTCCCGTCGGAAAACAGCATTACGCTATGCTTTTGGCATCATACTGGTGCAAGTGGGGTGGCTGTTCTTTCATTTTTCACCGCTGCATTTCACAGTTTATCTTTTCATTTTGCTCGCAATTGCTGAACTGTCTATCCCAGTTTTTGCAGAAGCTGCAAGCCGTACACCTTGGCATGCGCATCATATTGCAGAGCGATATTCACTGCTTACCATTATTGTTTTAGGCGAATCTATTGTCGGATGCTCGATTGCCATAACCGATGCATTAACGAATCAGCGTTTTAGTACTGAACTGATCTTTTTGATGGTGGGCGGCCTGATGATGATGTTCACCATGTGGTGGTCTTATTTTGATACCAGTATTGCAGAGCGTTTAAATAGCCGAAAAATGGCATTTACTTGGGGGTATGGACATTTCTTTGTCTTTATTAGTATTGCGGCGATTGGTGCTAGTTTAGCTGCCGCAGTCGATGTGGTTTCGCATGAGGTACTGATTAGTTCTGAAAAAGAAAGCTACTTTGTGGCGATCAGCCTCGTGATTTATACGACAAGTTTATATTTACTCCATGAATTGCATCATCAAAGTGGCTTTAGAAAACTTTTATATCCTTTAACCGTGGTGATTGTTTTGTGTATTCCGTTGTTTATTACTCCTGCGGGTTATGCAATATTTGCGATGGCAGTGGTATATGCATTGAGATTGATGTTTACAAAATGCTATTTGGCAAGATAAGTTAATGATATGATATTCATCAATAATTCGTTATATTGCTGATGAAAATAACGTCCAAGAATCATCAAATAAAGATAAAACATAGAGGATTATATGAAAGGGCAAATACTCGATTTTTCTGTTCAAAATAATACAGGCATCATCAGTGGAGATGATCAGAATCGTTATCAATTTTCTGGAAGCGATTGGAAAGGACAAACTGTTCCTGCTCGTGGACAATTTGTTGATTTTGAGACAAGTGGATTGGGTTACGCAACCGATATTTACTTAGTCGCTGTGCCGAATGCTTTAGGCACGCAATACGGTCAAAAGAGTCGTATTGTTGCTGCACTCTTAGCATTCTTCCTTGGTGGATTTGGTATACATAAATTCTATTTGGGTCGTATTGGATGGGGGATTGTGTATCTGCTATTCTGTTGGACCTTTATTCCATCCATTGTTGCTTTTATTGAATTTATTATTTATCTATGCACTTCAGATGAAGATTTTGCGCGTAAATATGGCTAAAGTTTTTTGTTAAAAGATAAGGCGCATTGTGCGCCTTATTTTATTGTTGCAGATCTCTAGCGGGTTGACCCCATTGGTTGTTCTCGGCTTTGGTGTCTGTAGCCCACCATATAATCAGTGGAATGATTCCAATGATTGTGAGCATTAAAAGTTGCCACCAACCTGAACGTCCTGTGTCATGTAGTCGACGTGCGCCAACAGCTAAGCTAGGAATGAGTAAAACGATATTGGTAATATTTTCTAGCCAAGGTTCACTGCCAATAACGAAATCGCAAACAGAGGCAAGTATAATGACCAATATACAAAATAGCCAAAAGAACCAGAACTCTTTACGTCGAGCACGTCCTTCAAATTCAGCAAACTTTTTCAGTGGTTTGAATGACCACGCGAAAAAGTCATAGTTTTCCTCTTCTTCACTGTAGTTTGTTCGCGTATTCGTGGAAAAACTTTGTTGGCGTAATGCAATATAGACTTGAATTGCTTGCCCACTTTCATCCAAAGCAAAATCAACCTGTTCTCCACGTGTAGGTGGTCTTTGACCTCGCCATTCATGACCAGCAAATTGATAGTGTTTTCCATCTTCAGCACTAATCACCCCAGTATTAGTTTGAATCGAAAAATCTAGTATTTGTCCTTTCATATTTTTCCTGAGTTAATGTGCTGTAGATAGGGTGGCTACATAAATAGTAGCCACGATTTTTTATTTATTTGGCAGGTTGTCCCCATTGGTTTACTTCAGGTTTGGTTTCTGTTGCAAGCCAAATTAGAACCAGAATTGGTCCAACGAGCGGAATCATTTGTATTAACCAATACCAACCAGATTTATTAATATCATGTAAACGACGTACTGCAACGGAAAGGGACGGAATAACCATTGCTAAGATGAAAATACCTGTGAATATTCCTTTGGTTCTAAGCACTGAATCGACAATCAGAGTAATAATCATTGCGATAAGATAGACCAATACAAAAAACCAATATTCTTTACGGCGTGCACGTCCAGTAAAGTTGGCATAATTTTTTAGACATTTGACAAACCAATCAATCATGTTGAATTTTGATTCAGCTTGGTCTTGGTTTGAAATTTTATCGAGTTGCTGTGAAATTTGTTGAATAGGATTACTGCTGCCAAGAGCATTGAATACTTGAACAGCTTGACCTTCTGGACTGATATCGAAATCTACATGATCGCCGCGTTTAGGTGAGTTTTGGCCACGCCATTCTGCACCTGTAAACTCATAACGGTTTTGATCATCTCCACTGATAATGCCTGAATTGGTTTGTACTGAATAATCTAAAATCTGACCTTTCATTCTGTCCTCTTTTATTATGTGATTTTTATTAATTGATGTATTTTTATACCGTTTTATATTAGCAGAATATGAATTAAATTAAATGCATAGATTTGCTTGGGTGAATGAAATTCTTCATAAAAAAAGCGGAACACTTTGTTCCGCTTTTGATATTTCGCTGAAAAATTTATTACCAGCTTAACGCTCCACCAGTTTGGTAGTCAGTTACGCGAGTTTCAAAGAAGTTCTTCTCTTTACGTAAGTCCATCATTTCTGACATCCACTGGAATGGGTTATTCACACCAGCAAATTGTTCAGGTAAGCCTAATTGGCTCAAACGACGGTTACAGATGAACTTCAAGTATTCTTCCATCATGCCTGCATTCATACCCAATACACCGCGTGGCATAGTGTCACGTGCATATTCGATTTCAAGCATTGTACCTTCAAGAATCATTTGAATGATTTCTTCTTGGAACTCAGCAGTCCATAGGTGAGGGTTTTCGATCTTGATTTGGTTGATCATGTCGATACCAAAGTTCAAGTGCATAGATTCATCACGTAAGATGTATTGGAATTGCTCAGCAACACCATTCATCTTGTTACGACGACCCATAGACAAGATTTGGCTGAAACCACAGTAGAAGAAGATACCTTCAAGTACGCAGTAGAACGCGATCAAGTTGCGAAGCAAGATTTGGTCGTTTTCAGGTGTACCTGTTTTGAACGTAGGATCACTTAAAGATTGTGTATATTTCAGACCCCAAGCTGCTTTACGAGCCACTGAAGGAATTTCACGGTACATGTTGAAGACTTCGCCTTCGTCCATACCTAAAGATTCGATACAGTATTGGTAAGCGTGCGTGTGAATCGCTTCTTCAAATGATTGACGTAAGATGTACTGACGGCATTCAGGGTTGGTAATGTGACGGTAGATTGCAAGAACCAAGTTGTTTGCAACCAATGAATCCGCAGTCGAGAAGAAACCTAAAGAACGCATAACAATGGTACGCTCATCTTCGGTTAAGCCATTTTCAGACTTCCAAAGTGCGATGTCATGGTTCATGTTCACTTCTTGCGGCATCCAGTGGTTTGCACAACCGTCTAGATATTTTTGCCAAGCCCATTCGTATTTGAACGGTACAAGTTGGTTTAAGTCAGCGCGGCAGTTGATCATCGCTTTATCGTCAACTTGAACACGCTGAGCACCCATTTCTAACTCTTCTAAGCCAGGTGCAACGTCTAGATTTTCTAGAGCGTTAGATGCTCTTGCCAACGGATCGGTTGGATCTGTTGGTCGATTTGTACTGGTTCGAGCGGGTTGTGCAGCTGCCAAATTCGGCGATGAGTGCTGTGCATTAGATACCACTTGCGAATCAGTCGTTTTTTGCGGTTCGACGGGCGCAGGCTGGTGAGCTTGTGCAGCTTGTTTCGGTTCATCATCTTCGAAATCGTCCCAACTTAGGATAGACATAACAGTTCTCTCTTCGTTGCTTTATATCTTTTATAGACATCCAGCGTCGCTGAGATGTCCTACTATACGCTCAATTTGTGTAAGCAAAATTAAGTTTTGTCGATCACTGCTCTAAAAGTGTTCGGTAGAGCAAATATCCCCACTACTTATTTTGATTACGCGATTTATATGCCTTAAACCAGAAATAGGCGATCGGGACATAAAAAGTCAAAATAAAGGAAACCACCAAAGCAATAAGCCCTAACTGATAGTTATGCGTCATATGTGGCATTGAGGTTTCCTTTTTGTTAAATAAACATATTTAAATATGTTTATTTATCCAATTCCATGTTTCTTGTCTCAACCATCCAGAATGGTTTTTTGACACTTGTATTACAAAAATCAGATCGTTGTCATCAGTATGCTTTCGTAGTCTTTCTCTTACTTGTTCAGCAGATAAAACAGCACTGATGAGCCAATAAGAATCCATAACATGACAACAATCAGCGAAACTTTTAATTTCTTTGATTAGATCATCATATTTTTGACCAGACTTCATTAAGTCATAACTTATAGAATAAACTGTCATTTTGCTTTACCTCGCATATATGTTGGACAGTTGTTACTTAAAAGTCCTTGACGATATTGCGAGATCAGGCGATCATTCACCTGCTTTTTGCGAAGCAATACGTCGAAGAACTCGCTTCTTAGACTGGAAAGGGGATCTGTAGGAAGATTCCCTTTTTTTATGTCTAAAATTTATCTCTTAGGTTTGGCTGTAGGATGTGCTTTGCCTTCGAGTGTTATGACTATTGAAATAATCAAAACAAAATTTCTTTCAATTTTTTAATCCCCCTAAATCCCCCTTTTGCAATGGGGGGACTTGCATCCCGCCATTTGCTTCGAGGAATCTCCCTCCTTTATTAAAGGAGGGTTGGGGAGGATTTAAAACCTGTCAGATTACTGACAAGCCTCACAATCAGGGTTGTCAATTGAACATGCCATTGGCACTGGAGCTGCTTGACCAAAACCTTCTTCTTCAGCAGCAACTTCAGCTTTAGGTTCTTCTTTCGCAACAGCAGTTACAGGTGCTGCAACAGTAGCAGGCTTAACCGCGTTCAATGCACCAGTATTAATGGTTGATTTCTCAGCAGAAGTCGCACCTAATGCACGTAGGTAGTAAGTAGTTTTTAGACCACGTAACCATGCCATTTTGTACGTCATGTCGAGTTTCTTACCGTTTGCACCAGAGATGTAAAGGTTAAGAGACTGAGCTTGGTCGATCCATTTTTGACGACGTGATGCAGCATCAACAATCCAACGTGGCTCAACTTCGAACGCAGTCGCGAAGATTGCTTTAAGCTCTTCAGGAATACGTGCGATTTTTTGAACCGAACCTTCGAAGTGTTTCAGGTCGTTGACCATTACAGAATCCCAAAGACCGCGATCTTTTAACGCACGCACTAGGTACGGGTTGATCACTGTGAATTCACCAGAAAGGTTAGATTTCACATACAGGTTTTGGAATGTTGGTTCGATTGACTGTGATACGCCACAAATGTTCGAAATGGTTGCAGTTGGTGCAATCGCCATCACGTTTGAGTTACGCATACCGTCTTTTTGAACTTTAGTACGTAAAGTATCCCAGTCCAAACGTGTTGTACGGTCAACTTCGAACATACGGTCAGGACGTGCTTTTTGTACGATATCTAAAGAGTCAATTGGCAAGATACCTTGATCCCAAAGTGAACCTTTAAATGTCTCGTAAGTACCACGTTCAAGTGCCAAGTCGCTAGATGTTTGAATCGCGTAGTAAGAAATCACTTCCATAGATTCATCAGCGAACTCAACCGCAGCATCAGAACCATAAGCCAATTTCATTTCGTATAAAGCATCTTGGAAGCCCATGATACCCATACCCACTGGACGGTGTTTCAAGTTCGAGTTACGAGCTTGAGGAACAGCGTAGTAGTTGATGTCAATCACGTTGTCGAGCATACGAACAGCAGTTTTAACTGTACGAGCAAGCTTTTCACGATCTAACACACCGCCTTGAACGTGTTGTACAAGGTTAATTGAACCTAAGTTACATACTGCGATTTCATCTTCGTTAGTGTTCAGCGTAATTTCTGTACACAAGTTAGAAGAGTGAACTACACCAACGTGTTGTTGTGGTGAACGTAAGTTACATACGTCTTTGAATGTGATCCAAGGGTGACCAGTTTCAAACAACATAGACAACATTTTGCGCCATAAGTCTTTCGCACGGACTTTCTTATGTAGCATGTTGGTTTCTTTCGCAATGCCTTCGTAGTAAGCATAGCGTTCAGCAAATTCTGCACCTGTTAGGTCATGCAAGTCAGGTGTTTCAGATGGTGTGAACAGAGTCCATTCAGCATCTTCGAATACACGTTGCATAAACAAATCTGGAACCCAGTTCGCTGTGTTCATGTCATGGGTACGACGACGGTCATCACCTGTGTTCTTACGAAGCTCTAGGAATTCTTCGATGTCCAAGTGCCATGTTTCAAGGTATGCACATACTGCACCTTTACGTTTACCACCCTGGTTGACTGCAACGGCAGTATCGTTGGCAACTTTAAGGAACGGTACAACACCTTGTGACTTACCATTTGTACCTTTGATGTACGAGTTAAGCGCACGAACTGGCGTCCAGTCATTACCTAAACCACCCGCCCATTTAGACAACATTGCGTTATCACGCATTGCGCCATAAATGTTGTAAAGGTCATCTGAAATCGTTGTTAAGTAACAGCTAGATAACTGTGGACGTAAAGTACCCGAGTTAAATAGAGTAGGCGTAGACGCCATGTAATCGAAGCTAGACAATAAGTTATAGAATTCGATTGCACGTGCTTCACGGTTGTCTTCGTTCAATGAAAGACCCATTGAAACACGCATGAAGAATAATTGTGGTAATTCGAAACGTACGCCATCTGAGTGGATGAAGTAACGGTCAAATAAGGTTTGTAGACCTAAATAAGTAAATTGGTTTGAGCGTTCTGGTTGAATCGCAGCAGCCAATTTTGCAAGGTCAAAGTTAAGAAGTTCTGGAGAAAGAAGATCAAGTTCGATACCTTTCTTCAAGAAAGTTTCTAAAGCGTCGCCTTCGTTCGTGTCAGTATCTAAACCTAAGAACTCTAACCCTGTAGCAACAAGGTCGTTACGCAATAAACGCGCAGTCACGTATGTATAGTTTGGCTCTTGTTCGATACGTGTACGAGTAGCCATCATCATGGTCGTTGAGATGTCTGACTCTTTTACGCCGTTATATAGGTTTTTCACAGTCTCATCGATAATCGCTTGAACATCGATGCCTTCTAAACCTTCAGCTGCTTTGACAATATTTGCCTCAAGCGCGCCAAGATCAAGCGGTTTAAGCTGACCGTTTGAACCCGTCACTTGTAAAGTAGGGTGGTGGTGAGCACCAGTTTGTTTACGAGCTTCAGCACGTTGTTCGCGGTAAATCACGTAAGAGCGAGCAACTTTTTGCTCACCTGTACGCATAAGCGCAAGTTCAACCTGATCCTGAATTTCTTCAATATGAATGGTACCGCCAGAAGGTAAACGACGGTTAAAGGTATTCAGTACCATCTCAGTTAATTGAGAGATACGGTCATGAATACGACTGGAGTCAGCGCTTTGCTGGCCTTCAACGGCCAAGAACGCTTTACCAATCGCCACAGAGATTTTTTCTGCATCAAAAGGTGCAACGTCACCGGTGCGTTTAATCACCTGAATTTGACCAGGGGTTGAATTCGTTACGCTCATGCTAGCATAGCTCCATTTGTCATCTATTTTTATGTTAGGACCGTTTGAACTGGGCAATTTTTATGCCACAGTGTTTGAGGTTTAAACACAAGACCTAGTGGTTTAAAAATTTATTGAACACAAGATACGGGAAAATTCAGGGTATATCAATATTGACATTTTACTAAATGCTTTGAACATTTCTGGCAGAAATCCATCTCAAAAAATCCCTATTTTTTATCTTTGTTATATATGCCTTATCCGACAAGGGCATAGCATAGCAAACTCGAAAAAGAGTGCTTATAGATAACATTGTGGATAACTTCAGAAAGCCTAAAAAGTTGTGAATTAATCAGTCAGTTTTTATTCGATGAAAATGTATCCAAATTTATAATTGTTGGTATTGTGAGCAATAGGGCATGGAAATGATTGGTAAATACGGCTGCAAAAATGTAGCAGGTTAAAATTTATTACAAAATACGATATTGATGTATCAGTTTGGTGAATGCCATCTTGTTTACAATGTAAACGTGTGTATATTGCAAACTATGTTTAAGCGTATCTATCGGATTTCAAATAGGATACGCCCAATCAAATAAGGGGCAATCAATGAGCCAAGAAGAAAAGTTACCTAAAATTTTAATTGTTGAAGACGATGAGCGTCTTGCTCGTTTAACTCAAGAATACTTAATCCGTAACGGACTTGAAGTTGGGGTAGAACCAGACGGTAATCGTGCGATTCGCCGTATTATCGCTGAACAACCAGATATGGTATTACTCGACGTGATGCTTCCGGGTGCCGATGGTTTAACCATTTGTCGTGAAGTTCGTCCACACTACCATCAACCAATTTTAATGTTGACTGCACGTACCGAAGACATGGACCAAGTGTTGGGTCTAGAAATGGGTGCAGATGACTATGTTGCAAAACCTGTTCAACCTCGCGTTTTACTTGCGCGTATTCGTGCATTATTACGTCGTACAGACAAAGCACCAGAAGATGAGGTTGCACAGCGCATCGAATTTGATGATCTTGTAATTGATAATGGTGGTCGTTCTGTCACACTCAATAATGAGTTGGTTGACTTTACCAGTGCAGAATATGACCTTTTATGGTTGTTGGCATCTAATGCAGGTCGCATTCTTTCTCGTGAAGATATTTTTGAGCGTCTGCGTGGTATTGAATACGATGGTCAAGATCGTTCAATTGACGTGCGTATCTCGCGAATTCGTCCAAAAATTGGCGATGATCCAGAAAACCCGAAACGCATTAAGACCGTACGTAGTAAAGGTTATTTATTCGTAAAAGAAACCAACGGCATTTAATGTAAAATACCGTCCCTTAGTTTGGCAAAGTAGGACACTTTTACGTGTTTAAACACAGTATATTTTTGCGCGTTTATGCGGGGCTACTGATTTTAGTCTTTTTAGTCGCTACATTTGGCTATTTGCTGGTGCAAATCATTAACTACCAGCGCGCGCAAGAATATCGTGAATCGCTTACTGACGGTTTGGCTTTCATTATAAGTGAAGGTATTGCACGTCAGCCAAATGAACAACAAAAGTCAGATTGGGTGTCAGATGCATCTGATCTACTTGAGTTGCCTATTTATTATGTAAAAGCTAATCAGGTTGATTTAACCCGAGCGGAAACAAAACGTATAGAAGAGCGTAAAGCTGTAGTGCGTTGGGACGCACAAACCACAGCAGCTTATATTATTATTGGTTTAAAAGATGATCCTGCACATCTACTGTATATAAAAGCTGATAATATTTCAGAACGCCAAATGAAGGCGTTGCCTGTCTTTATACTGGATTATTTGGTTTATTACCCAGGTCAAGAAAAACAATATCTTGAAAAAATTCAGCATCATTTTTCATATCCAATTTCAATTCAAAATGTTCAGAGTTTGCCTTTAGATTCTGAGCAAATCGGCCGGCTACGTTTAGATCACAGTATTATTTTGTATCGTGACAGTGCGACGGAACGCGGCACGACCATTTCGATCGTATCGCCAATTCCAAGCTCAACTTCAGAAGTCTTGGTTATGGGGCCGGTACCGCTATTCAATTGGATGCCTTTTCAGTTGGCAGCCGGTATTACGCTACTGAGCTTGTTTGTCTTGAGCTTGGGTGTTTATGGTCTATTGGTGCCGATGCAACGTAAGCTGCGTGCTGTAAATTATGCGTTAAATAAAATGAAGGGCGGGGACTTATCTGTACGTCTGCCTGTCGAAAGTACCGATGAATTTGGTACCTTGGCATCGAGCTATAACTCAATGTCAGATCATATTGAACGTTTAATTGAAGCACAGCGTGAGTTGATGCGCGCGGTATCGCATGAACTGCGAACACCTGTGGCGCGGATTCGCTTTGGTGTAGAAATGATGGCGGATGAAGACGACTACGACTACCGTCAGCAGCAAGTTGAACAAATCGACAAAGATATCGAAGCTCTCAATACCTTGATTGATGAGATCATGACTTATGCCAAGCTCGAACAGGGCATGCCATCTTTAGAGTTTGAAGATGTCAGCTTGTTTGAAGTTTTAGATCAGGTCTTGATTGAAACCGAAGCCTTAAAGACAGGGAAAACCTTGGAATTGCAAGCACCACCGATTGGGGTGATTGTGGAAACCGAGCGTCGCTATTTACATCGCGTTGTACAAAACTTGGTGGGTAATGCAGTGCGTTATTGTGATGATAAAGTGCTGATCAGTGGTGGTGTGAATGATGAAGGCATGGCCTATATCTGTGTTGAAGATGATGGCCCCGGCATTCCAGAAGAAGATCGTAAGCGTATTTTTGATGCCTTTGCACGCTTAGATGATAGTCGTACCCGTGCTTCAGGGGGCTATGGTTTAGGTTTATCGATTGTTAGCCGTATTGCTTATTGGTTTGGTGGAACAGTTGGTATTGATGGAAGTCCAACATTGGGTGGGGCGCGTTTTACCATGACATGGCCTGCGACACGTTTTAAGAAGAATAAGCCGAAGCTAGATGGTAAAGAGCTTAGTGCCAATGACAGCTAAGCGAGCTAAGAAATCTAGCTCAGCTGCATTTAGCGAATGATACATATAAAAAAGCCATTCAATTTGAATGGCTTTTTTATATCAGGTTTTTACTTATTCGGTAATCGTTGCATCAGGTTCAATAATGGGTTTGCCATTTTTCAGAGCAGAAAGGGCATCTGTATTGAAATCGATGAGTAAAGAGTTGTTTTTTGCATCGATAGAATAATTGCTAATGAGTTTTTGGTCGCCGTTTAGGGTTTCAAGTTTATATTCATCTGCAATATTCATAATCCCGTTAAGGTTGGTGGTTGCAGAAGCTAAATCTTGACGTAATAATTCATAGATATCACGTAAATCAAAAATGGCATTTTGAGCATCAGGGTGCTTATCTAAGTAGTTTTTAATATGGTGAATCACCAATTGCGCAGATAGAAAATAATCAGGTTTATGCGTAAATTCTAAAGTCATTATTGTCTCTCCGTTGTGATTGCTTTTTGTGTTTTAACTACAAATATCACACTCTTTATAGGTCGTGTCAAAGAATTGCAAAAAAGCCACAAGAAGCTAAAAAAATGTCTTTTTACATAGAACCAATACAGCTGGCTTTTCATTTGAAGAAAAGATCAAAAGCAAAAGAAGTGAATAAAGAAACAACAAAGTTGAGGTGGGGGAGTATTTATTTAATAAATGACACAGTTGATAAAAATGCGGCAAATTTGCTGTGTATGCTGAGAAATGAAGGGTTTGTTGATGAAACTGAACAGTCATAATTTTCTGATAAAATCACATAAATGTAATAATTAATAAAAAAATGCAATCTAATCTAATTAAGCGATTAATCCTAATTTTAAGGGAGTAAACCCAATTTAAATGCTGAAATGATTAAAAAATCATCCTAAAGACGAATACCGATAAGCTAGCAAGAAGCCTCCTCAATCAGGTACAATTGGCGGGATTAATTTTGTGTTTGGTGTATTTGAAGGCCAATACATACATTCTTTGTTAATAAATAGGCCTGCCAGGAGTTATCCCCGCATGAGTGCCATTACTCCATACGATTGGGCAATTATTGCCTTCGTGATCGGCGTTACATTCCTTTGCGTCTTTATGCTGACCGTCCCTTTACTCCTTGGGGGTAAATCATGGGGTCGTGCTAAGCAAGAGCAGTTTGAGTCAGGTGTAGTAGGTGCTGGTGGTGCACGTATTCGCTTGTCTGCGAAATTCTATTTAGTTGCAATTTTCTTCGTCGTGTTTGATATCGAAGCACTTTATCTTTATGCATGGTCTACTTCTGTTCGTGAAGCAGGCTGGTTTGGTTTTACAACCGTGGTTATTTTTGTGGTCGATTTATTGATTGCTTTAATTTACGCGGTAAAAGTAGGTGCATTAGATTGGGCGCCTTCTGATAAGCGTAAAGCTGCAGGTAAAGCGTTGAAAATTGGTTCACCAAATATGGACATCGCAGAAATCACACGCTTTAACTCTATTGAAGAGTTGGTTATGGACCCTACAGGTCAAATTCCAGCGCAATCATCTGGTCGTGTGAAATCTAAGTCACCGACTGCATCATCTGACAAGGAGTAAGACGGGATGAAATATACATTAACCCGTGCGAATCCGGATGCTGATCAATATCCACTTCAAGAGCGTCAAATCGTTACCGATCCGCTTGAAGAAGAAGTGAATAAAAATGTGTTCATGACTCGTTTAGAGGATGTTGCACATACAGCAGTAAACTGGGGTCGTAAAAACTCAGTTTGGCCGTTCAACTTTGGTACATCTTGCTGCTACGTAGAGTATGCAACGACTTTAACAGGCGTGCATGACTTGTCACGTTTCGGTGCCGAGGTTATTCGTGCTTCACCACGTCAGGCTGACTTGATGATTGTTGCAGGTACATGCTTCATGAAAATGGCGCCTGTAATTCAACGTTTGTACGAGCAAATGCTTGAGCCTAAATGGGTAATCTCAATGGGCGCATGTGCAAACTCTGGTGGTATGTACGACATTTATTCAGTTGTACAAGGTGTGGATAAAATCATCCCTGTCGATGTGTATATCCCGGGTTGCCCACCACGTCCTGAAGCTTTAATTCAGGCATTGATGTTATTGCAAGACCAGATTCAACTTGAGCGCCGTCCTTTATCGGCCGTGATTGGTGATGATCTTAAGCCAGTGTATAAGCCAAAGATGATGCCAGAACGTGACCGTAAGAACGCACAGCGTATTGCAGTGAAAAACTTACGCTCAATGGATGAAATTAAATAATCACTGCGACGAAATATTGATACACCCGGACTGGGTGTAATTGTCGTTTTGATTGACTGAATTTGTATTAAATAGGAAGCCAAGCCAATGGCTGAAACTGACATTGCTATGCCAGAATCAACTCCAGTTGATTCCCGCCCTGCATTTGCAATTGTAGAAGAGCTCAAAACCAAATTTGGTGAGAACTTCTACGTGCAAACGACTTTTGAAGACTTTCCAACAGTCTGGGTTGAGCGCGCACGTGTACAAGAAGTTTTAATGTTCTTGCGTACGGTGTCACGTCCATACGTGATGCTGTTTGACTTGTCTGCGGTTGATGAGCGTTTACGTACACACCGCGATGGTCTGCCTGCATCTGACTTCACTGTGTTCTATCACTTGTTATCGTTAGAGCGTAACAGTGATATTCGTATCAAGGTTGCATTAGCTGAGAATGATGTAAACATTCCAACGGCAACGAATATTTGGCCTAATGCCAACTGGTACGAACGTGAAGCTTACGACATGTTCGGTATCAACTTCGAAGGGCATCCAATGCTCCGTCGTATCTTGTTGCCAACATATTGGGAAGGTCACCCGTTACGTAAAGAATATTCTGCGCGTGCGACTGAATACACGCCTTATCGCCAAAACCAAGCGAAACAGGATTACGAACAAGAACATCTTCGTTTCGTACCTGAAGATTGGGGTATGAAGCGTGGGAACGATGATGAAGACTTCATGTTCCTAAACTTGGGTCCTAACCATCCATCTGCGCACGGTGCCTTCCGTGTGATCTTGCAGTTGGACGGTGAAGAAGTGAAAGACTGTGTACCTGACATTGGCTATCACCACCGTGGTGTGGAAAAAATGGCTGAGCGTCAAACATGGCACTCATTCATTCCGTATACAGACCGTGTTGACTACTTAGGTGGTTGTGCGCAAAACATGCCTTACGTTCTTGGCGTAGAGCAAATGGCAGGGATTACGGTTCCTGATCGTGCACAATGTATCCGTGTCATGATGTCTGAATTGTTCCGTATCAATAACCACTTATTGTTCATTGGTACTGCGATTCAGGATGCCGGCGGTATGACCCCAGTATTCTATATGTTCGCTGACCGTCAAAAAATCTATGACGCGATCGAAGCGATCACGGGTTACCGTATGCACCCAGCATGGTTCCGTATCGGTGGTACAGCGCACGACTTGCCAAACAACTGGCAGCACCTCATTCGCGAAATCCTAGATTGGATGCCGAAGCGTATGAACGAGTACTACACTGCGGCACTGAAAAACTCAGTGTTTATCGGTCGTACCCGTAATGTTGCTCAGTATGATGCAAAATCAGCATTGGCTTGGGGTGTAACAGGTACAGGTCTACGTGCTACAGGTATTGATTTCGACGTTCGTAAATACCGTCCTTATAGCGGCTACGAAAACTACGACTTCGATGTGCCTTTAGAGTACGAAGGCGATGCTTATGCACGTGTTCTTGTTCACTTCCGTGAAATTGAAGAATCACTGAAAATCATCAAACAATGTTTAGACAACATGCCTTCTGGTGCATACAAAGCAGACCATCCATTGGCTGTTCCACCACCAAAAGATAAAACTTTACAAGACATCGAAACATTGATTACGCACTTCTTGAGCGTGTCATGGGGTCCTGTAATGCCAGCAGGCGAAAGCTCTGTAATGGCGGAAGTGGTAAAAGGTGCGTCGAACTACTACTTGACTTCAGACAAGTCAACGATGAGTTACCGTACACGTATCCGTACACCAACCTTCACGCACTTACAGCAAATGCCTTCTGTGATTAACGGCAGCTTAATGTCTGACTTAATCATTTATTTAGCGACAATTGACGTCGTAATGGCTGACGTGGATCGCTAAGGGGTAATCGCATTATGATGATTTTGACTGACAAAAAACCACGTGTGAACGTTGAAGGGATTTTAACTGCGGAAGAAATCCACGATATCGAACATCACATTGGTCACTATCCGTACCCACGCGCAGCATGTCTTGATGCGCTGAAGTGTGTACAACGCCGTAATGGCTGGGTAGATGATGCACAGATGAATGCTATTGCTCAATTGCTTAGCATGAGCCTTGCAGACTTAGAAGGTGTTGCTACTTTCTATAACCGTATTTACCGTCAACCAGTTGGTCGCCACGTAATTTTATTATGTGACTCGATTGCTTGTTTCTTGATGGGTGCGGAAACACTTGCTGAAGCATTCCAGCGTGAATTAGGCATTTCATTTGGTCAAACGACTGCAGATGGTCGCTTTACTTTATTGCCAATTTGCTGCCTAGGTAACTGTGACAAAGGTCCGACGTTAATGATTGACGAAGACACTCACGGTTTAGTTGAAGTGACTTCAATTAAACAGTTATTGGAGAAGTATGTATGAATACTGAACCAAAACCAATTTATGGCGACGGTAACCCAGAAACTCACCCATTAACTTGGCGTTTGAGCAAACAGGAACACGTTCGCAGTGCAGATGATTACGAAGCACTTGAAGGTTATGCCGGCTTTAAGAAAGCTGTTGGCATGCAACCGAAAGAAGTGCTTGAAGTGATCAAAGCTGCGACTGTAAAAGGTCGTGGTGGTGCGGGCTTCCCAGCAGGGATCAAATGGTCGCTTATGGCACCAAATGATAACTCAGGTCCTCGTTACCTCATCTGTAATGCCGATGAAATGGAACCAGGTACCTTTAAAGACCGTCTGTTGATGGAAAAACTTCCTCATCAGTTGATTGAAGGTATGTTGATTGCTGCTTATACATTAGAAGCAACACAAGGTTATATCTTCATCCGTGGTGAATACATTGAAGCGGCTCAATACTTAAATGAAGCATTGGACCAAATTCGTGCCAAAGGCTACTTGGGTGAAAACATCCTAGGTACAGGTTGGAACTTTGAGTTACACGTGCATACCGGTGCGGGTCGTTATATCTGTGGTGAAGAAACTGCATTGATTAACTCGCTTGAAGGTCGCCGTGCGAACCCTCGTACTAAACCGCCATTCCCACAAGTTGCAGGTGCTTGGGGGCGTCCTACGATTGTTAACAACGTAGAGACTTACAACAACTTACCCGCAATTATGCTTCGTGGCCCTGAATGGTATATCGGTTTATCAGAAGGTAAGTCGAAAGATCCAGGTACTAAAATCTACGGTGCATCAGGTAAGGTGACTTTCCCAGGTCTTTGGGAACTTCCATTTGGTACAACTGCGCGTGAAGTGATTGACGATCATGCTGGTGGTATGCGTGATGGTTTAAAACTCAAAGCATGGTTACCGGGTGGTGCTTCTACAGACTTCCTTGCTGCTGAACACATTGACCTTCCTATGGATGCTGAAAGCATCATGAAAGCAGGTTCACGTTTAGGTACGTGTTTGCTCATGGTGGTTGATGAAACTCAGTGTATGGTTTCTGCGACACGTAACTTAGAAGAATTCTTTGCGCGTGAATCTTGCGGTTGGTGTACACCATGCCGTGATGGCTTACCTTGGGCGGTTAAAGCGCTTAAAGCCTTGGAAGATGGCACAGGTAAGAAAGAAGATATCGATCACTTACAAGAACTTACTCGTAAGCTTTGGATTGGTAAAACTTTCTGTGCGCATGCTCCAGGTGCGATGGAACCGTTAATGGGCGCACTCAAACATTTCCGTGGAGAGTTTGAAGCTAAAGTCGTAAATGCGGCAGCTCAAACTAGCAACGTAGAACAAGCTTAAGGAATTCGACTATGGCTACAATTCATGTCGATGGAAAATCGTATGAAGTCAACGGCTCAGAGAACTTGCTACAAGCATGTCTTAGCCTTGGCATCGACATCCCATACTTTTGTTGGCATCCATCCTTAGGTTCTGTCGGTTCTTGCCGTCAATGTGCTGTGACTCAATACGCGAATCCTGAAGATACTCGCGGTCGTTTAGTTATGTCATGTATGACGCCTGCATCTGACAATACCTACATCTCGATTGAAGATGACGAAGCAAAAAATTTCCGTGCTTCTGTTGTTGAATTCTTGATGACCAACCACCCACACGACTGCCCAGTCTGTGAAGAGGGTGGTCATTGTCATTTACAAGATATGACTGTAATGACTCAGCATGACCGTCGTCGTTACCGCTTCACAAAACGTACGCATTACAACCAAGAGCTAGGCTCTTTCATTTCTCATGAAATGAACCGTTGTATCGCGTGCTACCGTTGTGTGCGTTACTACAAAGATTATGCAGGTGGTACGGACTTTGGTGTGTATGCAAACGCTTCGCGTGTTTACTTTGGTCGTCCAGAATCAGGTACTTTAGAATCTGAATTCTCTGGTAACTTGACTGAAGTTTGCCCAACAGGTGTATTCACAGATAAAACTCACTCTGAACGCTATAACCGTAAATGGGACATGCAGTATGCGCCAAGCGTATGCCAAGGCTGTTCTTCAGGTTGTAACATCTCTCCGGGTGAACGTTATGGCGAACTACGTCGTGTAGAAAACCGCTTTAACGGTGACGTGAACCAATACTTCCTTTGCGATAAAGGTCGTTTCGGTACAGGTTATGTGAACCGTGAAGATCGTCCACGTCAACCACAATTCCGCTCTGGTGCAAATGTGACTACAGTTTCTGTAGACCAAGCATTGGATACCGTAATTGAAAATATCCAAGGCAAAAAAGTATTGGGTATCGGTTCACCACGTGCGTCACTTGAATCAAACTTCGCGCTTCGCGAACTTGTAGGTCAAGACAACTTCTCAACAGGTATGTCTCAAAAAGAGCAAAAACTTGTTGAGCTTGCAGCTTCTATCATGCAAACCGAAGGTGTTTATAACCCAGGTATGCGTGAAATCGAAAGCTACGATGCTGTGTTGATTTTGGGTGAAGACTTAACTCAAACTGCACCACGTATGGCTCTATCTGTTCGCCAAGCTGCGAAAAATAAAGCCAAAGAAATGGCTGCAGAGCGCCGTACGCAAGAGTGGTTGGCTGAGCCTGTACAACGTATTGCTCAAGATGCGAAATCTCCGATTTACATCCTTGCTGCAACTCAAACACGTTTAGCTGATGTTGCAACAGGTGAAGTTGTTGCATCACCTAACGACATTGCACGTTTAGGTTTTGCGGTCGCAGCTGCTGTCAAAGGTGAAGTGATCTTAGGTTTGGATGACGATGCAAAAGCATTTGCACAAACCATTGCTGACACTTTAAAAGCTGCGAAAAAACCATTAATCATCTCTGGTACAAGCTTGCAAGACGCATCAATCATGGAAGCTGCTGCACAAGTTGCACAGAACCTTGGTAATGCGGGCTTAACATTGACTGTTCCTGAAGTGAACTCAATGGGCTTAGCGATCTTTGGTGGTCAAAGCTTAGAACAAGCATTTGCACAAGATTACGATACCGTGATCGTGGTGGAAAATGACCTTTATCGTCGTTTACCAGCCGCTCAGGTGAATGCTGCACTTTCTGGTAAAGAAGTGATTGTACTTGATCATTCTGAAACTGAAACTGTGAAGAAAGCCAACATCGTACTTTCTGCTGCTTCATTTGCTGAAGGTGACGGTACTGTTGTCTCTCAAGAAGGCCGTGCACAACGTTTCTACCAAGTGTATGACCCAAGCTACTATAAACCTGAACTTGCGATCAAAGAATCTTGGCGCTGGTTACATGCCATTGAAACTGGCGTGAAAGGCAAAGCCATTTCTTGGACACTTCTTGATGACGTGATCGAGTCAGTAGCGAAAAACGTTCCTGCACTTGAAGCGATTCAAGATGTCGCACCAGATGCTGGCTTCCGTGTACATGGTCTGAAAGTGGCACGTGAACCACGTCGTTACTCAGGTCGTACAGCGATGCGCGCACCACTTTCTATTCATGAACCAAAACAACCAGTCGATAAAGACTCTGCGTTGACGTTCTCTATGGAAGGTTATGTAGGTAACCAAACTCCAGCTTCACTTGTACCATTTGCTTGGTCTGCAGGTTGGAACTCTCCACAAGCTTGGAACAAATTCCAAGACAACGTGGGTGGTCACTTAAAAGGTGGTGATGCAGGCGTTCGTTTATTCGATCGTTTAGCGAAACGTCCAGCACGTACTTTCGTTGCACCTGCACCTGTTGCGGTTAATGGTGAAAGCTTCCGTCTTGTACCGATGCATCACATCTTCGCTTCTGGTGAATTTACAGTGAAAACACCTGCGATGGAATCACGTATTCCTGAAGCAATGTTTGCTGTGGGTGAGCAAGATGCAGCACGCTTAAATGTTCAAGATGGTCAACGTATCGCTGTGAAAGCAGGGGATGCAGAAATCATCCTTCCAGTTCAAGTGATTGAATACTTACCTACAGGTTATATCGGTTACCCAGTGGGTCTTGCACCTACAGTATCGCTTGCAGAACCTGTTTCAGTCGCGGTAGGAGTGTAATTCATGGAACAAGAATTAATCCGTCAAACGCCGCTGTGGGCTGAAAACTGGCCAATCGCCTATTCAGTTCTTCAAGCAATTGTGATCTTACTGGTTGTGGTATTGATCGCTGCGTTGATGTCTTTTATTGAACGTCGTTTACTCGGCTTGTGGCAAGACCGTTACGGTCCGAACCGTGTAGGTCCGGGCGGTATGTTCCAGATTGTTGCCGACATGCTGAAAATCATGTTCAAAGAAGACTGGACACCAAAATTTGCTGACAAATTGACTTTCCGTATGGCTCCAGCAGTGGCGATGGCAACTGCGGTGCTATCGTTCATGGTTATTCCTGTTTCACCTTATTTAGGTGTTTCAGACATGAGCATCGGTCTATTGTTCTTTATGGCAATGGCTGGTATTGCGGTATACGCAGTATTGTTCGGTGGTTGGTCATCAAATAACAAATACGCATTACTTGGTGGTTTACGTTCTGCTGCTCAAACCATTTCTTATGAAGTGTTCTTGGGTATTTCACTAATGGGTGTGGTTGCGATTGCAGGCTCATTCAACATGCGTGAAATTGTTGAAGCTCAACGTGATGTTTGGTTTGTTATTCCTCAGTTCTTAGGTTTCTTGATCTTCGTGGTTGCGGGTGTTGCGGTAACTCACCGTCATCCATTTGACCAACCAGAAGCAGAACAAGAATTGGCGGAAGGTTACCATGTTGAATACGGCGGTATGAAATGGGGTATGTTCTTCGTTGCGGAATACGTCAACGTAGTACTGATCTCTGCATTAATCGTGACTTTATTCTTCGGTGGTTGGTTAGCGCCTTTCAACCTAGATATTCCATTCATTCCAGCTGCGTTCTGGTTCATTATTAAAACAGCATTCTTTGTCATGATGTTTGTCTTGGCTCGTGGTTCTTTAATGCGTCCACGTTATGACCAAGTCATGAACTTTGGTTGGAAAATTTGCTTGCCATTGGCGTTGGTTAACCTTCTGGTAACTGGTGCTGTGATTCTGATGAATCAGGCCTAAGACAGCAGGGAGAATAAAATGTTTAAATTTCTAGCTGGATTTGGGTCAATTGTACGTTCGTTGTGGATGGTATTCTCACACGCGACACGTAAACGTGACACCATTTTATATCCAGAGGTTAAAGCGGAAGACATCGTACCACCACGTTTCCGTGGTCGTATCGTGTTAACGCGTGACCCTGATGG
This sequence comes from Acinetobacter sp. YH12144, assembly GCF_013418345.1. NCBI lineage: Bacteria > Pseudomonadati > Pseudomonadota > Gammaproteobacteria > Moraxellales > Moraxellaceae > Acinetobacter > Acinetobacter sp. YH12144. The sequence continues at coordinate 77,740 of NZ_VPCD01000004.1, read as the reverse complement.
TGAAGAGCGCTGCGTTGCATGTAACCTTTGTGCGGTTGCATGTCCAGTCGGCTGTATTTCACTACAAAAAGCTGAAAAAGAAGATGGTCGTTGGTATCCGGAATTTTTCCGTATCAACTTCTCACGTTGTATTTTCTGCGGTATGTGTGAAGAAGCATGTCCTACAACTGCGATTCAAATGACACCTGACTTTGAGTTAGGTGAGTATGTTCGTCAGGACTTAGTTTATGAGAAAGAAAACCTTCTTATCTCAGGTCCTGGTAAATACCCAGACTATAACTTCTACCGCGTAACAGGTATGGCTGTTGCTGGTAAAGATAAAGGTCAGGCTCAACGCGAAAGCACACCAGTTGATGTACGGAGTCTATTACCATGATGTGGCCATTTTATTTGATGGCGCTTGTGGCCATCGTCTCTACCGTTCGTGTTGTAACTAACACGAACCCAGTACACGCTTTATTAAGCTTGATTATCTCTTTACTTGCAGTTGCAGGTATCTTCATGATCGTGGGTGCGCCGTTTGCCGGTGCCCTCGAAATTATCGTTTACGCTGGCGCAATCATGGTGCTATTCGTATTCGTCGTGATGATGCTGAATCTTGGTCAAAATACAGTTGAACAAGAAAGCAAATGGCTGACTTCTTCAGCGTGGGCATATCCTGCGTTGATGAGCTTTCTAATGGGTCTAATCCTTGTTTGGATGTTGAAGTCAGACTACACAACTGCAGGCACTGTCATGGGTGCTCAAGTTGTCGGTCCGAAAGAAGTGGGTACTTCACTCTTTACTCAGTACTTATTGCTGGTTGAAGTTGCTGCGATGTTATTGCTTGGCGCACTTGTCGCTGCATTCCATCTTGGCAAACGTGAGCCAGGTGCAGAAGAGGACAAAGAATAATGGGCAACATCCCTTTAGAACATGGTTTGATCGTTGCAACCATTCTTTTTGCACTGGGTTTTTACGGTGTGATGGTTCGACGCAACCTACTATTTATTTTAATGAGCCTTGAAATCATGATGAACGCTGCTGCTTTAGCGTTCGTTTTGGCAGGAAGCGCATGGGCACAGCCAGATGGTCAAGTGATGTTTATCTTGATCTTAACGCTTGCTGCAGCAGAGGCGTGTATCGGTCTTGCGATCGTCCTTCAGTTCTATCATCGCTTCCATCATCTGGATGTGGATGCTGCTAGTGAGATGCGCGGATGAGTTATTTATATTTAACAGTACTTTTCCCGCTAATTGGTTTTATCCTGTTGGCGGCAGGTCGTAAAAATCTTCCTGAATCAGTTGCTGCAATTATTGGTGCAGGTTCAGTTGGTCTTTCAGCTTTATTTGCTTTAATTGCGGGTATTGACTTTGTTAATAATGGTTCAGTTGCAACAACTCAGCATCTTTGGACTTGGTTCAGTGCAGGTAACTTAGCACCGGGCTTCACGCTTCATTTAGATGGCTTATCATTATTGATGATGGGCATGATTACAGGTGTGGGTTTCTTAATTCACATCTTTGCAACATGGTACATGCGTGGCGAAGAAGACTTTGCACGTTTCTTCTCATACTTCAACTTATTCGTAGCAAGCATGCTGCTTTTAGTGTTGGGTGACAACTTAGCGTTGTTATTCTTGGGTTGGGAAGGTGTAGGTCTATGTTCATACCTATTGATTGGTTACTACTACCAAACACCTGCAAACGGTTTTGCTGCAATTAAAGCATTCACTGTGACACGTGTGGGTGACGTATTCTTACTGATTGCATTGTTCTTGATCTACCAACAATTCGGCACTTTAAACATTGCAGAAGTTGTGGCTGCTGCGCCAACAGTTTTGGCTCAGAGTTCTTCGATTGCAATTTGGACTGCATTGATGTTGTTCTTGGGTGCTGCAGGTAAATCTGCTCAGATCCCATTACAAACATGGTTGGCAGATGCGATGGCTGGTCCTACACCAGTATCTGCATTGATCCACGCAGCAACAATGGTAACAGCAGGTGTTTACCTATGTAGCCGTATGTTCAGCGTGTTTGAACAAGCGCCAGAAGTGATGATGTTCATCTCAATCACAGGTGCGGTAACATTGTTGGTTGCGGGCTTTGCTGCATTGGTACAAACAGACATCAAACGTATTCTTGCTTACTCTACTATGAGTCAGTTGGGTTATATGTTTATGGCTGTAGGTGCTGAAGCTTACCAAGCCGGTCTATTCCACATGCTGACTCACGCATTCTTCAAGGCATTATTATTCTTGTCTTCTGGTGCTGTGATTTTGGCTTACCATCACGAACAAAACATCTTCAAGATGGGTGGTCTATTCCACAAAAACAAATTCTTGTTTGCTTGTTTCGCGATTGGTGGCGGTGCATTGGCAGCGATTCCATTCATCACGATCGGCTTCTTCTCGAAAGATGCGATTCTTGGTGCGGTATGGGTGAAAGGTCAAGCGATTGCAGTTTATGACTGCTTGTACTGGACTGGTGTAGCAGGTGCGTTCTTAACTTCAATTTATACATTCCGTCTTATTTGGGTTGTATTCTTTGGTAAAGAAAACACGCCTTACCATGAAATCAAAGGTGTTACTTACTGGGGTCCATTGGCGATTCTTGCAGTGCTTTCAACTGGTTTAGCTTATGTATTAAAAGCACCAGTAACGAATATTTTAAATGCTGCACAAATCCCAGCGTTTAATATTCCAGAAGCGCTAGAACATGGTATGCATAGCGCTGAATACACAGCTGTTGGTATTGCACTTGCAGGTCTTGCAGTGGGTGTGGTGTTATTTGCCTTTGCTTATGGTGCAGTGAAATCGTTCGCGAAAACTTCACTGGGCGCGGGTCTTGCAAATATCTGTCGTAATGCACTTGGTTTCGATGCTTTGTACAACATTGTTTTCGTTAAGCCTTATTTGCTACTGGCTAAAATCTTTGGTCGTGATCCAATTGACGGCTTATGGCTTGTATTGCCTGCACTTGTTAAAGGCGGTAATAGCTTTACAAGTTCACGTCAAACAGGTTCATTGCGTGAATACGCATCTAGTATGGCATTCGGTACGTTTGCATTACTATTGATCCTGGTCGTGATTCAGGTCGTGGGGAAATAAAATGGAAACTCCAAACAATTTAATTCTACCCGCTCTGATCCTTATTCCGTTCATTGCAGGTTTTGTATGCTGGCTTGTCGATAAACTCGACAAGCACTTACCACGCTATATTGCCTTAATTGGTATGCTATTAACGTTGGTGTTAACCGTCGTTTTATGGCAAAGCGGTACTTATAACTACGAGTTGGGTACACAAGCTCCACAGTGGGCTGCTCAATTTAACCTACCGTGGATTACCACTTTAGGGATTAACATTCACCTTGCGGTGGATGGTCTTTCACTGCTTATGGTGGGTTTAACTGCATTACTGGGTGTACTTGCGGTCGGCTGTTCATGGGGTGAGATTCAAAAGAACGTTGGTTTCTTCCACTTAAACCTACTGTGGTCTTTAGGTGGTGTGATCGGTGTATTCTTAGCGATTGACATGTTCCTATTCTTCTTCTTCTGGGAGATGATGCTAGTACCAATCTACTTCTTGATCGCACTTTGGGGTCATAAAGGGGCAGAAGGTAAGTCACGCGTTTACGCTGCAACTAAATTCTTTATCTATACTCAGGTTGCGGGTCTGATCATGTTGATCGGTATCTTGGGTCTAGTGGTTGTTGGCTTCCAACTTCACGGTCAAATCAGCTTTAACTATGACTTCTTGATGAGTGTTGCACACACTGTTGAGGCGAAAGCTCCAGCACTTGCGTATGCATTCATGATCTGTATGTTCATTGGTTTTGCGGTAAAACTTCCAGTTTTCCCATTACACGGCTGGTTACCAGATGCACATGCACAAGCACCTACAGCGGGTTCTGTCGACCTTGCAGGTATCTTGATTAAAACTGCGGCTTATGGTCTTTTACGTTTCGTTATTCCATTCTTCCCAGTAGCATCTGCTCAGTTTGCTGACATCGCGATCATTCTTGGTCTAATCGGTATTTTCTACGGTGCATGGTGTGCATTCCAACAAACAGACATGAAACGTCTGCTTGCGTACACATCTATTTCGCACATGGGCTTCGTACTTCTTGCTTTGTATGCAGGTAACATCCTGACATTCCAAGGCTTGATGATTATGATGCTGGCTCACGGTCTATCTTCTGCTGCATTGTTCATTATGTGTGGTCAGGTTTACGAACGTCTGCATACACGTGACATGCGTTTGATGGGCGGTATCCGTGGTCAGTTCCAATACCTTTCATTCTTCTTAATGTTCTTTGTTGCGGCACTTGTAGGTATTCCGGGTCTAGGTAACTTCATCGGTGAATTCCTGATCTTGATGGGTTCTTATGACAAGTTCCCTGTGTACACAATCCTTGCTGCAGTAAGCTTAGTATTTGCCGGTCTTTACGGTTTAATCCTGATCCACAAAGCGTTGTTTGGTACACCAAACGAAGAACAAAAACAGCATTACGCAAATCCGTTGAAAGACTTAAATGCGCGTGAAGTTGTGATTCTTTTAATCTGTGCTCTTGGTCTAGTATGGCTTGGTCTATTCCCACAAACTTTCCTTGATATTTCAAATTCAAGCATGGCGTGGATTGCAAATAGCTATATTCCAGTTCAAGAAGTCGTTGATGTTGTGCAGCAGATTGCTGTACAACCTGAAAATGTGGAGATGCAATAAGCCATGGACTTCACAATGTCATTTTCTGAGCTTATGCCATTAGCTCCTGTGATGATCGTGGCTTTAACTGCGATCGTCGTGATGTTGCTAATTGCAATCAAGCGTAACCACAATTTAGTTGCAACGACTTCCGTTATCGGTCTGAACCTTGCAGCCTTTTATATTATTTTTGTTTTCGTTGCAGGGCAGTATGCACCTGCAAACGTAATGAATTTGTTCATCGTAGATCCATTTACGATGTTGTACCAATTCGTGATTTTGATTGCAGCACTTGCTTGCTGTACATTGTCACATGCGTATATCGAAACCTATAAAGATAACCGTGAAGAACTTTATATCTTGATGCTGTGCTCTGTAACAGGTGCATTGTTAATGGTTGCAAGTTCTCACTATGCGTCATTCTTTATCAGCCTTGAGTTAATGTCGATTCCTGTATACGGCCTATTGGCTTATACACACCAACGTTCACAGTCGCTTGAAGCGGGTGTGAAATACTTGGTGCTTTCAGCAACCGCTTCTGCGATGTTGTTGATGGGTATGGCTTATGTATATGCGTATACAGGTACAATGGCATTCGTTGCTGAACCAGGCAAAATGTTCACAACATTCAGCCAACCGGGTGTAGTCCTTGGTCTTGCACTGATTGTATTTGCTGTTGCATTTAAATTGTCTCTTGCGCCATTCCACAAATGGACACCAGACGTGTATGCAGGTGCGCCAGCGCCAATCGCGACATTCTTAGCGACTGTGGCTAAAGTGGCAATGATCGGTCTATTCGTTCGTTATTTCTTGGCTTCTGGCTTAATCCTTTCTGACAGCTTCATCACGATCGTGACCATCATTGCAGTATTGTCTATCCTTGCGGGTAACTTACTAGCAGTACGTCAAGTGAACTTGAAACGTATCCTTGCATACTCTTCAATCGCTCACTTTGGTTACTTACTTGTTGCGATTGTCAGTGCACGTAATACTGACTTTGTTCAAGTACAAGGCTTTGCAACATTCAGCAGCGTCAACGTTTATGTGATTACTTATGTATTAACAACGATTGGTGCGTTCGGTGTTGTGACACTGATGTCTAGCCCTTACAACAACAAAGACGAAGCAGGTAGTCTTGCTGAGTACCGTGGTTTGTTCTGGCGTCGTCCAGTGTTGACTGCAACACTCACTGTCATGATGTTATCTCTTGCAGGTATCCCATTAACAGCGGGCTTTATTGGTAAGTTCCTTGTGATCAAAACAGCAGTTGCTGGTGGTTCATGGTTCTTAGCTGCAATGGTGATCCTTGGTTCAGGTATCGGTTTGTACTACTACCTACGTGTGATGGTTGTGATGTACATGACTCCACCGGAAAACCCACGTATCGACGCTGTCGATCATTGGGGTCAAAAAGTGGGTGGTATTATGGTGCTTGGCGCAGCTGCACTTGTGTTGTTGATCGGTGTATATCCAGATCCAATCATTGCAGTTTCTCAAGTGGCATACTTTGCGATCTCACCTGAATTACAACAGTTCATTTTTAGCTTAATTCAAAGTGGTTTTAACTAATGAATTAAGCAATTAATTTGCTTATTACAAAAAAGCCTCCTGTAAAGGGGGCTTTTTTATTTTTATCATTTGTTAAATAGCTTTATAATGGTTGAAATTTTATCTTAACCTTTTAGGTGTTCTCCCGTGGCTATCCATGAAATCCGTCATCCGCTTATTCGACATAAACTCGGCTTACTTCGTCGTGCAGATATTAGTACTAAAAACTTCCGTGAGCTTGCTCAAGAAGTGACTATGCTTCTGACTTATGAAGCAACGAAAGATTTACCAATGGTCGATCATGAAATTGATGGTTGGAATGGTAAAGTAACTGTAGATCGTATTGCCGGTAAAAAAATAACAGTCGTACCGATTTTACGTGCAGGTATTGGTATGTTGGATGGTTTCTTAAACCTGATTCCAAGTGCAAAAGTATCTGTATTGGGTTTAGAGCGTGACGAAGAAACTTTAGAAGCGCGTACTTACTACAAAAAATTAGTACCAGACGTACAAAACCGTTTAGCCATGATTATTGACCCAATGCTTGCAACAGGTTCATCGCTCGTCGCTGCTATTGACGTTCTAAAAGCCAGTGGTTGTAAAGATATTCGTGTCATGGTGCTTGTAGCAGCTCCAGAAGGCATTAAACGTGTGAATGAAGCTCACCCAGATGTGACCATTTATACAGCATCTGTAGACCAAGGTTTAAATGAAAACGGTTATATCGTTCCTGGTCTTGGCGATGCAGGCGATAAAATTTTCGGTTCAGTTCAAAAAGAATAATTTTTGCATCATGAACAGAAAAGGGGCTTTTATAGCCTCTTTTTTATATACTAAAGACATTGGAATAAATGGAATAGGGTACTTTATGAAGTCCGAACAATATAAAGGTAAAGTGAAGCAGTACAATCCTGAAAAGGGCTTTGGCTTTCTTTCATGTGAAGAAGGTGATGTATTTTTCCATATCTCTGACTTTCCCGCAGATGGTGTCGAGCCAAAACGTAATGATCGTGTGAAATTTAATGTGGTGAAAAATGGTGATCGTTATAAAGCCATAAACATTGAGCGTGAAGAAGACAAATCTGCAAAAGCTAAAAAATCTAAAGTAGTGGCAAATAACCAGTCAATTACTTCAGCTTTGCTTTCGAATTTGCGTAAATAATGTGATTGTAAGATTTCATGGAAATCTTTGAAATAAAAAGAGGTCTATCTGGCCTCTTTTTTATTATGATAAGAGTATTAAAAGAAAAGATGAGAGACAATTTTTATGTTTAAAGAGGGGAAAATCAAAAGCTATAACGTTGAGCGCGGCTTTGGATTTATACAACAAGATCAAGCACAGGATTTATTTTTTCATATTCGTGATTTTCCTAGCCGACACATCGAACCACGTGTTGGAGAAAATCTCAAATACAGGATTGAAGCAGATCAAGGTAAATTTAAAGCGGTAAATATCATCCGTTTAGATTTGAAAAAAAAGCAGTCCACTCATGAACAGATAAATCCGCCATTTGAATCAATGACAGATCGAGTGAACGATCAAGCTACTCCTCACGATACAGCCAAAGTCACAGTTTGGGGCAGTAAAATCTTCAGCATGATTGGACTCATTGTAATTCTAGTATTAGCTGTGGCTGTTTATGGGAAATATCAGCAGTACCAAGAACAGAAGCAGCTACATTTACAACAGCTCATGCAAGAAAATGAAAACATTGTAAAAGAACAACGTAAAGCTCAGGGGGATTTACCCGATCGGGTGCTGACTGAGCAAGGTGAAAAAAATCTATACGGCACAGCTTCAACGCAAGCTCAGTCTGTTGTTCAATACACTGCGCAGGCACCTTCTTCAAGTGATACGCCAAGGGCAGTAGAGAAAGCACAGTTTAGTTGTGATGGGCGTACGCATTGTAGTCAGATGCGTTCATACGAAGAAGCAGTGTTCTTTAATAATAATTGTCCAAATACGAAAATGGACGGCAATAATGATGGCGAACCATGTGAACGCCAATTTAAAAATAGATAAAAAAGCGCCTTAAGGCGCTTTTTTTATTTTTCACAAAATTGCATAAAGGCTTTGAGACCCGGTCCTTGGTATTTCTGACGATGTACCAACATGAATAATGGACGGGCTAGTTGCCAGAACGGCGTATCTAAAACCACCAATTGACCTTTTTCACGTAAAGGCTCAATCGCAAGTTTAGAAATACATGACATACCAAGACCACCTGCCACGATTTTTAGAATGGCTTCGTTATGACCCAAGGTTAAACGTATATTGGCATCTGGCAGGTCTTTTAAAATTGCGTTGTCAAATACTTCACGTGTGCCTGAACCTTCTTCACGTAAGATCCATTCCACGTTATCAAAGTCAGCTGCAGTGAGTGCACGATCCAACTTCGCTAAAGGGTGCTCTGGTGAACAGCACACGGCAAGTTCATCGTCACGCCAGTGAATACATTGCAACTGTGGCAGATGGCATGAACCTTCAATTAAGGCCAAATCCAACTGAAATTGGTTTACCGCTTCAATCATTTGGCGGGTATTGCCGACTTGAAGTTGTAAATGTGCTTGAGGCTGAATTTGTAAGAAATCTGCCATGAGGTCTGGCATCAAGTAGTCACTGATGGTTAGGGTCGCACCTAAACGCAGATCAATACTTTGTAGTTCGCCTTTGGCTGCTTGTTCAAAAGCTTCGCAGCGCCCTAAAATCTCCAAAGCTTGTGGCAATAAAAAACGACCCAAGTCATTCAATTGCAAGCGTTTACCAAGTCGGTCAAACAGTGGAGCACCGAGACCATCTTCGAGGTCTGCCAATGCCATACTTGCTGCACTTTGAGTAAGTTTGACAGCATCACTGGCTTTGGTAACGGTACCTTCTTGAGCGACTGCTACAAAAACAGCCAACTGGCGTAAAGTCATGCGCATGAATCAGGCCTTAACATTTAAAAAATATTAATAAATTATGCTGTCATGCTAACATGAGCACAGTCTGTCACGCCACGTTCAAATCATGTCAATTGAAAAATTTAGCTTAGAAAAGGTTTTATCTGTACACCGTTGGACCAATACTTTGTTCAGTTTTACCATGACACGCCCTGCACATTTTAAATTCACCGCTGGTCAGTTCGCACGAATTGGTTTGAAAGTGGGCGATGAATTGGTGGTTCGTGCCTATTCTGTGGTGTCGTCACCTTTTGATGAAACTTTAGAATTTTTCTCTATCGTCGTTCCAGATGGTGCGTTTACTTCAAATTTGCAGCATCTACAAGTGGGCGATGAGCTGTATTTAGAAAAAGTCCCTTATGGCTTCCTCACCTTGGCGCGTTATCAGTTGCCATTGCCAAAGGACTTATGGCTGTTGGGGACAGGAACGGGTCTTGCACCATTTTTATCAATGCTACAAGACTTTGAAACGTGGTCTAAATACGAAAAAATTAATCTAGTCTACAGTGTGCGTACAGCATCAGAACTGGCTTATGTCGAGCGTATTCAAGAAATCTCCGAGACCTTTGGCGAAGGGCATACGGGCTTCAAATTTATACCTATTGTGACACGTGATCCAAATGCACCGCTGCATGACCGTTTACCAGTTTTAATTGAAAATGGCGAGTTAGAACAGGCGGCAGGCTTAGCGTTTAATGTGGAAACGACGCATGTCATGTTGTGTGGTAATCCACAAATGGTTGATGACACCAAGGCGGCATTAAAGGCGCGTGGTTTGACTATGAACCGTCGTGGTGAAGGCAATATTGCTGTAGAAAATTATTGGTAATCTGCCATGAAAAAAAGCTCATCGATGGATGAGCTTTTTATTTTCGGAAATTAAATAACTGATGTTACGCATGCAAAAGTAATTTTGCATTTTTAAAATGATTTTTAAGCCAATTCGACGGAGTCTTACATCAAGGGAATGAATAAAGTGATTAGCCTTCGGCTGGAGGTACTCTTACGAAGCACGCTTCTCATTAGGCAAAATGAGAAGCGTGCTTCGCAAGGAAACCATCTTGCGGTGCAATCACCTCACCGACAAAACTCGTTCACAAGCGTCTAATTATCTAAAGTATCGCAAAAACATTTTTGATTAGAAGAAGTTCTATCTCAAACACTTGCGGATGACGTTACCGCGTATCGTACTTTTATTTGAATCAAATTACGCTTCTGATGTTACTTCGTAACATCAGTTAAATAAACGTTTTGATGTTAATGCAGAATTTTATTTAAGAACTGCTGCGCTCGTTCACCACGAGGAGCATTAAAGAAATCATCTTTGCTGCAGTCTTCTACAATTTTTCCTTGATCCATAAAGATCACTCGGTCTGCAACCTGACGAGCAAAGCCCATCTCATGGGTTACACACATCATGGTCATACCTTCTTTGGCAAGACCCACCATTACATCAAGCACTTCGTTAATCATCTCTGGATCAAGTGCCGAAGTTGGTTCATCAAACAGCATGGCAATCGGGTCCATACTGAGCGCACGTGCAATGGCAACACGTTGTTGCTGTCCACCTGATAACTGTGCAGGAAATTTAGCGGCATGCGCACTCAAACCCACACGATCTAAATAAGCCAAGCCTTTTTTCTTGGCTTCGGCTTCTGATCGACCCAAGACTTTAACCTGCGCAATGGTCAGGTTTTCGGTAATGGATAAATGTGGAAACAGTTCAAAGTGCTGGAACACCATACCGACACGACTACGCAATTTATTTAAATCGGTTTTTGGGTCATTAATGGAAATACCGTCGACTAAAATCGTACCGGCTTGAAAAGGCTCAAGTCCATTGACGGTTTTAATGAGCGTTGATTTGCCTGAACCTGAAGGTCCACACACGACAACCACTTCACCTTGTTTAATTTGAGTCGTGCAATCGGTAAGCACTTGAAAATCTTTATACCATTTACTGACATTTTGGAGGTCAATCATCGTTTTTTGATCGGTCATACACTTAACCTCCGTTGTAATTTTTTAACTGCATAGGTAGCGATCATACTAATAGTGAAATACACCAGACCGGCAAACAGAATGTATTGAGTTAACAATGACATGAGGTCGCCTCGAACATAGTTGGTGCGGAAAAAGTCTAACAGTCCGATGGCATATACCATGGTTGAATCTTGGAACAGAATGATGGTTTGCTGTAAAAGCAGTGGCGTCATTTTGCGAAAAGATTGCGGCAAAATAATTAAGCGCATCGCTTGGCTATAGCTCATACCGAGAGCATAAGCTGCAGAAGTTTGACCTTTAGGAATTGACTGAATCCCGGCACGGACAATCTCTGAAAAGTAAGCCGCTTCAAATAGCATGAAGGCCACAATACTCGACACGAGGGCAGTATCAATCGTCAGATAGTTACCTGTAATCCCTGTGTAGATAAAGGGTACGGCAAAGTAGAACCACATCAGCACCAAGAGCAAAGGAATAGAACGAAAAAGGTTCACATAGCCTTTAGCAAAAATATTAAATACTTTAATCGAGGACAGGCGCATCAACGCCAATAAAGTCCCAATAAAGACACCACCAATGGTTGCCGTGATCACCACTTTTAGCGTGATGCTGAAACCATGCCATAGTGCAGGGCCAGACGCTTGGAGGTCTTGAATAAAAGAACTGAGCCATTCCATTATTTATCTCCTGCAATTAAGCCAGGAACGCGTAGGCGTTTTTCCAGAAAATTCATGAAACCAATTAAACAGATGTTGATCACGATGAAAATAATGGTGACGTAGGTATAAATTTCGATGGTGTTTTGCGTGTATTCACTGATGGTTTTCATCTGCGAAATGATTTCTGCAACACCGACCAAAGACGCGACTGAGGTGTTTTTGACACAGTTGGTCAACTCAGAGCTGAGAGGTGGCAAAATCGTGCGGAATGACTGCGGTAAGATCACATAGCGGTATAGTTGAGCCGTACTAAATCCCATGGCATAACCTGCATTGGTTTGCCCCAAAGGAAGCGCTTCAATACCTGTCCTGACTTGCTCACAGACTCGTGCAGCTGTAAAAAGACCCAAGCCGACACTTGCAGAAATTAAGGCGGTCGTATTTGCCCCAAGGTCATTCATCCACCAGCTTTTAATCGCATCGGGGAGGAAGTTGGGTACAACATAGAACCATATAAACAGTTGAATCAATAAGGGTACATTTCGGAAAATAGTCACGTAGGCCGTACCAATACCTCGTGCTACAGGACTCGGTAGGGTACGCATAATACCCAAGATGCTGCCAAGCACCATCGCAATGCTCCATGCCACCAAAGCGATGACAAACAGCCAGCCGATCCCAATTAAAATCCAATTCAGGTAGGTCGAATCACCTACACCTGTAGATTGGAACAGCACACCCCAATTCCAGCTATAATTCATAGGAACTCCCTATAATGAGCTTAAGCCAAAATCCGTTTGGCTTAAGCATCTTTAGAATGTTTAGGGAAAGTTATTCGTCACGGTCATGTGGATTGCTAATCAATGCTTTTAATTGATCAGACATCGGGAAATTCAAATTGATATTTTTTGGTGGAATTGGCGTTTGGAACCATTTTTTATACATGTCATTGATTTCACCAGAGCTATAGGTCGCTTTGATTGCATCATCAACCACTTGTTTAAAGCCAGTATCGCCTTTACGTAGCATACAACCATAAATTTCTTGAATCGGTGCTGTACCCACGATTTCCCATTTATTTGGATCTTTGGCTTTCGATTTTTCACCCGCCAGCAAAATATCATCCATCATAAATGCCGCTGCACGACCATTTTGTAGCATGAGGAAAGACTCAGCGTGGTCTTTGGCAGAAATGACTTCACCAATACCTAACTCTTTTTCATGTTGACGAATATAACGCTCAGATGTAGTTCCTGCCGTGGTGACTAATTTTTTACCTTTAAGGTCAGCGAAGTCTTTAATCCCAGAGTCTTTTGCAGTAAGTAAGCGTGAACCCACTTCAAAGAAACCTGTTGAGAAATCAACTTGTTGTTGGCGTTCTTTATTGTTGGTGGTTGAACCACACTCTAAGTCGACGGTGCCATTAGAAACTAATGGAATTCGGTTTTGGCTGGTCACTAAGTTATAACGGATTTTTAAATCGGGAAGATTTAATTGTTTTTTTACTGCTTCAACTACTTTTAATTGAAGATCATGCGCATAACCCACAGGTTGGTTTGGATTATCTGCGATATATGAAAATGGAATCGATGAATCGCGATAGCCTAAAACAATCGTGCCCGATTTTTTGATCTTATCTAAAGTCCCTGAGTCAGAAACAGCAGCTTCACTTCCTGCAGCTTTATCCGTTGTAGGTGCTTTATTGTCACTACATGCGCTAAGCCCTAAAGTGAGCGCACTTGCACAGAACAAAGTTGCTAAATGTTTTTTTGACGTCATCGTTAAAACTCCTTTTACCCTGATTTAATATCCACTTTTTATGATCTTGTTACGTATTTAGTTTTATTGCTCTGTTTTTAAGAATGTTTCAACAATAAAAAAGAGATCATTTTCTACATCTTAGGTGATAAATCGAACAAGGCTCAAGCAAAATTTATTGCCGAATTGTTACTAAGAAATGGGATAAGTTATGAACATTTTTTATAAGAAAGTTTGCTATAAGTCATTAAATATAAAATAATTTAATTTTATTGTGAAATAGATAATGAAAATAAAAGGGCATAAAAAAACCTCCAAATGGAGGTTTTCGGGATTAAACTTTAGTTTAATCTCCGTGTTAATGCACAAACATATCCATAAATTCACGAATTTCTTGAATCGCTGTGTCTACGTCGGAAGTCAACCAAGTCGGTTCAAAAAAGCCAGCATAATGCTCCAGTCGATCTTGGGGAACAACTAAGCGAATCGGGCATTCTTCTTCGAGCAAGCGCCAAGGAATAATAGGCACTTCATTATCTAAAAAAGCCGCAATATTTCGAATATCAATCACCATCGCATTGATGCATTCAGGGAATGGCATCACTGAAAACTCTTCAGTACGTCGGCGGAAATATTCCAAATCACCCCATTTCAACACATAACTTGGCTTACTAAATTCAATAATGCCAATAAGATGCTGATCACGAGTGTAATGAAGGGAACATTGATGAGTGACGTCAGTGTCAAGATCAAGCGTTACACCTTGTTGATGGTACGCCATAGATTTGATAACAGGTGAAAAATAAGGTGCATGATTATAGCTCATTTCATTCATCAAAAGCAGAGAATTCCATCTAGCTCAAAAAAGCATTTATTTTTGCAACACTTGATACTCTGAAAATGAATACGATTGAAATGGTACATTCATTTCATGCTCCGATATTTTTACCTTAGCGATTGATTTTAAATCTAAAAATCAGTCATCTATTTAAACAGCAAGACGGATGTAAATTGAACTGATCTTTCAAGTTACATGTTTTCACGGATTGTAATTGTTCTTCACACAACAAAGGATATTGTATTGTTAGTATAAAAAGTGAACGACGAACAACAAAATAGCGAGGGGAATATGACACACGATTTTAATAAACCGCCCCATACCACCAGCGCAGAAGAAACAACACAAAAAAAACGTATCCCAGTGTATATGCTAATTTTAGTGGGTATCTTCTTAATCGCGTTATTGTTTTATATGTTTGCAGATATGAAACCGTCTGCTTCGGATGCACCACCTGATCATCCTGCACCCAATGCACAAACTGCAACTGCCAATGATACGACTAGCGGTACAGCGGGGGATGAAGCTGTTGCCAATGATTCAAATACTGCAACTGCGACAGATCATTGATGATAAATACATGAGTCAGATTTACATGATTGCAAGATCTGAACCTTAAGCATCTCATCAGAATGACACAAATAAAGCCTTGGTTATGCCAAGGCTTTTTTACATTCAATTGTGAGCTTTTGTTGGAGTTATGCATACTTTGGTTGATTAAAAAATACGCAAAAACTAAGGTGGAAAAGAAAGCTTAAGTTCAAAGCATTAATGCTGTGTGATACGCGGCATACGTAAAAATGCACATAACAACAGATCATGTATAACAATGAGGGCGAACGTATGAATGATTATCTGGGTGGTCCGCGTGGCCGTTTTGATGCCATGTATTATTGGGAACAGTTTCACCCCATTTTAAGTGCAGTAGCAATTCTCCTGATAGGTTGGGTCATTGCTTTATTGGTTGCTGCTGGCGTCAAAAAAGTTCTGCAAAAATTAGGTACAAATCAAAAACTTTCAAATGCAACTGGGCACCGTTCCAATGTTGAAAATATAGTCTCCAGAGTTGTGTTCTGGATAATTTTGATCATTGCCGTCATTGGTGCACTCAATGTACTGAATTTGACTAGTGTCAGTGGCCCATTCAGTAACATGATTCAGCAGTTCTTGTTATTTATTCCACAGCTCTTGGCTGCGGTAGCTGTAGGTTTTATTGGTTGGATCGTGGCGAGTTTGGTCAAAGTCGGTTCAAAGAAACTGCTTGATAAAACCCAACTCGATGAAAAACTTAGTTCTGAGGTTGGTGTCAGCCCAATCAGTCAAAATATCAGTGAAATTGTATATTGGCTGATTTTGTTACTTTTCCTACCGATTGTTTTATCGATCTTGGGTTTGAACGGTCTATTGTTCCCAATCCAAAATATGGTCACTGAAGTTGTTTCTTATCTTCCCAATATCTTTATTGCCGGTGTCATCGTCTTTGTGGGGTACATCTTGGCGAAGATTGTGCGAGGTATCGTGGAAGGCTTGGTGAACAGTTTGAGTTTGCAGCAGCAAGTCGAAAAAGTGGGCATGTTTAAAAACGCAAAACTTGCTCAAGTTTTGGGTAATTTTGTCTTTGCTATAGTTATTATCACTGCTTTAATTGTGGCTTTCGAAGCACTTGGTATCGAGGCGATTTCTCAGCCTGCAACAGCCATGTTGCATGAGATCATGTATGCGATACCGAACATCATTGCCGCAGGTTTAATCTTAATCTTGGCTTATGTGGTATCACGTTTTGTGGCACGTCTAGTGGTAGATGTGATCTCGGGTACTGGTGTCGATGCTGTACCAGAAAAATTAGACATTCAACGCTTTTTGGGCAATACCAAAGTGTCGGATGTGGTCGGTTGCCTGATCGTATTTTTCACCATGTTGTTTGCGGTATCTGAAGCTGCTAACCGTTTAGGCTTTGAGCAAATCAGTGCCCTTATTGCTATGTTTATCCAGTTCGGTGCAAGTATTTTACTTGGTGCTGTAATCTTGGTGGTGGGTTTCTGGCTTGCCAATATTGTGGCAAATGTGGTGCAACGAGGGGAATATAACAGTTCACGTTGGTTAGGTAATTTGGTTCGTGTGCTGATTATGGGCTTGGTTGTTGCCATGGGTTTGCGTGCCATGGGTATTGCCGACTCGATCGTGAATTTGGCCTTTGGTTTAACTCTCGGTGCGGTTGCAGTTGCTTTCGCTTTGGCCTTTGGTTTAGGTGGTCGCAATCCGGCGGAACGATTGTTATCAGATCTTATCGATAAAGCGAAACGTGAAGCCAACGAACCGAATCCAGTACAGGAACAGGCGAAGGCAAAAACCACCTTTAATACGCCTACATCGTCTGTAGCGAGTCCAACGCCATCAACATCTGTGATGACTTCTGAAGTGAAAATCGACGATGGCTATCCAAACATTCAACAGGCTGCACCCGGCGTCAGTGAAAAAGAAACGGCCACGCCAGATCAGTTGGATGTAAACCCAAGTGATCAACCACAAAATAATCCATTTGGATCGACAGGCGAGGCTGAAAAACAGGTCGATGCACCTTCGGCACCTGTAACTCCGCCAAAACCGGATGACCCTAATTAACCTGTTCCGTCTTTAGAAAATCGGCCACGCTTAAGTGGTCGATTTTAATGCTCTATTAAGGAATATTGTATGGCAAAAGCACCGAATAAATTTTTAGCCCCAGTGATTATTGCAGGGATCACGGTGGGTTTTTTGGCAAGCGCACGACGCTTTATTTTTGCAAAATCAAAACGCACTAATTTGGAGCAGGCAGAACAATCACCGCCAAACAGTGAAAAAAATTATACCAATCAGTCCAAAAATAATGATTGAAATTTACCCGAAAATTGGTATTTTAAGTAATAGTGATATATGGAATATTACTTAAAATATAAAAACTTAGGATTCATATTGCTGTCATGAATGACACTTATGATCCGTGCAAAGGAATGGCAAAATGGGGGTAATTTCAATGCTCAATACTTTAGTATCGACACTCAAACAAACCGCAAGTGTGCAACCACAACATATTTCAGTTGCCGTTGAAAAAATGGATTTGACGATTCAACGAACTTCGACGTCGTCGGTATCATTATTTAAAACTGACTATCTTGAATAAATCAGATCGGATAAGAAAAAGGGCTGAATGAATCAGCCCTTTTTTATGCAGAGATCATCTGCAGGTTATGTTTAATTAATTCTTGTCGAGATCAGACGTATTCGGAAGCTGCATGCGCAGAAGCCCATGCCCATTGGAAGTTGTATCCACCTAAATGACCTGTTACATCAAGTACTTCGCCAATAAAGTACAAACCTTTCTGTTTTTTACTTTCCATGGTTTTTGATGAGACTTCAATGGTATCGACACCACCCAGTGTAACTTCAGCAGTACGGTAACCTTCAGTGCCTGATGGTTTTACTTCAAAGCTTTCTAAACGGCTTGCAATGAGTTCTAGTTTTTCATCACTGATATTGCCAATGGCTAATTCAGCTTGTTCAGGCCAAATCAGATTTTGTAATTCC
Source organism: Acinetobacter sp. YH12144 (assembly GCF_013418345.1). Taxonomy (NCBI): domain Bacteria; kingdom Pseudomonadati; phylum Pseudomonadota; class Gammaproteobacteria; order Moraxellales; family Moraxellaceae; genus Acinetobacter; species Acinetobacter sp. YH12144. The sequence goes on along the minus strand of NZ_VPCD01000004.1, from coordinate 59,744 downwards.
ACAACCACGCTTTTCGGTAAGTGTTCATTGAACAGTGTGCGCAGTAACACTTTTGGTTGACTAGATTTCTTAGATTTGAGGAAATCTAAAACATCTAAAGTTGGCAGGAAATTGATGTTAAAGCGTTGACCGACATCCCAGTAGTTTGAAAGCTGCAATGAGCTTGGGCCACTTAAACCGCGGTGAGTAAAGAGTAAAGCCTCGGTAAAACTATTTAACTCATTCGATAACGTGGCTTCAACAGCATTGCCGCTCAAGCGTGTGGTGACTTCTTTAAAACTATCTGAGAAAGTGAAGGGTACTAAGCCTGCGCGAGTGGGGTAGACAGAATGACCAAATTGTTTGGCAATCTCATAGCCAATTCCTGAACCACCTAAAGTAGGAATAGAAAGACCGCCACTGGCAATAACCACCGATTCTGCTTCAAAATAGCCTAGATTGGTTGCCACTTGAAAGCCTTGTTCTGGCAAGGCATTGACTGCTTTTACTTCACAGTTGGTTTTAATATCCACCAAGCCTGTTTTGTCACATTCTGCCAATAGCATGGCGAGAATTTCTTTTGCACCATTTTGGGTAAATAACTGCCCATGTTTGCGCTCTTCGTACTCAATGCCATATTCGCAGACCATACCAATGAAGTCCCAGTTGGTATAGCGAGTTAATGCTGAAATAACAAAGTGCGGATTATGTGAAATATAATTTTCTGGTTCGACATATAAATTGGTGAAATTGCATTTACCGCCGCCAGACATTAGGATTTTTTTGCCAACTTTATTAGCTTTTTCAACCACCAAAACTTTGCGTCCACGCTGCGCCGCTTTAAATGCCGTCATTAAGCCTGATGCGCCAGCACCTAAAACAAGGACATCATATTGATTTTGCGACATGGTAAGTTTCCGCGTGGAAGAAAGGACGCAGGATTATACGCTTTTTAGCGCTTCGGTTGAACCTTTCAGGCGACCTTGTAGGCCACCAGTATGAATCACTAAAACACGTTGATGGCTTGTAATTTGACCCCGCTCAATCATGCAGAAAATACCTCGCAGCATTTTAGCCGTATAGACCTGTTCTAATGGAATCGCATAGCGTTGCTCAAAGTCATGCATAAACTGTAAAAGTTCCGGCGTTGTTTTGGCATAGCCACCACAGCAAAATTCATCACTGATGCTCCAATTGGTTTTCTGCGTCAGCTGAGCAACATCGTCGCAAAGAAAATTGCCTTTGAGCGCTGAAAAGCCAAGAACATGTTGATGTTCAGCACTGGCTTCAATCAAGCCCGTTATGGTTCCACCTGTACCGACTGCACAGCAGATGAGATCAAAATTTTTTTGATTTTCATGGCTTAAGATTTCTCTACAGCCACGGATAGCCAATGCATTGGTTCCACCTTCAGGAATGACATAATGTTCGGGAAATTCCTGTCGTAATTGCGCTAAAGCGTCTGCTTGTTTCTGTTCTCGATACTGTTGGCGTGTGACAAAACTGAGCTGCATACCAAACTGTTCGGCGGTGGCTAAAGTAGGATTTCGGGCTTGATGTTGTAATTCTTCTCCACGAATGATGCCTAGACTACCGAATCCAAATAAATGTGCAGCATATGCTGTGGCTGCAATGTGATTTGAATAAGCACCGCCAAAGCTAAGCACCTGTTTAAACCCTAATTTCTGCGCCTCAATAAAATTATATTTGAGTTTATAAAATTTATTGCCTGATATTTGTGGGTGTACCAAGTCCAAACGCTTAATACACAAATCAACCCCTTGATATTGAATAGTCTGCTCAGGAATGGCGTGGGCGATAGATTCAAACATGTTGGTAATCGTTATCTTGGTGGTTAGAGGTCAAATAGGTAGGCATTGTAAAACGGTAGGTGCGGAAGATGAAATCCTTTACATCTTGTTCAGCTCAACTTTACTTAATGCACTTCACTACCAGCATCCGCTAACTAGCAACATCAACAGAGGTCACGACAGACATACCGGGTCTTAAGTTTTCCAAACCTTGTTGATTGGGATCAATCGCAATTTTCACGGCAATGCGTTGCACGACTTTGGTGAAATTTCCTGTGGCATTGTCAGGTTTCAATACACTAAATTCAGAACCAGCCGCAGGGGAGATTTGCTCAACTTTGCCGTAAAATTTTTGATGTTTCATGCCATCGACGCTGAACCACGCTTTTTGACCAATATGCATATCTGCAATTTGCGTTTCTTTAAAGTTGGCAGTCACCCAGCGCTGCTGTGGAATCAAATACATCAGTTGAGTGCCTGCCGCAACATATTGACCAATACGCGGGCTGACTTCGCCAAGTTGACCATCCATAGGTGCCACAATCGTGCTGTAGTCTTTGGTGGTCACTGCCTGATCAAATTGTGCTTTAGCACTATTCACTTGCGCTTTAAGCCCTGTCGCTGCAACTTGTGCAGTTTTGAATGATTCTTTGGCAACCAGTAAATTGGCTTCTGCTTGATGAAGTTGGGCCAAACTATTTTTAGCGTCTGCAATCGCTTTATCTTGTTCTGATTTCGATGCAGCGCCAGTATTGCCGAGTTGTTGGTAGCGCGTCATTTGTGCAAGAGCTAATTCATAGGCCGCACGTGATTGGTCCACTTTCGCTTCGGCTGCCGTAATATCTGCTCTGCGTTGTTCAATGGCCTGGCTTTGATTGGCAAGTGAGTTCTGTGCTTGTTCCACCCCAGATTCAGCCTGTGTGACTTTTTGATCATAGGTCGTTGCATCGATATGCATAAGCACTTGACCTTTTTTCACATGATCAAAATCCGTCACCAAAACATCTTTCACATAACCATTAATTTGTGATGAAAGCACCGTGGTTTTGCCTTTGACATAGCTATTTTCAGTCGACTCGATACTGTTATGAAATGGACCAATCCGCCACGCCCATAAGATCAGTGCAATCCCCAACAAGAGGATAATCAACATGAAAACCAGGGTACGCTGCGGCGTAGAAATAAGCTTGCTCGATGGCGCAGGCATAGCGGTTGCTGTTTGTGGTTGCTGCGGTGCTGCTTGCTCAGTGGGTTTATGGTCTTCGGTCATGTTGTTCTCAATATCAATTAGGTCATTGGGCGGTTGCTTATGTTGTTTAAGTCGGGAAAATTTTAACTACTATCCGTGCGTTGCTGTTGGCGTAATTGATATTTATTTTTGCCCATCAGCAATAAACCCCAAAGCAACAATAAAACGGCGAATATGCCATTTAAAAAAATCACATCGTTATAGGCTCGAACTTGGGCTTCTCGAGTGATGGTTTGATTAAGGCTACGTATGGCTTGTTGTTGATCTAAATTAGGGTCTAAAGAATATTGATGCGCACTTTGCGCCAATTGTTGTAGGCGCTGTTCGACTATAGGGGAGGTTTGCGATAAATCATTATAAATCTGTGCCTGATAAGTTTGGGTACGCATTTGCTGATAGGTCGAAAAGAACGATGATCCAACCAGTCCCCCAAAGGTCTGTGTCGCAGAAAACAGCACGATAAACGTCACCATGTGCGATGGGCCTTTTTGCAAAGCACTGACAATGCCTGTAAGCAAAAGTGGGCCAATAAACATGCCACTAGCAAAGCCCACCAAAAACTGACTCCAATAAAAATCATGCGGTCGTACATCACTGGTCAGGTGGTAATCCAGTGCACAGGCAAAGAGCACGAGACCTGCTGCACCGAGCAGATGAAGCACAATTTTTTCTTTGGAAAAGGTCAGGGCACTAAACACTGTGCCTAAGACAATTCCGATCAGCACAACGGTATAAAAAGAAACGAATTGGTCGGGTCCCATGCCCATGGTTTTCAAAAAATTCACTGCCGCATAGCTTTGTTCAGACATGAGAAAGCGAATGGCAAAGGCACCAATAATAAAACTCACGGTAGACGATGTTCCGAGCCAGCGTGTGACAATAAGGGGGTTGACCCGAAAATGTTCATAGGTCAGACCAACAACTAAAAGAATCAAAGCGGCGATGAGTAAATAGGCCAACCATTCAGCTTCAAACCACCAAAGAATCGGGCCTTGAGTCAACACGATACATAGCAACGCAAAGCCGGGTGCCAATAATGCAAAGGTGAATAAATCTTGCTTTTCAAACACTTCGATACGTAGACTGCGTGGCAGTTTTAGAGAGACCACCATCGCCAAACAACATAAGGCTAAACCTAATTCAAAGGTATAGAAAATAGACCAATCATTTACATCGACCAGATAGGGCGACATGATCCATGCCAGCGGTATACCCAACTGCTGAAAGCCCAAAGCCAGATAAAGCCCACGACCAAAATGAGCACGTTTAAAGGCTTGCATGATGTAATACATCCCAAGCGAACTGAGTGGAGCTGCAAGTAAGCCACTGATCACCCGTGCAAAAATTGCCATTTCATAGGTATGGACAAATAAATGCAGCACCATCACCGCGATAAATAATACCAAGCCAATTTCTGAAAATAGCCTAAGTCCATATTGTTGGCGGGCTTTAAATAAGATCAGGTTAGAGCTGACATTGGCCATAACAAATGCCGCAGGGATCCATGCCGCTTCTGAAGGCGTTAATCCATATTCACCTTGTAGAAGGGGTAAATTTGCCGTGATAAATCCATTACTTAAACTCCCCGAGATCGCAACAAATAAACCGATAAAGAAGTATAAAAAACGCTTATAGGTGGGATGTGCAATGGCAGCCGGAGAGCCGGGCAAAGTCGGTTTTTCTTCGGGTGTCCAATCCGGAGCAGGTTCCAATAAACGCGGTGATTTGGACATGACGTGTTACCCGCAAATACCATGTAGTAAAAATTCCACGGCACGTTTGGCGAGTTTTTCCTGATCTGCCTCGGTATGGCCTTGCAAAGCTGCACGTAAAATGGAGGTGACCATGGCATAGTCTGCCGGTTTAAAGTCTGCTCGGCAGCGACCATTTTGAATGGCCTGATCAATCATCGGTTGCAAAATGGCATCACGTCGTTGGTATATTTCAACCATGGCAGGATCATCCCGATCGATCACACGCCAATATTCCATTAAAGCCGTGAGATAGGGAATATTATAAATATGGTCTTGAATGAGGCGAATAAATCCATCATCGAACTGTGCATAATTAAGCGCACGCTGTTCAAGTCGGTTCAAGGCAGCTTGCATTAAGGCGAGTACCAACTCACGACGGTCATTAAAATTACGATAAAACGTCGCACGTCCAACTTGAGCCTGATTGATGATGAGTTGTAAAGGCGCATTGATCCCGTGAATACGGAATACCTCAATCGCAGCTTCTAAAAGTACTTCTCGGTTTTGCGCAGCGAGTTGTTGACGTGTGGACATTATTCTTTGACATCATCATTCTAAATTTATCTAGCTATTAAACGGACAAAAGTGTCCGAAATAAAATCGTATTCGATAGCAGTTTTGTAACTTGTCTTCTATGTGGTTATAAGAAAATGAATAAATTATTTATTTTAAAAAGAAAATATTTTTCTATCAGCATCAATCTGCATCCGCATTGGAAAGACCGCCGAGACATAATTCCTGACAATTGACCCTAAATCGGCAGATAAATAAGGTGAATATCTGCACAAAAATGCTATGCTGAATTTATAAGCAAGATAATTATAAAAATGGAGGGCATCCAATGAGCAAATTAAGTCGGGCTGTGCTGCCTATGCTGTGCCTGTGCAGTTTTTGGATGGTGGGTTGTGATACGACTGACGAATTGCATCGTCCTCAAAACGAACATCGCACCATGATCATTGGTGGTGTCCCTGTAAATGACCATGACTATAAATTACCCCGTGAGGATGTTGCACTCAATGAAGCCGCTGCGGATGACGACTAGCAGATAGATCCGTCAAAAATAGGGTGGACATACTGTCAGTACACGGTAGTGAGACGTGACATGTAAAGAGTCACAGATGCAGTGTGCTACGTCACATGTGTGAACATTTTGAAGTAGACGTCTTACTTCTGCAGTTTAGTTTGTTGGATTAAAGCCTTACAAACATTTAAAAAGGCTCTGTACTCGCCCAGTATGCCCGAACTGGAATGAACCGCGGTTCAATTGATTAAATCAGGTCAATCTATTAGGTCTATTTGCCAATTGGATGCCTGAATTTCTAAGTTATTTTGTCTAAGTTGCTGACTAATGCTATCGGCTTGTTTCTGTAAATCTGCCACTGCAATGGTTTTAATCCAACGGATTTCACTTGAGCTATAACGACCATTTTCACGGCGTGAGCTGTCAATCGCTTGTTGCAAGATACGATGCTGTTGGGTCAATAAATCACGTTCATTGAGGACCGAAAGCATGCAGCGTCCTGAACTGGTTTTAGCCTGTGCGTTGGTGGCGTGAATCTTTTCAATTAAGCCATAAAGTTCTGTATTTACAGCAAATGCTTCTTGAATTAAAGCATTTGGTTCTTCGCTGGGTGCATCACCTTCTTGAATGAGCACGTTGTTATTGATTCGTTGTTGCAGCGAGGCCAATTTAGTTTGTAAGTCACTGCGTAAAAGTAGGGCTTCGGCTAATTTCATTGTCTTGATATTAATTTGTACTTTTAGCGATCATGCGATGGATTAATGCGGTATTCAAGTTATTTATAGTGAAAAATTTGGTCAATTAAAATAAACACTGCAAATTATAGGGAGAAATTCAGAGATTCTATCTGTAAAATTGCCACGAATTTAAGTGAAAACGGTGTGACAGTGGAATCATTTTGGATATTAGGCTCGATTGCGGCAGCACTATTACTTGGTGCAATGAGCCCGGGGCCAACGTCAATTTATGTGGCGAAGAATTCCATTGCGATTTCACGTAAACACGGTTTATTTACCGCGCTTGGTACAGGTTTAGGCGCTGCAATATTTGGGCTATTAGCGGTATTGGGTTTGCAGGCATTTTTATTGGCTGTACCTTCTGCTTATTTGGCTTTAAAAATTTGTGGTGGTTTATATCTGCTTTGGATGGCATTTAAAATTATAAAACATGCCAAAGAACCCATCGAAGCAGGCGATGCGAGCAGTTCGGAAATGTCACTCCGTCGTGCATTTACCACTGGTTTAATTACCCAGTTGTCGAATCCGAAAATTGCAATTGTGTTAGCCAGTATTTTTACGGCACTTTTACCGAAAGAGATTCCAACGTATTTTTACTTTGTACTGCCAGTTTTGTGTTTCTTTATCGATGCAGGGTGGTGCTCATTGGTCGCTGTGGCTTTGTCAGCAGAAAAACCACGTAAAGTCTATTTGAAGTTTAAAGCGGGTTTTGATCGGGCAGCAGGGGCAGTGATGACAGTGCTTGGGTTAAAGCTGATTTTTGGGATGAAGTGATTGAACTTAGCTCCCCAAAAAAAGCCTCTACGAATAGAGGCTTTTTTATGCTGAAATTTTTGAGGTCAAATGTATCTTTGCAGGCTGTCGCGTATTAATTCTGCTATATGTGTTGGTAGAGCTGAGTTAAAAACAAGTTAATTAGATCGATATTGTTGCTATTAAACGGGTAAATTTCTTCATTTATCATGTTATTTACTGTTATTATTTGTATGCTTTTTATATAAATATCAGAGGGATGATATGTCTAATAAAATTTTATTAATAGCTGCATTGGGGTGTATGTCTTTAACAGCTTGTTCAACAACAGAGACTTCTAGAACTATACAAGCGCCGCAAGTCACAGCAGCAACCGCAGCGGTTCAATATACTGGTGTAAAAACACCTGTTTCGATTGGTAAATTTGACAATCGCTCAAGCTATATGCGTGGTATTTTTTCGGATAATGTTGATCGTTTAGGTGGTCAAGCAAAAACAATTTTAGAAACGCATCTTCAGCAGTCTGGATATTTCTCTGTACTTAACCGCGATAATTTATCTGAATTACAGCAGGAATCTGGATTCAGTAAATCTGCGCAGTCGATTAAAGGTGCGCGTTTTGTATTAACTGGTGATGTGTCTGAGTTTGGTCGTAAAGAAGTGGGTGATCACCAGCTTTTTGGTGTACTAGGTCGTGGTAAAACTCAAATTGCTTATGCAAAAGTTAATCTAAACATTGTAGATGTAAAAACGGCTGAGATTGTACACTCTGTACAAGGTGCTGGTGAGTACGCACTCAGCGAACGAGAAGTACTTGGCTTTGGCTCTACTGCATCTTACGATTCAACATTAAATGGTAAAGTTTTAGATTTAGCTGTACGTGAAGCAGTGAATAATCTTGTGCTTGATTTACAGACTGGCAAGTGGTCTAACAAGTAATAGGATGTTGCTGTGAGACATATTTTTTTATTGATGAGCGGTCTTATTTCGCTAAGTTTGGTTGGGTGCGCAACTGCGCCAAAGTCATTGTACAGCTGGGGTGAATTTCCACAGCAAACTTATTTATCTTTAAGTTTGCCTGAGAAAGCGATGCCACAAGATCAAGTATTAAAACTTGAAAAAGACGTTGAAAAAGCTAAGGCGAAAAACTTAGCTGTTCCGCCTGGACTGTATGCACATTTGGGACTGCAATACCTAAATATGAATGATGCACCGCGTGCGATTCAATATTTTGAGCTTGAGCGTCAGGTCTATCCTGAGTCGACTGTATTAATGGATCGTTTATTGAAAAAAATGACGGGTCAAACTTCAGCAGGAGCAAAAAAATGAAGCATTTAAAAACTTTATTTACAGTTACTGCCGTTGTTGGCTTATTAACGGGTTGTGCAACTGCACCTAAAAATACACGTGATTTAAGTACCTATACTGCAAATATGCCAAAATCTATTTTGGTGATGCCACCTGTGAATGAATCACCTGATACTCGTGCAACCAATAGTTACTGGTCGACTGTGACGGTGCCAGTAGCTGAAGCTGGCTATTACGTTTTTCCAATCAGTGTTGTTGACACCATGTTTAAAGAAAATGGTGTTTATAACGGCGCAGATGCACAAACGATTAGCCCTAAAAAGCTTCAAGAAATCTTTGGTGCTGATGCTGCGCTTTATGTCAAAGTGAAGGAATACGGTTCTAAGTATCAAGTTATTCAAACTGTTGCAACGGTTGCTGTTGAAGCGAAGTTAGTTGATCTAAAAACAGGTGAGTTACTTTGGGAAGGAACTGAAAAGCAAGTGCTGTCTAACAGCAACAATAATGCTGGTTTAGTCGGTATGCTAGTGGGTGCTTTAGTTGACCAAATCTCGAATCATTTAAGCGATAAAGCTTATGTGTTGTCTGGGACAGTTAGTCATTTACTTTATTCACCTCGTTTAAGTGAGCAGAAGGGCTTGTTGTATGGGCCTCGTTCGCCAAACTTTGCGCAGAATGGATTAAGTCCGCAGAAATAATAAAAAGCCCCTCTAGTTAGGGGCTTTTTAGTTGTTATGTTTATGTGTTGATGAGAATACGTGCAAAGAATAGGGGTTTTATATTTTTCATGGAATTCTTATAGCTTGTAAGATAGTGGATGTTTTTAGCATACATTAGGTTGTTTTTCCTTTTAATAAAAAAATTGATCGTTTCTCGAATATAAATGTGATTATTTTTGGTTAAATTTTTATTTTTTAAGTAGGAATAATCTTATTATTGGAAGTTGCTTAGGGTAATGTGTATCTGCAAGCATAAAATATATGGAGGTGTAAATGGAAACAAGAATTGCTTGTTTGACTTGTAAAGCACTTATTTTATCTGATACGGCAATAAAGAATCAGGGTTTATGTGTTCCTTGTGCTAAAGGCTATAGAAACCAAATAGAAGCAGCTAAGAAATACTACGATGAGGAGAAAAAATATAGAGCATCTGAAGAATATGTATATTGGTTGAATTTATCACAGCAGGTATCTGATTTAGCGGATTTGAAAAAACTAAGTTTTGAGAATCAAGTCTATTTTGTTGTGAAAATATTAATTGCAGAAGTTTTTAATGGTGGATTTGATCAATATTTTCATAATAGCTCAGGCGATTATTATGCTGAAACGATACAAGCTCTAAAAGCGTTACAGGCTTTTGAAAGTTTAGAATTATTAGAAAGTGCGAAAATACTATTATTTGGTGCTTTAGAGGTTCCAGTTGAGCAAGGATTAAGATTTAATATTTTAAAAAACAGCACCGAAGCTGAAAGTATTCAATTGGATCAGTTGGATAAATTTTTTGGGGAGTTTCCAGATCAACTTGATCAAAAGCTACGTCAATTTGTCGAAATGAATCATTTATTTAAAGTATATGAGTAGCTAAAAGTGATTCTTTGCAATACGACAAGGCAAATGCTGAAGTTCTAAAATTTACAGCTGATTTGCTCGATTTCATAAAAAACAGAACTAGTCACAGAGCATTGTTTTAGATGGTAGGCGACATGGATGTCGCCGTTCACTTGTGATACATGGACGCACCATCAAGTAAACAAAAGATTTTTTGTTACCTTGCGAAGCAGTGCTTCTCATCTCCTAAAAGGAGAGGGAACTTTTAGGCATAAAAAAAGCCCCTACAACGTAGAGGCTTTTTCCAATCTTAATCTTAAAAGTTAAGACACTTTATCACCAGCTTTAGCACCAGATTCAGGTGAAATTACCCAAACACCTTCGCCATTACCCGCAGCTAAAACCATACCGTTAGAAATACCAAAACGCATCTTACGTGGTGCAAGGTTAGCCACCATCACCACTAATTTGCCTTTTAAGTCTTCAGGTTGGTAGAACTCACGAATACCGCTAAACACGTTACGTGGCTCAGCTTCGCCGACATTTAAGGTCAATTGAAGCAGTTTGTCTGAACCTTCAACGTGAGCAGCTTCTAAAACTTCCGCTACACGTAAGTCAACTTTCATAAAGTCTTCGATACCGATAATTTCAGCTTCGCCAACTTTAAGCTCAGGTTTCTTTTCAGCTTTCTTCTCTTTTTTCTTCTCAGCTTTTGGTGCTTCCGCAGGTGCAGCTAAAGAGTCTTTAGACGCATCAACCATAGCAGCAACAGCTTTTGGATCTACACGCTGCATTAATGGTTGGAATTGAGCAATTTCATGATCCACCAAAATCGTTTTACCAGACGCAAAGTCGAAAGATTCTAATTTTAAGAAGCTTTGAACTTCTGCTGCCAAGGTAGGAAGTACTGGTGCAAGGTAAACAGCCAATTGACGGAATAGGTTAATACCTACTGAACACACGTCATGTACTTGTTGTTCTTCGCCTTCAATTTTCGCTAAAGCCCAAGGCTTTTTCTCGTCGATATATTGGTTGGCTTTGTCAGCAAGCGCCATGATTTCACGGATTGCCGCAGAGAATTCACGTGCTTCATATTGAGCAGCGATTGATGCACCTGCATCAATAAAGCTTTGTACCAATTCAGGCTCTGCACACGTTGCAGAAAGTTTGTTATCAAACTTGGTGTTGATGAATTTCGCACAACGGCTAGCGATGTTTACCACTTTACCAACAAGGTCTGAATTCACTTTTTGAACGAAATCATCAAGGTTCAAGTCAGAATCTTCAACTTTGTCAGAAAGTTTAGACGCGAAGTAGTAACGTAAGTATTCAGGGTTCAAATGCTCAAGATACGTTTCTGCTTTAATGAATGTACCACGAGATTTAGACATCTTCTGACCGTTTACAGTCAAGAAACCATTAACGAATAAGCTTGTTGGGGTACGGTAGTTTGCACCTTCAAGCATTGCAGGCCAGAACAACGCGTGGAAGTAAACGATGTCTTTACCAATGAAGTGATAGACTTCATTTTGAGAATCCTTTTTCCAGTAATCGTCAAAGCTTAGGTCAGGACGTTTGGTCTTGATGTAGTTTTCAAAGCTCGACATATAGCCGATCGGTGCATCTACCCAAACGTAGAAGTATTTGTTTGGCGCATCTGGAATTTCAAAACCGAAGTAAGGTGCATCACGTGAGATGTCCCAGTCAGATAAACCTGCTTCAAACCATTCATCCAATTTGTTGGCAATCGACACAGGTAGACGACCTTCATCACGTGTCCATTTTTGTAGGTATTCACCAAAGTTCGGCAGTTTAAAAAAGTAGTGATCTGAAGATTTCTCTACAGGAGTCGCACCACTTAAAGTCGATTTCGGATTCAACAATTCAGTTGCGTTATAGGTTGTACCGCACACTTCACAAGAGTCGCCGTATTGGTCTTCTGCTTTACATTTTGGGCATGTGCCTTTAATGAAACGGTCAGACAAGAACATCGCTTTTTCAGGGTCAAACAATTGCGTAACAGGGCGTACAGCAATGTTGCCTGCTTCACGGTTCTTAATATAAATCTCAGAAGCGCGTGCTTGGTTTTCAGGGCTGTTGGTTGAGTCGTAATGGTCAAAGTCAACTTTAAAGCCAGCAAAGTCACGCTCATGTTCTTTTTGAACATTGGCAATTTGCTGTTCAGGTGTAATACCGTTTGCTTCCGCACGGAGCATGATCGCTGTGCCGTGAGCATCGTCCGCACATACATAAGTCACGTTATGACCCATTGCACGCATCGCACGTACCCAAATATCTGCTTGGATATAACCGAGTAAATGACCCATATGAATTGGGCCATTCGCGTATGGAAGGGCGTTAGTAACTAAAATATTACGCACGGATATGACTCTCTCATTCGTATTTATGCAATGGGCTGTAATTTTACATGAGATAGCCAGTACTTGCACAAGGGAATAGGTGAAATCTTTGCAAAAGTAAAAAATTCTATATTGCTGACACAATTACAGTGATAATAGGGCATAACTGTGATGCCTAAGAGTAACAAGCCCATGTATGAAGATGACTATGAAGACGATCAGCCAATCACTCGTATTCCTCAAAATGAACAGCGTCATAAATTGGGGCATCACATTATTAAAGATGCGCAGCAATATTTAGAACAGATTTCAGCAGATGAACATGCCTTACTGATTCAAACTCTGCGTCATTTGGCACAAGATGAGCCTTATTTCGATATTTTGGCCGATGAATTAGATCAGCCGGTAGAAATGAAAGTAGCGAATGATGCTTTAAATTTATTGTATTTTTGGCAACTGCTTCATCAACATGAAAATGATGCAGACTTTGATTTTCTGAATGTCATCAATAGCGAGTTTTTCCAAACTGAAATGTTGAAAGCCTTTGATGCTTTGAATATTGGTGAACATAAAGCAGCGCGCCGTCAGGTACTTTTAGATGCGTTTAAACTGTATAAATTAGACATTCATGCAGGCTGTATCCCAGTGTTATATGCACAGCTTGAAGGCATCTTGACAGACGTGCTGATTCAAACGGGTTTCTTAAGTCAAAATGGCACTAAATTTGTCGATGTCTATAAAATTGTACCGGGGCTTAAAGGCAGTGAAATTAAAAGCCTTTGGCACAAATCTAAAATTGCCAATGAGTTAAATCCGTATTTTGCCGAATTGGCGGCCTATCAAATGGATAACAGCTCTACCGTAGCGATGACCCGTCATAATATTTTGCATGGTACCGATGTCGCGCATTTTAATCAGGGACGGAGTTTCATCCTGTTTATTTGGCTGTTTTCCGCAGTGAGCTTTATGAGTACGGTCAGCAAATAAGTTTAATTTCAAGAGATCAATGCATAGGAGTGGCATTGATCTCTTTGCATTACATCATCCTTTAAAATTAAAAGCATAGAGTAAAATCGACCATACATATTTGTATCAAGCCATTGTGAAAATAGGCAATCACATGGCGTTTTCCTGTGGTTGATTTGTTTCTAAATGCGTCTATTTCAGGTATCTGCTTCAAATCGCGTTATAACTATTGTTAGACAATAACTGAGAATAGGGTGAGCGAGATGACAACAGAAAGCACATTAAATGATTTAAAAAATAAAGCATCAGAACTCGGTGATGACATACAACTCAAGGCCAAAGAGGCGCAACTAGAAGGCGAAAAAGCACTCGATGGTGCAAAGCATAAAGTTGAAGAGCTCAAGCTTGAGGGTGAAAAAGCCTTAAATGAGGCCAAACATGAACATGCAGAACAGCATGCAGAAACCAAAGACCGTCTAGAGCAGTTAAAAGCAGAAGCGAGTCATAAATTTGATGAAGCCAAAGTCAAAGCAGCCGAACTTAAACATGAGGCTGTCGAAAAATTTGATGAACTAAAAGTGCAGGCGACAGAGAAATTTGACGAGTTAAAAAAGAAAGCCACTGACACACTGCATAAGTTTAAAAAAGATGACCAAGCTTAATTAGGTTTGATGAAAAAAGCCGTTCTATAAAGAGCGGCTTTTTTAGGATTCATTGTTTTAATCCATCTAAATTTTCAGTCTTAATATTTTTGACTTGATCATCGACTATGGTAATCACATAGCGCATATTGGCAATTTCATAGGTGTAATCTACCGCTAGTTTCGCAGGCAGATTTTTCTCTTGCAGCGGATAAGACACCATTTTCATCGGAGAAGCTTGCATACGCGAGCGCATGAGATCGATGCTATCACCAATCGCTACAGTTTGTCGGTCAGGTGTTTGAATGGCTTCAGTCGCAATTTCTGCATAGGCTGCTGAAGTCAGGAGCATCAAGGCACATAAAGTCGTTTTATAAATATTCTTCTTATAGATAGTCTTCGGATACATCGTCATCCCCATTTTAAAAACTAAAAAGCACAAAATGTGCCTTTAGATTGCACATCCATCGCTATGATTATTCTGTTGAAACGACTGAAATATAAACTGAAATTACGCTGTAAAAGTATGGTTGATATGTAATCAATTCAAATTTAATGGCTTTGGTTTAGCCGCATAGATCAACTACACGGGCATTTTAAGTGGCGCACGCTAGAAAAATTGTTTGAAAGCTGACTAAATTACTCAACTTTATAAGCTTATAGGGATAAGTCATTCATCTCCCTCTTACTCTGTGGCAAATGAACAGGTAAACTATCGCTATTATCTTTTGATTTTCCTGTTTGGAGACAACATAATGTCGTGGCTTTCTTCTCTAAAATCTGTGTTTTCACCCTCCCAAGAGGTGAAAGAAGAGGAAATCCAACAGGTTTTACAAAACTATGTACTTCCCAATTCAAATAATGCCTTAAAAGACCGTATTTCACAGGTCAATGTGCAAGGTCAGATCTTACAGATTACGATTAACACCTTTCCTTCAGAAGCTAATGACTTACAAAAAATTCATGATGATTTGGCTGATGCGTTGGAAAAATGCGGTATTAATGAGCTGAATATGCATGTGATTCAACAAAAAACAGGGCATAAATCTGAAGGTGGTTGTGGTCACCATCATGCAGAAGGCGAAAGCTGTTCTAGCCATGAAAAAGCTGAAAGTTCAGCAGCAAAAAGTCAGTTACCTCCAGTTGTGGATGCGTCTGCGAAAACACCTGAAGCACCTGCTGAAGTTGATCCGAATAATCCGCCGATTCAAAAAGCGGCTCCACAACAGCGTGATGTACCGAAACATCAACGCATTAAAAATGTCATTTTGGTGTCATCTGGTAAAGGCGGTGTGGGTAAATCGACCACCACTGTGAACTTGGCGCTCGCATTACAACAGCTGGGTTTAAAGGTTGGGGTATTAGATGCAGACATCTATGGTCCAAGTATTCCAACGATGCTCGGCAATGCAGGCCGTACGCCTATGATTGAAGCTGAACAATTTGTACCAATTGAAGCTTATGGTTTGGCAGTCTTATCGATTGGCCATTTAACAGGTGATAACAATACCCCTGTGGCTTGGCGTGGGCCGAAAGCGACGGGGGCGTTAATGCAGCTCTTTAACCAAACTTTATGGCCTGATCTGGATGTATTGGTCATTGATATGCCACCAGGCACAGGTGATATCCAGTTGACGCTTGCACAGCGTATACCGGTGACAGGTGCTGTGATTGTGACGACACCACAAAATGTTGCATTAATGGATGCGACCAAAGGCATTGAGTTGTTTAATCGTGTACATATTCCCGTGATGGGCGTGGTTGAAAATATGTCGACTCACATCTGTTCGAACTGTGGGCATGAAGAGCAAATCTTTGGTACAGGTGGTGGCGACCAACTTTCAGCCCAATACGACATTCCGCTCTTAGGTCGTTTACCGCTGAATGTACAAATTCGTGAAAATGCCGATGCAGGGAAACCATCTGTGATAGCAGGTGATGATGCTGCTGAAAGCTACATGGCGATTGCACAAAAAGTTGCAGATGCATTACCTCAGGCTGAAAAAGATAAAAACCGTATTTTCTAAGGGTGAACTGAAATTTAAGTTGATCGTATTAAAATCTGGCCTCGTGCCAGATTTTTTATAACGTGGTATTGGGAGTGTTTGAAAATTATGAGTACTGAACTTTAGACATTCAACGATGTCTATGAATTACACATCTAAAAAACGATTTGCACAATTTCTTATTTTTCCTGCGATTATAAGCCGTCTGCTAAGGATAAAATTCTTGAGGCATATCAAAGGATGTCGCGTTTGTACTTAGTTTTTACAAAATAGCTTTCACGATATTTCTATTATTTTGGCTAGGATCAATTCTCTGAACGGCAGTAACTGTACAAACGCATTGTGTCTTAGATTTTTTGCCAAATGTCCTCTGTTACAAGGGGCTTAGCATTGAAAAAATATAGAGGAACAAATAATTTTAAATATTATTTGAAGTCATTAAAACCCACCCATCAAATGAGGGTACGCCTTAGTCTAAGAAATTAAAAAGCCCGGTAATTACCGGGCTTTTTAATTGGTTTTTTAGGAGGAAAGAGACGGGTTTGCTTTACGTTTAGCAGTGATAATATTCACCGTAATTGCGATGATGACCATGATAATGCCTACAATATCTGTAATGGTTTCTGGAATAATCATACACAGCGCACCCACACCTAAAAAAATACGCCAGAACCAGTTGAGATAAGTCTTGAAATAACCTTCAACTGCGGAGCCTAAAGCGAGAATTCCTATCACTGAAGTGACAGTAATACTCACTATAGTTGTCCATGCAGGAAAGGCAAATTCTCGAGCATTGACTGCAACATTGGTGGTATCAATCATCAGCATGGCAGGGTTATAAACGAATAAAAATGGAACAATAAAACCAGCAAGAGATAGTTTTAAGGCCTGAAACCCAGTGCGCATTGGATCACCGCCTGCAATTCCTGCGCCCGCAAAGGCGGCAAGGGCAACTGGTGGGGTGATGTTTGCAAATAAACCAAAATAGAACACAAACATATGCGCGACTAATACAGGAATATCAAAGTTTGCGAGTGCTGGTGCTGCCATGGTGGCAGTAATGATATAGGCCGGAATAGATGGAAGCCCCATGCCTAAAATCATCGATGCAATCATGGTCAAAAATAAAGTGAGAAAGAGACTACCTGCACCTAAACTCATAATTGAAGAAGTCATTACTGAACCAAAACTTGTCAGACTTACTACGCCGATAATAATACCAACGACAGCACAAGCAGCCATCACAGATAATGATTGTTTGGCTCCATCAACGAGCGCATCTAAAATATCTTTTACACCCATTCGTGTTGATTTTCTTATAGCTGCTACAAAGATGGTCAGGACGATGGTGTAGACAGCAGCATAGCTCACAGGAATATTTTGAAATAAGAAAAAGACCAGTGCCAAAATTGGAATAAGTAAATGTCCACGCTCTTTTAGAACTTCTTTTACTTTTGGTAAATCAGCTTTAGGTACGCCTTTCAGATCATCTTTACCCGCACGGAAATGAACTTGAGCCATGACGCCAAGGTAATACAATAAAGCAGGTAATAAGGCGGCTAGTGCAATTGTGCCATAACTCACGCCAGTTGTTTCGGCCATAATGAAGGCACTCGCACCCATGACTGGTGGCAAAATTTGTCCACCAACGGATGCACTGGCTTCAACGGCACCAGCAAAATTCTTGTGATAACCAATCTTTTTCATCAATGGAATAGTAAATGAGCCTGTACCAACAACATTGGCAACAGCAGTGCCATTAATACTGCCCATAAATCCACTTGAAATTACAGCAACTTTGGCAGGCCCACCTTGTTTATGTCCAGCCAGCGCCATGGCAAGATCATTGAATAATTTCCCCATACCTGATTTTGCAAGAAAAGCACCAAAAAGGATAAATAAGAAAATAAAGGTGACGGATGCACCAATTGCCGAAGAATATAAGCCTTCGGTTTTTAAATACATATGTCCGAAAATGTCGCTGATTGTATAAGGGCGAGTAAGTAATCGATCTGGCATCCAATCAAAGTGACTGATAAATGTATAGGTCAGGAAAATTAAACTTAAAATGGGCAACATCCACCCCATGACCCGGCGAGTTGCTTCTATGACTAATACCACACTCATAATTGCAAACGCGATATCTAAGGTATTTGGAATACCACCTCGAGTGGTCATAATAGATTGATATTCTTTCCATAAATATAAAAAACTGAAGATGGAAAGCAAAGCCAAGAACCAATCGAGAAGTGAAATATGCTGTCGGGAGCTTGTTTGACGAGCTGGATAGAGTAAAAAAATGAGTGCTAGGCCAATAGCGACATGGGCTGCACGCTGTATTAACTCAGGTAAAGGATTAAACGTAATAAATAAATGAAATAATGAATAAAAGATCGCTACAAATGCAACAAAGTAGGTAACAGATTTGCTCATATTGATTCGAGTAACAGATTCCCGATCAAATTTTTCTAATATGGCTTGTTGTTGTTTCTCATCGAGTTGTTCTAATACAACTTTATCTTCTTTGGAATTCATAGGCATTCTCCAATCCACCAAGACTTCCATTTGGGTTGATATTGAACCGAGATGTTGACCAAACTATAGTCTGGGTAACTTTGAAAAATAGACCAAATTTTTTGGTCAGCGAGGATCGTGCCTTGCATATTTCTAGAAATCACCCAGTTGATTTCATCTATATTTTGATTGACCCGCATTCTAATCACACCATTTTTTTGAAACTCAATGGGATAATTTGAGGGTGTACCTGCACCAAATGAAATCAAATCGGTGTGGCGCAGTAAAAACGTATTCTTTTGACGCTGATATTGTTCAGACCAAGCCGTCTTTTCTACTGAATGCTTCCACTGTAAATCAAATTGATCAGTTGAAATTTTGCATATATCAGTTTCAACTCTAACCTGCGTATACAGTGTTGGATAGCTAGCATAGATTAAGAAGAACAATATAAAAAATGCAGTATAAACTGCATTTTTTTGAAGCTTATTATTTTTTAGCCACTTCATCATAGTAGCGTTTCGCGCCTGGATGTAGAGGCGCTACAAGGCCTTGTTGAGCACCTTCAAGCGTGATTTCTGTTGCTGCTTGGTGTGAAGTTGCCAATTGAGGCAAACTGTCAAAGAAAGTTTTTGTTAGTTTGTAGACATCATCATCCGATATATCTGTGCGAACAACTAATGCATTTTTAATTGCGGCAGTTTGAATGTCCGCAGTATTGCCATATGTGCCTTTTGGAATAATCATCGGTAAGAAATAACTTTGATCTTTAGCTATTTCTTTGACTTTATCTGCATTGATTGAAACCAACTGTAGATCAAAGCTTTGTTGAAGTTCCATGAGTGATGAATTTGGAATGCCACTAGTCAGGAATGCTGCATCAAGCTTGCCACCTTTTAAAGCATCAGCGGCTTCAGCATAGCCCAAATAATCAACTTTAATATCTTTATAGGTGATTCCAAAACCATTCAACAGTGTACGTGCATTTACTTCTACACCTGAATTTTGTGCACCTACAGCGATACGTTTACCTTTCAAATCTTCGATATTTTTGATCCCTGATTTTTTAGAGGTTACGATTTGTACGTAGTTGGGATAAAGCGCTGCGACTTGGCTGACATTCTCAACTTTACCATTTGCGAAACTTCCTGTTCCGTTCAGTGCTTCTGTTAAGCTGTCACTCATAACAAATGCCATTTCAACTTTATTCTGTTTCAGAAGGTTTAAGTTTTCGACGGATGCACCTGTAGTTTGAGTCTTAGAATTTACACCAAAGGTTTTGTTATAAATTTCTGCAAGACTTGTCCCAATCACATTGTAAGGTCCTGATGCCCCACCAGTTGCAATGGTTACGAACTTGGTTTGAAGTTTGTCAGATGTAGCAGTTTCTGCGCTTTTTCCTTCCGTGGTATTTTTTGAAGTAGATTGATCATTTGAGCAAGCAGTAATACACGCCAAAGTAACCGAGAGTAACGTGAGTTTTGTCCATTGGTTCATAGAAACGTCCTTTTACACATAAATTTTGAATATTGATTTGATGAGTTTTAATTTTAATTTCCACTACTCAATTGAACATAACTTAATCAATTATTTTTGAAAAGTATTTTTTTTTGATTTTTTAGTCTCCAATAAATAATGGTTATGCGTAAGAATGGCATGGAGCTATATCGTTTATTTTAATAATATTTTGTTACGTGTAAAAACTGTAGGGTATACATGGAATCATGTGAAATTTCTTTTATAAATATAAGTTCAAACTATTTCTTTGAATTGTAAGGTGCTCTGAATGACTGTTCAGCTAAGGTTCTGTTTTTTCTATTTAAGTTACTGAATTTATAATTAAATAAGGAGTTTTTTATAAGCATTTCTATTTTTTATTTTGCTAATACGAAACAACTGAATTAATCTTCGCGGATTAAGTTTGAGGTCAAAGTATGATTTCATGGTTTTTTATTGGTCTAGTTATCAGTATTTTGTTAACGCCGGGACCAACCAATACGCTACTCGCATCTTCGGGTATTCAAGTTGGGCTACGTAAATCATTCCGACTCATTCCAGCGGAAGCCTTTGGTTATCTTATTTCGATTAGCCTATGGGGTTTTCTCATTGGTAAAATTTCCGTACATCTGCCTTTACTGCCGACCATTTTAAAACTGTTTAGTGCTGGCTATATTCTATTTTTGGCTATGCGATTATGGCGTACAGCAACTGTTGCTGAAAATTTTAATCAAAAGGGCATTCGTGCACGCGAACTCTTTGTTGCGACGTTATTAAACCCCAAAGCATTATTATTCGCATCTGCGATTTTTCCTGCATTGGCTTGGCAAAATGCGCAGTATTATGTAGCTCACATGCTGATCTTTTTGTTGTTGATCGTTCCTATTGCATTTTTTTGGACCTTCCTTGGTTCAGTTTTGGCATCGAATAAAATTAGTTGGCTCAATCAAGCCAATTTACAACGAACAGCATCGCTAGTCTTGGTTAGTTTTTCGATACCACTGAGTTATTCTGCGATTTTAAAACTTTAAATTGATTTGAAAATGACTAAATCCGCTTAGTTCGGCAAAGCTTATTTTCATTAAGTTGGATTTCAGTTAAAGTACCACGCAATAATTGATTTAAGTTTTTGGATAGAGATAAATGGCTATTAAGTCTGATCGTTGGATTCGCGAAATGAGCGAAAAACACGGCATGATTGAACCGTATGCAGAAAACCAAGTCCGTTATGATGAAAATGGCGAAAAGCTTATTTCGTATGGCGTGTCGAGCTATGGTTATGACGTGCGCTGTGCTCGTGAATTTAAAGTCTTTACCAATGTTCATTCAGCAATTGTTGACCCTAAAAACTTTGACGATAAAAGCTTTATTGATATCGAATCAGACGTTTGTATCATTCCGCCAAACTCGTTTGCACTAGCACGTACAGTCGAATATTTCCGTATTCCACGTAATGTGTTAACCGTTTGTTTGGGTAAATCAACCTATGCTCGCTGCGGTATTATTGTCAATGTGACGCCTCTTGAACCAGAGTGGGAAGGTCACGTGACTTTAGAATTTTCGAATACAACCAACTTGCCTGCACGTATTTACGCGGGTGAAGGTGTCGCACAAATGTTGTTCTTTGAATCAGACGAAGTGTGTGAAACCTCTTATAAAGACCGTGGTGGTAAATACCAAGGTCAAACCGGTGTGACTTTACCGAAAGCTTAATCCTTCGGATTTAGTTTAAAAAAAGCGGGCGAATTAGCCCGCTTTTTTGTTGGGTCATTCATCGGAAAATAGACCATTCGGTGGGGAAGTTTTTGCAATTGAGTAATTATTCAGCATAATAAAAAGTTAAGTGACTGGTCTATCACAAGTCTCCATTTAAGGAATAAATGGACAATAACATCAAAGCCAGTTCTCAGGAATAAATATAAGAGAGATGCAGAGCATCTGATAAAAGGAAGGTCGAGATGACTCAATTCACCCAGGCTAAGTTATTCCGCCAGAGTTGCTTAGCAGCCGCAGTCAGCATGTTTGCTGCACCATCTGTTTATGCGCTTCAAGATTTATCAGATGAAGCACTTTCAGCCACAACAGGTGAAGGTGTTGCACTCACTTTAGAAAATTTCAAAATGGTCTTTCAAGGGCCAAATGACCGTTCTACGGCTTCTAGTTATGCGTCTGGTATGGTTGATCCAGGGAAAAGCGATACAGGTTTTATTCGGATTATTCCTACAGGTGAAAACTATGAACAATTAGGCCAGCGTGCTTACGATAAAATCTATAAAGCTGCATATGTTGATGCCTATCAGCAAGGCCGAGTTACGGGCTATAACGGTGTTTATGACTCCACTTTCTTAAGTTCTAAAAGCACCTATGAGACCAATAATGCTACACGAGTAACCAATGAAACCATCGCAACATATTCAACAGAATATCGTGGCCGATTAGTACAGTCTTATCTTGAATCACCAACGATGAAGGCATATTACGATCAGCGTTATGCAGATTATTATGATGGTTCATCGTCTGGTTTGAAATTAGAAGATGATGGTACAACGAAAGAATCAATTACACCGTGGTTAAAAGAAAAGTCTCAAGCTGCTGCTTTAAAAAATACCTATGAAATGATTGAGTTACTATACGGTAACAATAGTACGGGTAATTTACCTACTGGGTCTACGTTTTATAAAAATTATGTCTCAGGAAAAATTACACGTTCAAATCTTATTGATCCAACAAAAGATGCTCAGTTAAATGCCAAAGCTGCAGAAACCCTCAATCAGTTGGCAACGGACTATGCCAAGCTTGAAGCTCAAAAGGCGAGTGATTCAGCATTAGCAACGGTGAAAAAAAATGCTGAAATTACAGCAAAACAAATTGCCTCGACTGCGACCGTATCGAGCCTCAGATCGAAAGCAGATGTATTTATATATGGCTTAGCCCTGTCCAATAGCAAAGATAAAAATGGCAAAAGTTCATTAGCAACGCGCTATACAGACCAAGGATTTAATTGGGGTACAGCAGAAAACCCATGGCTTTTCCATGCGGGTAATCAAGATGTTGAACAATTTGCGAAAGATAATAAGGGGAATGTTGGTTACTTAGCGATTGAGGCACCATTAAAGAAAATTGCGGCAGATGATGCATCTAACAACATCAAGCTTGGTTTGTGGATGGATGTATTTTCACGGTCTTTAAATTCAAGTAATGTCGTCGATCCGATTACCGGTGCGCCGACTAGCGGCTTAGATAAAGACTATCGTTTACGTACTCAAATTGTTGCGAATGGCCTGAGTTTTAATGGTTCACAAGTTCGAATTTTTCAAACCCTAAAATCTACAAATACAAATTACAACCAAACCTTAGGTTTAGCCAGTTTAATTCGTATTAATACCAATGATCGTGCTGAGTCACTGAGTATCAATGATGGAGATTTGGATGCTCGCGGCATGCGTATCAGTACAGCTGCACGCCCTGAATTGGATGATGGAACAGCAGCGACACCAGCGATGGATCGATCTGCAGCTCCAATCTTTCATGAAACTGAAGGTCTATATTTATATAGCCCAAATATCAATTTAGTTTTAGGAAATATGTATCAGCCCTTTATTGTGGGTTCAGAAGGTCGAAATATTATTTTGGAAGTGACACGTATTCCAAATGTACCTTCTATTTACAGTAAAATTTATACTTACTATACGGATATCGCTGGTAATACCACAGGTACATCGGGTTTAAATGCCTCAGACTTTAAAGGATCAACCTGTAACGTCTATAGTTGTGGCACGGAGTTAAAAGCAAACTCTTCAGATGCGACAGCACTATATCAAGGACGTAATGCAACACACAGTAGCATTGCGATCGGTACAGTAGAGCGCTTGCCTGGTAATCTGTTGAATGCAAAAAGTACGGATACTGCGACAGGTGTGGTGTTTAAAGGTGTCAATGGACAAAGCACGAATTTAGGATCTGTTGCCATAGATGGCGTATTGATTCAGCACTTAAAAATAAGAACAACAGGGCTGTAGGAGAAATCACATGTATAAAATTTTATGCGCTGTTGTTTGTGCTGCACTGACACAAACTCATGCAGGTTTAGTGTCTATGGATAATAGGGAACTTACCGCTGCAACCGGTCAAGGCGGTGCAGATCTCAGTTGGACACTTTCCTTAAATCATCAATATGCCAATGATATGTCAAAAAACAACATATCAATCATGGATGCGAATGGTAAAACAACGCAAGCATTTTATGGATATCAATGTTCATCCAATGAGTTTTGTCGCTTAGCACTTGCGCCCAATAATCATGTGGATGCAAATGGTAATAAGAAATGGTTGGTGTTTAAACAGTTTCAAGGAACGTTACAGATCGATCAATTTTCACTAGATGGTGTGACGATTATCAATCGTGAAGGTAATCCACAAACGGCTATGCAGTTGACATTTTATGATGATAAGCCATTAAAAATTAGGAATTTAGGCTTTGCTACGTTGGCGGTGGAAACAGGTACGACAGGTAAGGAAGGTTATGAGAATACCAGTACTTATACGACCTATACCGAAAAGAAAGCTGATGGAACAACTTCAACTTTAGCTGTGCCTGATTTTGATCGTGGTTCAGAACAAGGATTTATGGGTGTTAATGTGCACGGCAACATGCACATGAGTGGAAAGTTAAACATCTTCAGTTTTAACTGCACTGGAAATGGTGCAGGTCGCTGTTAATCAGCTGTGACTGAATATAAGGATATAGTGATGAAAAAAATAACAACTTTAACGGCACTCGCAACCAGTATTTTACTTGCTCAACATGCATATGCTTTTGAAGCGATGACCGATGAAAGCTTGGGTGCAGTTACTGGCCAAGATGGTATTTCGATTACCTATGAAGTTTCTAGAGTCAAAGTTGATCAGTTAAATTGGGTTGACCCAACTGACCAAAATAAGATGAAAATGGGTTTGCACAATGTACAAATAGATGGTGTTGGGCAAAGCACCATTACATCAAAATTAGATTTTGATGTGGGGACGACGGATGCTGGTGTAGGCATGCGTATAGCTGCAAGTGTCAGTCCATTTACGGCTGTTGCACAAAATATTATGCTGCTGTGTCAAGGTGCAACGTGCCAAACGCCTACGCAAAATTTAGGTTCACTTACGATTGCAACATCTTCACCTTTAAAAGTATTACTTGAAACCAGCAATGGTCTATTTAACCGCAATGATACGGCGTATATGGAATTTCAATTGCAAAATGCCAGTATTAGTCATGGGATGAATGGACATAGCGTAACCTTAAAGGATTTTAACTTTAACTTTGCGGGTTCAGGTTATATGTATGTCGCAGCAGATGAAGGTATTGTCCTCACCACAAAATCAACGGGAAGCAAAGACCATACGATTAACCTTGGACGAGTAAAAGATACATCAGATGTTCATAGTTCACGTAGTGATGCAACAAACCCTGGAGTGAATATTGATCTACGCTATGGTACTGATGGTGGTGCGCAGCGGAATTTAATTCGTATGGGAGCATCGGGTGCTGTCACCAATGCACGAGTTGCCTTAAATGCCAATCAAGACGGAATTAAAGATTTTGGTCTAGCAACGAAGGCTTCTGGATATGAGTCCGTTGGTTTAGGTGGTTTACATTTAGGTGTGCGCGCGGATTTCACTTCAAAGGATGATCCTAGCCTTGTTGCAGGTCAAGCACCGACAACCTTAGAAATTGGCCATACGGGTATTGGTAGTTATGCCATTGAATTTTCTAATTTAACGTCTTTAGTTGCTGATAAAAATGCCTATATTGATTTTGGCGATATTTATATCAATACCATTCAAGCGAAAAGCCTTGATTTTCTAGTGAATGATAAATTAAAAGCGACATTAGGTTTAACCAATAATGTTTTGACCCAAAACCTGTCAAATCAAACGGCAGGTGGAAATTTTGCCTTAGTAGCGATTCGTGGTATGGATTTTCAGTCCATCGCACGTACAGCACGATTTATTTCTGATAACTCAATTGCTGCAATTGCAAGTAATGACAATAGTTGGGGGATTGGTATTCCAATTTACAATATGAATGCCAATGTTGCATTATCAGAGAAAAAATATAGTTATAAAAATACGACTGAAAAATCAGGTATTGGCTATAACCTCGTGATGAGCACGGATGGTTATGGTGTTGATAAAAAAACAGGAACACCAAGTACGACCTCTATTATCTTGATCGATGGTAAAAAAGGCTTAAATGGCCAAGAAGTCAATTATTATGCAGGCTTGCGAAACATCAATGCGCTGATTCAATCTGATGGTGTGATTGGCTATGAAAATGACGGTATCTATGTACGTGCAGATAATTTATTGATTGCAGCCAATGCCGAGTTAGCGATTGGTCAACTTCCGGGTTCAACCTATAACTGTGCGACTACAGCTTCTGTCAAATGTGGGACTACAGTACCTTTAGATAATTTCTCTAAACGTGATGATGTGTTGACGAATATTGCGTTTAAGCTCGATGGTAAGGGGGAGCTATTTATAGTACCGGGTCTAAATGACAGTGCAGAAAATAATTATTTGTCTTTCCGTGGAAGCTTTGAATTTAAAGCCTTAACAGATGCTGAAAAGAAAGATCAAAAAGTTATGGGAAGCTATTTAAGTTTGATGAATGAAGATGTAAATGCTAGCGGTGTCGTTTCAGCTTCAAGTATCAATATTAATAAAATGCAGGGTGAACTCGGATTTGATGCTCGGATTAAAATGAAGCAAGATTCGGTAGAGTTTGATAATCAGGTGAAATTTAATCCAACCAATAATATGTCTAAAGCGTTTCGTGCAGAAGTATCGATGTTAACAAATGGCAATATGCAAAAGATGGCGGATATAGCCCTAACCGGTGGAACAATGCGAAGCACCATGGGGATTACTCCACGCTAATAATATTAAATCAATAACAAATAAATAAAATAACGAACAGGGAATTTGTTATGAAAAAGAAGTTAATCAGAGGTTTGATCTTCTCGACATTTGCGATGAGTAGCTTATCTCATGCAATGATGGCTTTAGATGATGAAAGCTTATCAAAAGTTGATGGTCAAGCATTACTCTCCATGGAATATACGCAGGGGTATAATTCTGTGGATGAGAGTGGACAAGCCGTAGACCAATCCAATGTCGGCTTTTATAAGCTTGGTTTAGAAGCTGAAATGGAGCTCAATGCCAATATTAAAAAGCTGCAATTGGGTTGTGGTGGTGCAAATGGCTCAGGTGCTTGTGATATTGATATCGATCATATTTCATTGAGTGGATTGCCTGTAAATAGCAATTATACGTCTGATGAACGTGCGGCAACTTCTGCTTTGTTGACCAATCCTTTTATCGAAATTGCAATTAAAGATCCCAAATCAGCTGCAACTCGTGAAGTGATGGGCTTTCGTCTGAGCGCTGAAAAAATTTCTGGGTTAATGACATTAGGTACAGAAAATAGTAATACACCCAATGGTATCAACACCTTTAGTGGGTATATGAAAACCAAAGCGTCTGCGGGTGTTGCAACAACTGCCGAGCGTGTGATGGACTATGCTTCTACGCAGCAATACATTGAAGGGGCAGTTAAGGGGACATTATTTGGTGCTGAAGTTGATCTACCGCTTCACTACAAATCAGATAATTATTCTTTTAATTTAAAATCAACCACAGCACCTTTTACAATTCCAGCCACTGTCGTGAGCGGGAATAGAATTAAGGATAATATTGCGGTATTAAAAGGCACAGGTACAGTTGATCGTCTAGATTTTAGTGGTCCATTAGAAGCTCAGATCTCTCTACTTGGGTTAAATATTAATTTGAATAAAGACGTAACAGGCTATCTTACTGGACTACAAACCGATATTACGGTAAATCAAAGTTTAGGTTTGATCCATGCACTTTATCTAAATAACCCTGCTTCGTTATCCTTACAAGCTCAAAAAATACTATGGCCTGGAGCTGCAGTTGCAGCAGAAAGAGGTTGGTGGTTGGCGATGGAAGATGAGGTCGATTTGGGGAGTATTACACCTTCAGACAAAGTGGCGATTACGGATGAAGTATTGAAACAAACGATCGCCGGAATTAACCATGACCTAAGTACCAATGTTCGTAACTGTGGAGATTTACTTTTTGGTTGTGTTGCAGGTTCGGCTTTGGATGTTAAAGAGATTAAAAACCCGTCATTAATTGATTTCCCATTAAACAATTTAAAACTTTCTGGACAGGAGTTTCGTTCTAACTGCTTCGGCGGGCTGAAATTCTGTTAAGGCTTAAAGTATTTAATATAAAAAAATCCCGCACTTAGCGGGATTTTTTTATATTTAGCGCAAATTATTTTGCAATTTTCGCTAAAAGGTCTTCTTTACTGAGGTTGCTTGATTCTTCATCACGGCGACCTTTGTACTCAAATGTACCAGCATCCAAACCTTTCTCGCCAATGACAATACGGTGTGGAATACCTGTTAACTCGATATCAGAGAATTTAACACCTGGACGTTCATTACGATCATCTAGAAGAACATCATAACCAGCAGCAGTTAATTCTGCATACAGTGCTTCAGCTGCTTCTAACGTGCGCGGTGATTTATGCGCATTCATTGGCACAATAGCAACTTCGAAAGGAGCAATTGCAGACGGCCAAATAATCCCTTTGTCATCGAAGTTTTGTTCAATTGCAGAAGCAACAACACGGGTTACACCAATACCATAGCAACCCATAGTCACAACGAGAGGTTTGCCGTCTTCACCTAAGACTTTACAGCCAAGTGCTTCAGAGTATTTTTGACCCAACTGGAAGATATGACCAACTTCGATACCACGTTTAATCAAGATTGTACCTTGACCGTCTGGAGAAGGGTCACCTTCAACAACATTACGAAGGTCATAAACTTCGGTGTATTGTGCATCACGTTCCCAGTTTACACCTACAGCATGTTTATCGACTTGGTTTGCACCAGCAACAAAGTCTGAAAGTACAGACGCTGCACGGTCAACAATAACTGTAATGCCTTTTTCGGTTAAGCCTTGAGGGCCACAGAAACCAGCCGTTAAACCTAAGTCAGCCAATTGTGCTTCAGTTGCAAAGGCCAATGGAGCAGCAATTAATGGGTGTTTTTCAGCTTTAATTTCATTCAGTTCATGGTCGCCACGTAGGAATAAGGCAACCACTGGCGCAGCTTTACCTTCTTCAGCAACACCTTGAACCAACAATGCTTTTACAGATTGAGCAGGTTTTGATTTAAGGAATTCAGAAACATCAGCTATGGTTTTTTGATTTGGTGTATCAATAATTTCAAGTGCTTTAGTCGGAGCAGCACGTTCACCAACTAGTACGGCTTCAGCCATTTCTACGTTAGCAGCATAATCTGACTCTGTAGAGAATGCGATGTCATCTTCACCGCTAGAAGCAAGTACGTGGAATTCATGAGAACCCGAACCACCAATTGAACCTGTATCCGCTTGAACTGGACGGAAATTTAAACCTAAACGCGTGAAAATCTTGCAGTAAGCTGCATACATGTTGTCATAGGTTTCTTGTAAAGAGGCTTGGTCAACATGGAAAGAATAGGCATCTTTCATGATGAATTCACGTGAACGCATCACACCGAAACGAGGGCGGATTTCGTCACGGAATTTGGTTTGTACTTGGTAGAAGTTTGCAGGCAATTGCTTATAGCTTTTCAACTCATTGCGAGCAAGATCTGTAATCACTTCTTCATGTGTAGGGCCAAGTACAAAGTCATTGTTATGACGGTCTTTAAAACGTAAAAGTTCTGGACCATATTGTACGAAACGACCTGATTCTTCCCATAAAGATGCAGGTTGAGTGACAGGCATCAGGACTTGAAGTGAACCAGCACGATCCATCTCTTCGCGGATAATCGCTTCAACTTTATTTAATACGCGAACGCCCATCGGCAGCCAAGTGTATAAACCTGAAGCCAATTTACGAATCATCCCGGCACGAAGCATAAGCTGATGTGAAATAACTTCAGCATCGTTTGGGGTTTCTCTTAACGTTGCAAATAAAAAGCGACTCGCGCGCATGGAAACTGTCCTAAAAAATTAAGCGTTAAAGTTGAGAGTATACAATAAAAAATGAGGTGAACATTTCCCAAAGTCACCTCATTTTAGATTTTGTCATTATGACATGATTTTTTTGGCCTGACGTGCAAGGAAGTTTCGGAAATCATCCAAATAGGTAAAAATCACCGGCACAACCACAAGTGTTAGTAGGGTAGAGGTAATCACCCCGCCAATCACGGCATGTGCCATTGGTGCACTTTGTTCACCGCCTTCACCTAAACCAAGTGCAAGCGGAACCATACCCATCACCATTGCACTGGTGGTCATTAAAATGGGACGTAAACGGGTTTTACCTGCTTCAATAATCGCTTCATAACGATCTACACCATGATCCATGGCTTTTTTAATAAAGTCGATGAGTAGAATTGCGTTCTTTGTCACCAAGCCCATGAGCATAATAATCCCGATAATGGAAAAGAGGTTCATGGTTGAATTAAATAAGAATAGGGCTAAGAAAACTCCAATCAATGATAAGGGTAATGAAGCCATAATGGCTGCAGGGTGAATGAAGCTATTAAATTGTGAACCCAAAACAATATAAATAAATACAATAGAGAGGGTAATCGCTGTCATTGCATAACCTGCAGATTCAGCCATATCTTTATTGGCACCTTGCGTGACAAAACTATAACCCGGTGGCAAGTCGAAATTTTTCTCAATCTCATTGATTTCGGCACCAATATCACCCGCGGGACGACCTGCCGTGTTGGCTTCAACCATCACTTCACGTGCTAGATCACGACGGTTAATTTGTGAAGCACCGAGCGTTTCTTCAAAGCTAGCCACACTTGCCAATGGAACCAAGATAGGTAAGCCTACGGCATCGGTTTTTTGTGATGTGATGTACATGCTTTGAATGTCAGTTGGCAGACGACGCTGATCTTCAGTGAGTCGTAAATTTACATCATAGGTTTCGCCTTTATCATCCTTCCACGTTGTTACATTATCCCCCGCAAGAAGAGGGCGTAACACATTGGCGATCTGATTGACGGATAAACCTAAATCACTGGCTAAAACGCGATTGATATGTACACCTAGCGTCGGTTTAGGTTCTTTAAGCGAGCTTTCTAAGTCGACAATACCTTCGACTTTGGCAACTTCAACCAAGAATCGATCTGAAATGCGTTGTAACTCATCCAAGTCGGGGCCTTTAATCGAGATCATGACCGGCTTTTGACCGCCCGAAACTGTTTCATCAGCTGAGGCAATCGAGGTAATGGTAATACCTGCTATATGTTTTAAGCGGGTACGGAATTCATTGTTGAGATCCGTTAAGGTTTGACTACGCTCCGTACGTGGTGAAACAGTGACACGAATGCTAGCATGGTTTTTACCCCGATCAGTGGCACTATTAATTGCACCATAAGTGGCTTTGACTTCTGGATGTTGGCGAATGATACGATCGACTTGCTTAAGCTTAGCCTGCGAATATTCAAGGGTTGCATCAACGGGTGTTTCAAATTTGATCCGAATTTCACCTTTGTCTGGTACGGGTACAAATTCAGTTCCGATCATTTTGGATAAAGCTAATGCGCCAAATAGAGACGCGACGGCGATTAAAAGGGTGATGAGACGGAACTTTAAAGCAAGCTTGAGTAATTTTTCATAATGATGGCTTAGGTTGTCGAGCTTGCCCGAAATCCAGTTAAAAAAACGTTTGATTTTACCCGGCTTTTTATTTGGATCGTGGCGCTCTGCCCAGTGAGCAGACAACATGGGGTCAAGGGTGAAACTCACAAACATTGAAATCAGTACAGCGGTACTGACGGTTACACCAAATTGATAGAAGAAACGCCCAATAATGCCGCCCATAAATGCCACAGGTAAAAATACCGCGACAATGGTCAATGTTGTGGCCAATACAGCTAAACCAATTTCTTTTGTGCCGTCGAGTGCAGCGGTGACGTGGTCCTTGCCCATATCGGCATGGCGGACAATATTTTCGCGTACTACAATGGCATCATCAATCAGGAGACCGATACTCAGTGAGAGAGCCAGTAGGGTCATCATATTGATGGTAAAACCAAAAATCCAAACAAAGGTGAGGGTACCTAGTAGCGAAATCGGTAGGGTTAAACCTGTAATGGCTGTCGAACGAAATGAGCCGAGAAATAACAATACAATGAGTACCGCAAGTACTGCACCTTCAAAAATCGTACGTGCCACGTCTTTAATGCTGCCACGAATACCTTTTGAAGAATCAACCACAATTTCTGCGGTCGTGCCTTGCGGCAATTGCTGTTGGATTTTACTTAAGGTTTTACGGGTATTATCAACAACCTCAATCACATTAGAGTCCGAACTTCTCAGAATGTCGACAGCGACGGCTGTTTTACCATTCAGATAAGCACTCGACTCCATTTCAGCTTGGCTATCTTCTATTTCGGCAATTTGTTTGAGATAAATCGGCGCGCCATTTTTATTGGCAACCACTAAATCACCGAATGAGTTTGGGTGAATAACCCGAGATTTAATTTCGACCACCAATTCTGAGTTCTTTTGTTTTAAGGTTCCTCCCGGAACTTCAATATTTTCAGATTTTAGGGTGTTTATAACTTGATCGATCCCAATCCCGAAACTTTGTAATTTTTGCGGATTTACTTGTATTCGAATTTGTCGCTGCGCATCGCCCAATAAATTGACCGTACCTACACCGGGAACTGTTCTGAGCTGTGGCACAATCCGTTGATTGAGATAGGAACTCAAATCACGTAAAGACATGTCCTTTGATTCAAAAACAATCGACATAATCGCACTGGCAGTAGGGTCGTAGCGTTCTACAATGGGGTCATCAATTTCATCACGAAATTGTGCGGTTACCGGTGCAATTTTATCTCGAATATCCTGTGCAGCTACAGAGGATGAGACGTCTAGATTAAATTCGACAATGACCGTGGATAAACCTTCACTGGACTGTGAAATGACTTGCTTAAGGCCTGAAATGGTATTGATTTGATCTTCAAGCTTCTTGGTGATCTCAGATTCGACAGACTCAGGAGAAGCACCCGGATAGTTGGTGTAGACCACAACAAAAGGGAAGTCGACATCAGGAAACTCTTCAACGCCCATACGCTGCCAAGAAGCGAGTCCTAGCACCATCAGACAGAACATCATCATGATGGTGAAAACAGGATATTTCACACTAATTCGGGTTAACCACATAACAACTGTCCTGCCTTATTCTTTTAATTTTGGCTGATACTTACATCTTGTTTGATATCTGAATCATTAAATTTAATTCGGCTGATCAGATCACTATTTTGTAAGCCCTGAACAATCGCGGTGTTATTGCTATAACTCTGATTCAAAATTTGTACAGGCACTTTGGCAATTTTATTTTGACGTATGACCCAGACATAAGGTTGGTCTTTTAGACTTTGAATGGAATCGAGTGGAATTTTTTGGCCTGAAATATTATCTGTACCTAAAATGTGACCTTCGACAAAAGCACCAATACTTAATGATGTAATGGTTTCATTTGGGGCTGCAAAAAAATCAATTTGGCGACTTGCTTGATCAGCAATCGGTGAAATCCGACTGATTTGTGCAGTGAGTAAATTGCTATTGCCTTGGATGTTATATTCAATTTTTTGTCCAATTTTCAGTACAGCTTGCTGATCACTTGGTAATTTGGCTTGAATTTCCAATTGGTCTGGATTGACGATTTCAAAAAGGGTTTGTCCCGCAGCAACCGTTTGTCCCGGTTCAACATCACGTTTGGTAATCACGCCTTGGATAGGGCTATAAATGGTGCCGTCTTGATTGGCTTTACGTGCAATATCGACATTGGCTTGTTGGGCGCGAACATTTTCCAGTTGAGCTTGGTAATCGACACGACTTTGTTCAAACTCTACTTTGGAAATAAAGCCTTGATTTAGCAAACGCTGTTTGCGCTCCATCATCAGTTTGGCTTGATTGGCTTGAGCTTGTGTGGATGCGAGGTTCGCTTGTGATTGAGCAAGACGTGCTGCGTTGTCTTGATTATTTAAATGCACCAACACTTGGCCTTTGCTGACACGTTGTCCGACCTCTGCATTAACATTGGTTGCAGTCGCAGTGACTTGGGCTTGAATACTGCTCTGATTGACTGCCCGAATGGTGCCTGTAAAGGCTGTTTTTGAAATGGCGTTGCCTTGTTCGATCGTCACCAGATCTTGTTGAATCAATTCAATCTTATTTTCTGGTTTTACACTTTGCTGCGGATCTTCTTTTTGACATGCAGCCAAAGTCAGGCTTATGCAAAGCAGGCTAAGCTTTAAAAAAGGGGATGATTGCTGTGCAGATTGCATAATGGTCCTTATATCAGCGGTCTACAAAAGCAATTGAATAACAAGTTTATTCCATCGCTTTTAAACGCGTAATAATTCTGTCGTATTCAGCTTCTGTATTTCGATAGCGAGTTTGTAACGATTGAATATATTCTTTTTTCGCTACCATATTTTTTTGATTATTATCCAACATTGTTTTTAATTTTGCCGGAACGGTTTCACCTTTTCGAAAATGTTCACGTTCTTGGCGAACAAATAATACACGATCATTTTGTAATTGTTTTAATTGTTCTTGTTCAAACACGATCTGTTTACGTATACCCGTCAGTGCATCACGCTTTTTAATGGCCGCAGTTCGGCTATTGGTATAGGCTTTTTTAAGTTTGATATCTGATGCTTGCTGACGTGCTTGAGCCGCACGCTGAGGAGCTTGTCTAACATCAGCTTCAGCATTGTAGGGGCGGTTACGTTTAATCACTTGCATATTTTGATCAAGTGCTTCATAACCATAGCGGATGTGATTTGGTGTCACATTGGTACTGATGTTTGCTATGCCTTTACTGTCATAGTAACGATACCAAGTCGCCTTTTGTGGTTGCTGCGTATTGGTTGGTGCAGCAAATAAAAGCGGGGTATAAGCCAGTAAACAAGTCGTCAGAATGACTTTTTTTGAGAAATGTTTAAGGCCAATCAAGTGAATTTTTTTTGTAAACGGACTCAACCTTGTACTCCCCAGTTTAAAGTTGACTAAATTACTTATTTTAAAGTAATAATCTTGCTATAATATGCTTAATTAAGACAATTAAATACTATTCCAAGTTAAAAAAAAATCGTTGGTCATCGGAAAGTGTGAAGCAGTTAATAAAAACAAGAAATCTTGTGTGTTTGCGCAGAAAATGTTCATTGAAAACGCAAGTAAAGATATGTTAAAAATGTTCACAACTTGTAAATAATAATGCTGCTAACTTAATTGTTTGTACATCCTCAATGGGTAGGGTCAATAAATGGACGATAAATTCCAAAATCTAAAAGTCATGGTAATTGATGATTCAAAAACCATTCGTCGTACGGCCGAAACGCTGCTTCAGCGTGAAGGATGTGAAGTCGTCACTGCTGTAGATGGTTTTGAAGCACTTTCAAAAATTGCAGATGCGAATCCAGATATCGTATTTGTCGATATTATGATGCCACGTCTTGATGGCTATCAAACTTGTGCCCTGATTAAAAACTCTCAAAATTATCAAAATATTCCTGTGATTATGCTTTCAAGTAAAGACGGTTTATTTGATCAGGCGAAGGGTCGTGTTGTGGGTTCGGATGAATACTTAACGAAGCCATTCAGTAAAGATGAATTGCTGAATGCAATCCGTAATCACGTTACAGCTTAATTAGATTTTTTATTTTTTGGGGAAAAAGCATGGCACGTATCCTAATCGTTGATGATTCACCAACAGAAACATTCCGTTTTAAAGAAATTTTAGGTAAACACGGATTTGAAGTGATTGAAGCTTCAAATGGGGCAGATGGGGTGACAATGGCTCAAGCTGAGTTACCAGACTTGGTCTTAATGGATGTGGTAATGCCGGGTGTGAATGGTTTCCAAGCAACACGTCAAATTGCACGTGGTGCGACCACCAAGCATATCCCGATTGTCATTGTAAGTACCAAAGATCAGGCAACTGACCGTGTTTGGGGTAAACGCCAAGGTGCTTCTGATTATCTAACTAAACCTGTAGACGAAAAACAATTAATTGATGTGATTAAGCAACACCTCAATGCAGGATAAAGCTCTATGGCAGCAAATGGATTTATCGAATTACTTCGAATCGCAAAACGAGGAAACAAAAACTACGTTTCCACTGAAAATGAAGTAAACCGATGGTCAGGCATTGCTTTTGAGATGATGGGGCAATATTACGTTGCTCCTTTAGGTGAAGTAGCTGAAGTGATCTACCCACCAAAATATACGCCAGTTCCCAACACCCAACCTTGGGTGATGGGACTAGCCAATATTCGGGGACGCTTACTTTCTTTGTCTGACCTAGCACAATATATAACCGGTCATCGAAGTAGTTTTTCACCCACTCAAAAAGTTTTATGTATTAGTCATAATGACCATTATGTCGGTTTGGTAGTCGATCAAGTTTTGGGTATTCAACACTTTAATAAGAAAAGTTATTTTTCTAAACATAATGAGTTGGATCGAAATTTACAGGAATATTGTCAGGGGTATTTCCACCAGCATAACCAGCAGTGGAATGTATTTCTCTTCAGTCGTTTACTGCAAAATCCCAAATACATGAACGCATCTATAAAATTTATAAATTAATTGTCGCGCACGAACGAAAGAAGGCGTAATCGGGGAGAAGCTGAATGGGCTTTAAACTTAAAAAGAAAAATACGGGTGAAAGCACTAGTGGTCGTAAAGGCGGTAATGCTTTTCTGGCAAAACTGCAATCACAGACAGATCAATTATCTCGAGTTTTTGGTGATAGTGAAAAATCCAAACCATTTATTTATGGTGCGATTGGTTCATTAGTACTGGCAACGATCATTTTATTATACCTATTCTATAGCGTTCCTCGCGGTAACCAATTAACGCAAAGTTTGGGTGAACTCCGTCTTCTTTCGCAAACAATTTCGCGTCAAGCAACTGAGGCAACTGCTTCAGGTACTGAAGATGCAATGAAAAAATTAATTGCTTCTCAAGATTCGTTCAAAGAAAACTTAGAAACTGTAAAAGATATTCATGCAAATACCGATGCGCTGAAATCTGTAGATACGCAGTGGGCTGAAGTTTCAAAAAGTATTGACTTGATTACTTCGCAACAAAAAATCATTAACAAGTTATATGACACGAACATCGCGATTGGTGAAACCATTCCGGGGATTCAGGCTGAATATAACTTGATGGTCGACCAAATGGCACGTCAAGACATGCCTTCGAACCAGGTGGTGATTGCGAAAAACCAAGTATTCATTGCAGAACGTATTTTACGTTCGATCAGTTCGGTGCTTTCAGGTTCTGATAGCTCACGTGAGTCTGCAGATGACTTCAGTGCCGATACTGAAACCTTCGGTTTGTACTTAAATGCCCAATTGGATGGTAGTACAGAGCTTGGTGTACAACGTATTGAAAGCCCTGAATTACGTGAGTCACTTGAAGGCATTAAAGCTGAATATGACGATGTATTAAAATCAGCGGCTGCGACAATTTTGAAAAACTCAACGCAAATTGTGAACGTACGTAAAGCATCTTCACAAATTTTTGCTGAGTCAGACAAATTGTTGGACAACTTAAATCAATTGTCTTCTAGCACAGGCTTGAAAACCATTTTACCTGCGGTACTGTTGATTCTTGCTTTAACGGCCTTCTTGATCTGTGTGTTCAAACTTCTTTCTTTACGTGGTCAATCGGATAAATTCCGTGTAACCCGTCTTCAAGAAGAATATGACCGTAACCAGAACGCGATTTTACGTTTACTCGATGAAATTGCCGATCTTGCAGACGGTGACTTACGTTCGTATGCGACGGTATCTGAAGACTTTACTGGTGCGATTGCCGACTCGATTAACTTCGCAATCGACCAATTACGTGACCTTGTATCGCGTATTACAGAAACTTCTCAAGAAGTTGCACAATATACGGCGAATACGCAGGGTATTACCAACCAGCTTGCAGAAGCATCTGAGCATCAGGCGCAAGAGATTGCTGGTGCATCTGCCGCGATTAACGAAATGGCAATGTCGATTGACCAAGTATCTTCGAACGCTGAAGAATCAGCTGTCGTAGCAGAACGTTCAGTACAAATTGCTGCAAACGGCGCAGATGTTGTAAACCGTTCAATTGAAGGTATGGACACGATTCGTGAGCAGATTCAAGAAACTTCAAAACGTATTAAACGTTTGGGTGAGTCTTCTCAAGAGATTGGTAACATTGTCGCACTGATTAACGATATTGCCGACCAAACGAACATCTTGGCATTAAACGCAGCAATTCAGGCGTCGATGGCGGGTGAGGCAGGTCGTGGTTTCGCCGTGGTAGCGGATGAGGTACAGCGTCTTGCGGAACGTTCAGCGTCTGCAACCAAACAGATTGAAGGCTTGGTAAAAACCATTCAAACGGATACTAACGAAGCCGTAATTTCAATGGAACAAACGACTTCGGAAGTTGTACGTGGTGCGAACTTGTCTAAGGATGCCGGCGTAGCACTGGATGAAATTCAGTCTGTATCGGGTAACTTGGCGAAACTGATTGCAAACATTTCGGATGCTGCAAAACTTCAGTCTGCTTCTGCAGGTCATATTGCGACAACGATGAACGTTGTACAAGAAATTACCTCGCAAACCACCAGTGCAACATTTGATACTGCACGTTCGGTATCTGAATTGGCGAACATGGCTGAATCATTACGTGAATCTGTATCTGACTTTAAACTCCCAGAGTAAGTCAGGCGCAAACCTGCAGTACCTTAGCTACGGTTAGGGTACTGCACCGATTACAGATAACACATCGATAAGGTGAACTTAACGTCACAGTTAAGTCTTAGGTGATGGTTACAATTAAGTTTGAGCAACCTTCTTGGTGGCAAAACATAAGAAGCCTTAGCTATGAAAGAAATATTAAAAAATTTAGTTGAAACAACTACGCTTCCTGAAGATAGTTATCTTGATCAAGATGCAGAAATTTTAGAGATTTTTGTTGAAGAAATAGAAGAAATCTTTGAAGAACTAGCGGGTTTATTTACAACTTGGTTGGAAAATCCACAAGATAAAGACACTTTAACGACGATTCGTCGTCATTTCCATACCCTGAAAGGTTCGGGTCGTATGGTCGGGGCAAAATCGGCGGGTGAATCTGCATGGGCAGTTGAAGATACGCTGAACCGTGTTATTGCGGGTTCGGTACAGTTAACGCCGACCGTTCAAAAGTTTGCACAAACAGTTTTAAATGTTTATCAATATAAGCTCTATCCACGGTTTAAAAATGTTGCCGAATTGGATGTTGACTTACGTCCATTGGTTTTAATGGGGCAACAATTACAACAAAATATCAGCCTTGAGCCTGCACTCGAAGAATTATTAAAACTGGCAGATCAATTAAAATCTGAAGATGATGTCACTGGTTTAGAACTGACTGATGTTGAAGCTACGTCACCTGTAGAAGTGCTTGAAAGCACGATTGATGTGGTCGTTGAATCAGAACCTGTTCTTGAGCAATTGGATGCAGATGCGTCACTGGTCGAAGAGACAGTGAGTATTTTTATTGAAGAAGCTGAAGAGCATCTACAAACGATTGATCAGTTCCTCCAATCTGATGATAGTAAATCACAAGACTATAATGGCTTGATTCGCGCGCTACACACCTTACGTGGTAGTTCGTCGATGGCACAAATCGAAGAGATTTTTGAAGCCAGTTCAAAAGTTGAAAATTTATTCAAAACCTTATTGCAAGACGAAATCGTATCGAGCTCGAAAGAAACTGCTTTATTGATTCAATATGCTGAATTTGTTCGTGATTATTTACACGTGCTGCGTTCAGGAGATAAGGCAAATCTTGCATCTATTTATGAAACCTTCAAAGCCGCTTGGGATGATTATGGTTTTGCTAGCCAAGATCAATTGGCGCCTGAAGATAATCCACAAGGTTTGGTTTCTAAACTAATCGAATTAAATATTGATCAGTTATTGGATGCTGAATTTGAGTTTGATAAACGTGCCCTTGCTGAATTCCCAGACTATATTCAACAGCTCAGTCAACAAGCTTTAGAGTTGATTGAACATACGGATAATCGTGCGTCTGTTGGTATCCATGATTTCACAACTCAACTGCGTGCAGCATATCAGTCTTTAGTTGAAAAGCGTGAATTACTCCATGCTGATTATGGATATGAGTTATTTGCGCAAGCACATCAAGAGTTCATTCACTTATTTGACACTTTAGCTGCGGGTCAGCGTGTAGTGTTAAGTGAAGAGGTTCAGCGTTTCTTAAATGAGCTGACTGCATTTGTTCAACAAGACATTGAAGCAGTTGCAGCGACGACTACACCAGAAGCTCATGTAGTTGCTGAACCTGTTGCCACAGTAGAAGATAAAGCCGCTGTTGCAAATACAACAGCAGTAGACTTTGCACAATTAAGTCAGCGTATTCAACTTGATCATCAACAGATGCAAGCGGCTGATGCGAATAATGACTTTGATGAAGATCTTTTAGGGATCTTTATTGAAGAGGCAGAAGAATTATTGGTGGGGATTGACCAAGACCTCAGTACTTGGACACGTGATCAGACCAATACTTCAGCTTTGAATAATTTAATGCGCTATTTGCATACCCTAAAAGGTGGTGCAAATATGATTGCCGCGTCTCATGTGGGTTTAATTTCGCATGAATTAGAGTCGATTTATGAGCGCATTATTCGTCAGCAAATTTCGATTACGCCTGCGTTAATTCAAATTATTCGTTTAGTGCAGGATGATATTTCAGATCGTATTCAAACCATTCGTGACCAAGGGATCGACTACCCAGCGAATAATGTGATCGATATTCTCAAGAATATTCAGTCAATTGTGGCAGGAGAGCGTTCAGAAGCTGTTGCATTGGCTTCGGCCCCTATTTCTGCTGAAACTGAACAAACAGCAGTAGAACCAGATGTATCGGTGTCAGAGCCGATGGATGTTGCTGAAGACACTGCAGAAGCAGTGGTTGAAGCTCAAACGACTGCTCACACTGAGTCTGCTGTTGAACATCTTGAACATGCGGTTGCTGAACATGTTGAGCATCCAGATGACGATCTACGTTCTGTCATGGAAGAAACCTTCCTTGAAGAGTCTGAGGAAATTCTTGAACAAGCCGTTCAATTATTAAATCAATGGACTGAACAACGTAGTGACCGTAACGTATTGCTTCAATTACAACGTGCTGCCCACAGTATTAAGGGTGGTGCGCGTATGGTTGAAAATGAACCTGTTGCCGCAATTGCGTATCAACTTGAGACGACGTTTGAGCATTTCGCGGTTCATCATTTCAACTCAAATGCATATGACGGCTTACTCAAAACGACGTTGGCATGGTTAAAAGAAGCGATCTTCAACCACGACTATAGTAATTTTGATAGCATCAAATTGAGCCTAGAATCCATTCAGTATGTGGATGTTACGGTTCAATTGCCAAACCGTGTTGCAGAATTAGAACAAGGTATTGTCAGTAAAGGCTTTGAATTTATTCAAGGTGATGGTGTTGAACCTCCATCTATGTTGGGTGAATGGTCTGAAGCTAATTCTTCTGATAACAGTAATGAGATGATTCGTATCTCGGCTGATCTCGTCGAGAAGATGATTGACTTATCAGGCGAAAACTCGATTAACCGTTCACGTATTGAGATGGACTTAGGTCAGCTAGGCAATACCTTGAATGAAATGGAGTTAGCAATTAAGCGACTTGCTGACCAGTTACGTCGAATGGATGGTGAGCTTGAGTCACAAATTATTGCCAAACATGGTTCTGAAAATTCACGCTATGCGGATTTCGACCCATTGGAGATGGACCAATATTCATCGATTAACCAATTGTCAAAATCTCTAGCCGAATCTGCGTCGGATTTGGTTGACTTCAAGAGTACTTTGGCAGAAAAAATCCGTGATGCGGAAGGTTTGCTATTACAACAATCACGTATTCAGTCAGAAATTCAAGAAAGTCTGATGCGTACCCGTTTGGTGCCATTTGATCGTTTGTTACCACGTTTACAACGTATTGTGCGTCAAACCTCTTCGACCTTGAACCGTCCTGCAGAATTGATTGTTCAAAATACAGAAGGTGAATTGGACCGTACGATCTTAGAGCGTTTGGTGACACCATTTGAACATATGCTGCGTAATGCGGTCGACCATGGTTTAGAAGATACTGCTGACCGTTTGGCTTTAAAAAAGCCAGAAGTAGGTAGCATCGTCTTGAACATTAGTCGTCAGGGTACTGATGTACTGGTGTCTTTCAGTGATGATGGTAAAGGGATTGATGAAACCAAAATTAAAGACAAAGCCTTAAAACTTGGTTTAATCAAAGCGGATCAGTTCCTCGATAAACAAGAAATCTTGCAATTGATCTTCCATCCAGGTTTCTCAACGGCACAATCGGTAACGCAAATTTCGGGTCGTGGTGTTGGTCTGGATGTGGTGCAAAGTGAAATTAAAGCCTTGGGTGGTCATGTTTCCGTTGAGTCTGAGTTAGGTAAAGGGACGACCTTTACGATTCGTGTACCAACGACGGTAGCGGTCAGCGATGCCTTGATGGTGAAAGCGGGCGATCAGCAATATGCGATTTCATTAGCGCAAATTGAACGTATTGTCCGTATTGCACCTACGGCACTCGAAACTTACTTCAATAGTAAGGATGACGTGTTTAAAATTGACAACACCAATTACAAACTACGTTATCTATCAGAGTTTGTGGGTAATCAGCCAATTCCACGTTTAAATAATGTTGGCCATTCATTGCCTGTATTGCTAATAAAAGGCAACAGTGGTCAAACCATTGCTTTATTGGTAGATCAGCTGGTGGGTTCACGTTCTCAAATCGTGGTGAAACCAATTGGTCAACAATTTACCAGTGTGGCCGCGATTGCAGGTGCCACGATTCTAGGTGATGGTCATGTATGTTTGATTTTGGATGGGCAAAATATT
This sequence comes from Acinetobacter sp. YH12144, assembly GCF_013418345.1. Lineage (NCBI taxonomy): Bacteria > Pseudomonadati > Pseudomonadota > Gammaproteobacteria > Moraxellales > Moraxellaceae > Acinetobacter > Acinetobacter sp. YH12144. Next base: position 16,547 of record NZ_VPCD01000004.1, on the reverse strand, counting down.
GCACGTCAAATTCAAACTACGCAGCGTGTTAAACATTCAGCTGAACAGCGTGATTTGGGCCGTCAATCCAATGCACGTCGTTTAGTGATGATTGTCGATGACTCGGTGACAGTACGTAAGGTGACTTCACGCTTACTTGAACGTCAAGGTTATGACATCGTGACCGCGAAAGATGGTGTAGATGCAATTGAGCAGCTTGAAAATGTCCGTCCAGACTTGATGCTACTCGATATTGAAATGCCACGTATGGATGGTTTCGAAGTGACAAACTTAGTCCGTCACCATGACATTCACCGTGACTTGCCAATCATTATGATTACATCGCGTACTGGTGAAAAACATCGTGAGCGTGCATTTAGCTTAGGTGTGACTCACTATATGGGTAAACCATTCCAAGAAGCTGAATTGCTTGCCAATATTGAAGCTTTAATTGCAGAAAAGCAGGGGTAATCTATGAGCCAAAATACTGTTTCTCAGGTTGTCAGCGATAAAATTGATCAGCAGGAACTGCAACATCTCATTACGGTTTCTACCGGTTTTATCGATGCTTATATCATTGATTGTCATGGTAAAGAGCCAATGTTGTTACCACAAAATATTGTTCTTTCAGCGCTCGATAGTGCAACCAATGTTCCTTTTGTTGAATGGCATGAATTGAAATTGCCTGTTTTCTCAGTCAATGATCCTGCAAAAAATCAGGGTGTGGCTTTGGTCATTGAAGGGGATGATGTTGGACAGCGTTTTGCACTGATGTGTAATGAGATGCCGAAAACCATTCGTTTGCGTATTTCTGAAGTGGTTGATGAAGAAAAAGCCGTGAAAGACGCCAATATTTTCCAATATGTACGCATGGCCGATCAGGTATTTCATATTCCAAATTTAGCCAATATTCAAAACAGCATTGGGCTTCAAGCGGCTTAATATTTGCAAAAACGAGATATAAAAAAGGAACTCAATGGAGTTCCTTTTTTATATTGCAGAGAATACTTAAGCCAACAGGTTTTCTAAAATCTTTTCGTAAATTTCAGAAAGTGGCTCCAACTCTTCCACATTGACGTGTTCATTGATTTGGTGAATCGTGGCATTCAAAACACCCAATTCAAGCACCTGTGCACCTGTAGGCGCAATGAATCGACCATCAGAAGTACCACCACTGGTCGAAAGTTCAGTTTCTGTCCCAGTAACATCTCGAATGGCATCACGTGCGGCATTCACTAACTCACCGACTGGGGTTAGGAATGGAAGACCAGATAACGTCCAAGAGATGTCATATTCAACACCATGACGATCTAAAATTTCCAAGGTACGTGCTTTGAGTTCATCTGCCGTTACTTCTGTTGAATAACGGAAATTAAACAGTAAATTCATCGTGCCCGGAACAACGTTGGTTGCACCTGTGCCGGCATTAATATTGGAAATTTGGAACGACGTTGCAGGGAAGTATTCGTTACCATTGTCCCACACGGTATCGCAAAGCTCAGCCAATGCTTTTGAAGCTGTATGGATTGGGTTGATTGCTAGATGTGGGTAAGCAACGTGACCTTGTTTACCTTTAACTGTTAAATTGGCATTTAGCGAACCACGACGACCATTTTTAACAATATCGCCAAGTGTGTTGGTGCTTGAAGGTTCACCCACCAAACACCAAGTCATTTTTTCATTACGCGCTTCTAAAGTTTCAACAACTTTGACTGTCCCATTGATCGAAGGACCTTCTTCGTCAGAGGTAATGAGAAATGCAATAGAACCTTTATGGTTTGGATGTTTCGCAACAAAACGTTCGGAAGCAACAACCATAGCTGCCAACGCGGTTTTCATATCTGCGCTGCCACGACCATATAGTTTTCCGTCGCGAATTTCAGGAAGAAATGGGTCAGAACCCCATGCATCCAAGTTACCCGTAGGTACTACATCCGTATGACCTGCAAAGCAAAATACTGGTGCTTCAGTCCCTTTACGTGCCCAAAGATTATCTACATCATCAAAACGCATATTTTCAATGTTAAAGCCAATTTTGGCTAAACGATCCGCCATAATGTTCTGGCAGGTATGGTCAATCGGTGTCACCGACGGTTGGCGAAGTAGTTCTAGGCTGAGATCAAGAGTTGCTGTTGAGGTCATGCTAAATACAGAAGTCAAAAATGTCGCAATATAATAGGCGAATCAACAAGCGAAGGGAAATTTAGACGTAAAAAACCCTATTAAAAAAATAGGGCTCTTTTATAAATTCTTGGGAAAGAAATTAATTGCGGCGAATTTCTTCCGAAGTTTTCTCAGCAGTATTGGTTACAGCATCTCCAGCTTTAGATACGTCTTTACCAACACCTTTTACTGTATTACAACCTGTCAGTACGAAAGCAACCATAAGTGATGCAGCTAAAATTTTTTTCATTGAATGTAATCTCCATTATGAAAGAATAATTTTTAGAAGACTAAATTATTCTGTTGTGAGATTTAGATTAAAAAATAGCCGTATCAAACAGTAGGTGGTTTTTACGGTGGTTGAGTAAATAAATGTAAATTTCTACTAAATGGTGCATTGAGTCTTAAATTGTTTGCGGCAAAACCAAGCGTGGCTGTCTATACATATAATAGCTTTCATCACTGTCTTTTTTATATAAACCATCTGTCCACCAATGTGCGGTTGCACTCGTCGGTTGCTGCTGCACGCAGATCCATTCATGTCGTTGTAGGCGATAATAGCCTTGACTCGTAGATGGAATGACATGTCCCCATTGACCTATTCTACGCGCAGGATTGACCCAGTTTGGCAATGCGTTGGTACGCTGAATAGGTAAATATAATTGGCCCTTTAAAACGCAATAGCGCTGTTGAATCTGCTGCCCAAGTGCTTCATCAAATTGGAATTGTTTTTGGGTAAAATGATTAAGCTTACGAGCCAAAGTATCACTACGATTTAAGCCATACCAATAGGGTAATTGAAAATCGCGCTCGGCTAGATAATATTTTAAAGCCACTTCCCAATGTTCAACTTTACCACTTTCGGTATTTTTTAAAACAAAATCCAGTTCACCAACTGTACGAGGGCCGTCAATTTTTTGAATGCTATGTCCGAGTAACTGGTATGGATGGTATGGGTGATCGAGCAGCCAAAACCATATAAACATTTCGAAACGTAAACCAAGGCGAGTACTTTTTAATTTTTGTAAAAATTCTACTAATTCACTTGGGTGTTGTTCGAGTTGTTTTAAACGGGGAAGATAGGCTTCAAAATATTTATGCCAAAGCTCGTTTGGATGAAAATGAAAGGGATAGCGGATTTCGAGTTCATTGGGAATTTGCTGCAGAATATTTGGGCTAGCAATACAGAAAGCCAATTGGCGAACTAAGGGCTGTTTAAATTGCAACCATGGCTCAAAATAAGACGACATTGTCGGGGCTACAGCCATATTGAAACCTTTTGAATAATGCAGAATAACAACGGATATTTGTTAAAAACATCTTATACTACCTGAATTGAAAGTTCAGGGTAGCGGTATGAAGACGTTGTTTTGGCGAAGCTTAGTGGTTGTCTTTGTCATTTTAGGCTTTATAGGGGCTTTATTGCCGGGAATGCCCACGACAGTCTTCTTAATATTAGCGGCATGGGCGGCTTCAAAAGGTTGGCCTCAAATGGATGCGTGGTTGTTGAATCATCCTAAATATGGGCCAACCTTGCGTGCTTGGCGCGAAAATGGCACCGTCCCCCGCAAAGCAAAATGGTTCGCATCAATCATGATGTTGGTGAGTGGTCTGATTATGCTTTTTACTTCTGCACCGATTGCCGTCAAGATATTCACTGACTTAACCATGTTGATCGTTGGCATTTGGTTATGGACACGACCTGAGCCAAATCAGATACGGACTATTGAAACATCGCCGCAGACACAACCAGTAGATAAAGATAAGCAGAAAGAGCAAGAGCATGTCTGAATATACCCAAGATCAAGCCGATATCCTGATTAACTTGAAAGATCAAACTTTAACTTTGCCGAAGCTCAATAAGTTTTATCTAATTTCATCGGGTAAAAATGGCATTGGTGAACAAGAAAATAGTGGTAAGACTCCACGTGGTTGGCATCAAATTGCGGAAAAGTTTGGTGGACAACAACCTCAAAATGCAGTTTTTAAAGCACGTCAGTGGACAGGTGAGGTTTACGACGAGCAACTTGCCGCATTACATCCTGAGCGGGATTGGATTTTATCTCGAATATTGTGGCTCAGTGGTTTGGAACCCGGCTTTAATGTGGGTGAGGGCTGTGATACTTATCAGCGTTATATTTATATTCATGGCACACCAGATACTGAACCAATGGGTATACCTATGTCACATGGTTGTATTCGCATGCGAAACAGCGATGTTGTAGAACTTTATCAATTGATTCCATTAAATGCGCTGGTTTACATCACTGAACATTGAACACGTCGTTAAAAGCACAAGCCATGAAAACCGAAGTTCATGGCATCAAAACAAAGATTTGAAAAATTAAAGTGAGTTTGAAAGGCGTTTTTTTGTCAGGACTTTTGTCAGGACTAATGCTCGCAAACTAACAGAAAATCGTGTTTGAATGTATTTTGTGCACTGCGGTGTTTTAGAATGCAGTGTGTGTGGTGAATTAATCGTCGGTTCGCTGAATGATTAGTTATGAGTCCACGCGAAAAACTGTTTTTTATGTGAATGATGCAGAATATAAGTCCTATTTTTAGTAATAAATTTACAGGTTTATAGCTAAAAAATGTTCAAAAATACTGATTTTTCCGCAATATAACTTATTTTTTAATCACTCAAACAGAAAAAGTGGAAAAGAGTTAGAAAAGCGTTTGACAGACCGTGAGGATTCTCTATAATGCACCTCATCAAACGATGAACATGTTTTGAAAAGGGCGCTTAGCTCAGTTGGTAGAGCGTCTGCCTTACAAGCAGAATGTCGGCGGTTCGATCCCGTCAGCGCCCACCAAACCTTTTCAGCGTTAAGATATTTAGAGTGCAGCGGTAGTTCAGTTGGTTAGAATACCGGCCTGTCACGCCGGGGGTCGCGGGTTCGAGTCCCGTCCGCTGCGCCACTTTAAATCTTAATTCGTTTGAACCACAATAGCGACATTGTGTAAGTGCAGCGGTAGTTCAGTTGGTTAGAATACCGGCCTGTCACGCCGGGGGTCGCGGGTTCGAGTCCCGTCCGCTGCGCCATTTACATGATAGATCTTTTGAGGGCGCTTAGCTCAGTTGGTAGAGCGTCTGCCTTACAAGCAGAATGTCGGCGGTTCGATCCCGTCAGCGCCCACCATATTTTTTGCGATGCAGCGGTAGTTCAGTTGGTTAGAATACCGGCCTGTCACGCCGGGGGTCGCGGGTTCGAGTCCCGTCCGCTGCGCCATTTCAAAGAATATAATTTTTGTACCCTTTAAGGGCGCTTAGCTCAGTTGGTAGAGCGTCTGCCTTACAAGCAGAATGTCGGCGGTTCGATCCCGTCAGCGCCCACCATATCTTTTAAGATATAGGTTGTGTTTCGAAAGAAACTACGTGATGCAGCGGTAGTTCAGTTGGTTAGAATACCGGCCTGTCACGCCGGGGGTCGCGGGTTCGAGTCCCGTCCGCTGCGCCATTTATCTTAAAAATCTCTGTTCAAGAGAATGCCTTTAGAAAAATCTTCGATTTTTCTCTTGCGCTCAGACAAAGCTTCGCTTTGTTACTCTTCGCTCAGGGCGCTTAGCTCAGTTGGTAGAGCGTCTGCCTTACAAGCAGAATGTCGGCGGTTCGATCCCGTCAGCGCCCACCATATTCTTCTATAGAAACTTCTTTATCCAAAAGCTTGCCTAAATTTTCTGATTTACATAGAATCCGCTCTATAATAATTTTAATATTGTATGTGATCTATGAGAAATCCATATCAGCGCAAGGCAGCGTCTAAAACTCAAACCACAAATTACAATCCTCAAGAAACCTATAAACAATTTATTGAAAATATGGTCGCTCAAGGTGGCGTGATTGCGTTATATCAAGATGGTTGGGCACTTTGTGCGACACCTACAGGTCAACGTTCCTTCGCTATTTGGCAAAACCGTGGTTTGGCACGTTTATTAATTAAAGACAATTGGTCCAATTATGAAATTCAGGAAATTTCATTAAAAGACTTTATCGAAAAAGTCATTCCGTTTTTACGCAGCGAGAGCACTACGGTATCTTTAGATTTGACCCCAGAAGGGCAAAATATTTTGGTTGCGCCTGAAAAGATGCTGTTAGATATTAAAAATTATTTATATCAAGTTTATCAACAGCGGCCAGAAGTCTTTGAAAACCTTAAAATTCCTTTGCCACGTAGTATTCGTTTAAATTAATGGTTTATTTACAGTATAAAAAAGCCCTTGTTCATTGGTCGAACAAGAGCTTTTTTAATATTCATTGAGTACAAAACCACTCAAAAAGGCAAAATATTCACGTAACCAAGAGTTGTAGCGGATGTACAGCGGTGTAGGTGCTGCAATGGTATACACTTGTGTATAGCCTAACTTTCGTGCAATTGCTTTTGCACGTGGGAGATGAAAGTCACTACTGGCAATGGCTATAGGTGCATCAGGCGAAATTTGATGTTGTTTTAAAATCAATTTACTGTTGATCAGGTTGAGTTCTGTACTGGTACTTTTACTTTCTTCATATAGACGTGCGGCTGAAATGTCATAGTATTGAAGTAAATAGCGCTTCATGACAGAAGATTCGGTCATTTTTTCATTAAAGCCTAACCCACCCGTCATGATCAAAATAGTATTGGGCTGTTGCAATGCATACGGCGCTGCGGCATCGAGACGTGCCTTTAAGGTCGGAGAGGGTTGACCATTTTCAATACCACTACCCAAAACGATGATGGCTTGGACGGAAGTAAATGGCTTGGATTGCTGGCTATTGAAGTGTAAATACGCAAAAAACAGTAAAAGGCTCAATAGCCAAAGCCAAAACAACCACCATGTAGCACGCCAGAGCCTTTTGAGTTTAGGGTATTGATCTAAAATATTGTGAATTTGAGTTGCAAATAGTCCAAATAAAAGAAAAATACACCCAATGACTAAGGGCAAAAGGATGCCTAAATGAATTTTATCTAATGTAAGTAACCAAATGGCATCTACGCAGAGCAGCAAGCCTACACAAAGCAGTAGTATTCTTTTCATGCAAAAAATTAAAGCAGTATTCGTATTTGGCCTAAGTATAGCGTGAAAAAAACCAGACACGAGGTCTGGTTTTTAGTTGGGACTATTTATGAGTAAACATCTTATTAATAAACATCACGGCGGTAGCGCCCAGCTTGACGCAGTTCAGCAACAACGTCTTCACCTAATATATCAATCAGTGCGTGGTCAACGTCCGTTGCCATACCGTTGATACTACCGCAAACGTAGATCACGGCACCTTGTTCTACCCATGATTTTAATAAGGTCGCATGGTCACGTAGCTCATGATGCACATAGCGTTTCTCCGCTTGATCACGAGAGAAGGTGAGGTCTATGCGTTGAACTAAGCCCGTGTTTTGCCATGCTTCAATGACGTCTTGATAAAAGAAATCATGTGCGTGTTGGCGCTCACCAAAAATCAGCCAGTTTTGCGTATAGTCTTGACGAACTCGTGTATGTAACAGGCTGAGTAAACCAGCAATACCTGTACCGTTACCAATACAAATCACAGGACGATTATCTGCAATCAGATGGAATGATTCATTGGTGCGAATACGCAGTTGTAGTGTGCTGTTGATCGCTGCATGTTGTGTTAACCAACCAGAGCCTAAACCAAGCTCACCATCCGCATTGGACTGCTGACGTACCACTAAGCGTAATACTTGCTGACTTGGAATACTGGCAATGGAGTATTCGCGAGTTGGAAGCGGTGGAAGCTGTTCGAGCAAATAATCAAGATTGGCAAATGGTTCAACATCCGTATTTAGGTTGCGATCCAATAATGCATCTTCAATGCGTTGCTGAGTAGAATCAACCACTTGCTGACTTTGAATTTGGTACTTTTGCATGAAGTTTGCAATACGTTCAGCACTATTACCCGGCTGAATCTCTGCAATATCACCCGCTTGCCAATTGGCTTCATGTTGCGGTTTTAACTCAATATTAAATGCAGGGGCACCTAAACTGTTCGGGTTGAGTAGATCACGTTTGGTCAATGTCCATGCATCAAAAGTTTTTTCAATTTGCATGTGCTGAAGTTCAAGTTTAGTCGCTTTGGCTAAAGCGCTATTCCATGCTTGAATGGCTTGGGTGTCGCCATTATTGACTTCAATTGTGTCAAACAGGGGCTTCGCAGCATTACTTTGCATCCAGCGATGAATCGCATGACCAAAGCTACAGAACGTATCCGGATATTCTTCAGAGCCTAAAGCTAAAACGGCAAACTGAACATGACTCAAATCGAGGCGTTGTGTCATCAGTTTACGTTCAAAGCTTGAAGCGAGATCAGGCGCTTCTCCAGTGCCATAGGTACTTGCAACAAATAAAATCTGAGCGGCTTGCGTTAAGTCATCAGCAGAAAGTTGCTGAACAGCTTTCACTGTGACGGGCTGACGAGCCTCTTGTAAGCTTGTTGCTGTACGCCATGCCAATTGTTCAGACTGACCTGTTTGTGATGCATAGCAAATTAACCAAGGCTGTGCATTTGGGTCGATGGTAACTGGTGCTAAGCTTTGACGGGCTTGCTGTGTCAGTTTTTTCTGTTTACGACGTTTGAGATAGAGCATCCATCCTGTGACAAAGAACAGCGGCATCATGAGGGATGCAATAACCACAAAGAACTGATAAATCGGTCCGAAGAAACTACCGCGATGTACAGGCAACATGCTGGTCATGATTTTTTCATTTAGCTTTTTATCTTCGTATAACTCGATATCGGTAAGAGCATCCGTTTTGTAGTTATAAGTCGCTTTGTTGCGCGCACGCTCATGTTGAGGGACGGCATCCACAAAGTTAATTTCTAATTCACCATTGGCTTTTTTCGGAATATTAAAAGTGACACTTGAGTATTCACGACCAATATTTTGATTAAAGCCATTCCAACTTTGCGTAAGGGCAATATTCACTTGTTCTGGTTTTAGACCACGTTTTTCTCCGCGACCTTCAGCACCATGTTTATTTTCTTGAGCGCCGTGTTCAGAGGGACTCGACGTTGCAGGATTTCTTTCAGAACGTGCTTGGTGTTCGCCATGAGTTTGTTTTGCCTCAGTGGCTTGTTTTTCACCACCTTGCTTTGCACCCGCTTGTTCAGCAGGTTGTCCATTCGGTTTTGGACCTTCTTGTAACTGGGGCTGTGGACGTTCAACGCCCATGACTTTAAACATGCCATTACGCCACCAATCATAAGACCAGTACAGACCTGTACATGCCAAAATGAGATAAAAAACAATCACCCATGTGCCGACGACTGCATGTAAATCCCATAGGAAATTACGTCCTTTGAGTTTCGGTTTTACTGCAAGCCATTGTTTTACAGAATGTCTTTTTGGCCAACGCAGATACAAACCACTCAATACAAAATAAATCAGCATCAGTGTACATGCGCCGGTAATTTGTTTACCTACAGGGCCAACAGTTAAATTACGGTGTAGTTGCTGTACAAACTGGAAGAATTTTTGACCTTTGATTTCAGGTAAAACTTCGGCTGTATAGGGGTTAACCATCATGTTATAGCCACGACGAGCACCTTCCTTGACAATATTCACGGTACTTGAGGCGGTAGCATCTGAGGCAATAGAGATGCTGTTAATTTTCATGTCAGGATCAGACTGACTAAAGTGCTCATAAAGCTCAGCAGGGGTTAGTTTAGGCTGCTGTTGAACCTGAACTACATAACTGTCCTGATTGATTGCTTTAAGTATTTGCTGTTCATAGGAATAAATGGCACCTGTAACCCCCATGAGCGAGAGTATTAAGCCGGCACTAATCCCCAAGAACCAGTGAATCTGGAAAAGGGTTTTCTTAAACATGATGGATTTAATATTGATAAAAGGTTGCTGAATTGCGACGAATTATAAACGATGATGTAGTAGAGAATGTGGAAAAAGTAAGTAATATTCATTCTCATTATTGTAATTATCAATGATCATTCGAAAATTAAACAGATAAAAAAACCTCCAAAAAGTGGAGGTTTTTTTATACATAAATGTCTGTTTGGCTTAAATTGCTTTAGCTGGGCCTACAGTTTCATTTAAGTGCTTACGAATGGTCGAAAATGGAAACTTCTTGCTATCCATACGTTTAGGCAAGATGTATGCACCGTCTTGACCCTTCACTTTAAAGTTTAAAAGGATGAAGTCTTTAGTGTCATACCATTCATGAATGTCTTTCCAACCGACAGTCATCGTCCCCATGTTTGCGCCCATACGTTGCTGCATAGAGATCCCGTGCGGCTGAACACCCATACGAATGCCTTTAATTTCTTGTACAGGGACTTCGTTCAGTTTGCGTTTCGCATACCACTCGATACCGAATTTACGCACAAGGAAGTAAATCACAACACAGACAATAGCTACCCAGCAAAATACTGTTGAATAGTTCTTAATAAAGATGAGGCCCAAGAGTGCCAGTGCAAGAATTGCACCCATAATTAGCCATGCTTTTTTGCCAATTTTGAAGTTACTGCGAGACAGAACAAGTTGAGCATAACGTTGTTCTTCTTCAGAAATTTCATAAGCCACTGGCTCTAGCGTGTAGGCATATAAATTTTTTGCGGTCATAGTGAAAGTAACAGATTTAAAACTGTAAAAAGTTTAGCATTATTTATACCAATTCAGTGAGTATATTGTTCCAAAATCATCCAAATTATAGCGAAGCCAGTTCAGTCGATGCCTGATCATGCTCATGACTTAGATTTTGTTTCAATTGGCTAAATTGGTTCAACACGTTAAACATCAAAGAAAGCTGCTGTAGCACGATCAAGGATTTTTGATCTTCCTCACTGTTTTGTGACAAACGCTGACGGATTTCTTGCAACATATTTTGCGCCGTTAAGTCCGGTACTTCGTCACGTAGTAATGCACCTTGAATGTCATCCGTAGCTTTATCCAATAAGGTTAAGACTTGTTGATCTTGAATTTTTTCACGATGCGCACCTAAGGCTGCGATATAACTAATAAAGGTATGATTGAGACACAAAAACTCAAAGGCCAAAGCTTTTTGAGTCGGATCGGTATCGGGTTCGGTGGCTAAAGTGGAAATCAGTGAAGCCACTTCTGCATCGGTATTATGGGCTGCACGACGGACCACACGATAATTCAACCCGTTATTACGACCAGATTTATATTGTTCAACCACTTCGGCCAAATAATCACACTGCGCTTGAATCGAACGGCTGATGGTCCGAGGTAGGCGACGGAACTTCCAGTCTGGGAAAATGAAACTCACACCAAACCATGCCAAGGCACAACCAATCAGTGTATCAATCATACGCGGCATAGCTGCGGCAAAACCCATGCCATCTAAGTTAAAGTTGATCAGCGCCAAAATGGTAATAAATGCAGTGGCTTGTGCATATTGCTTACTGCGTAATTCAAAAAACAGCACGCCACTTAAAATGAGTAGCAGTAACTGACCTTCGACAGAAGGAACAAAATATAAAATCGCATAACCTAAAATAATTCCGACCAAGGTGCCAATGATACGTAAATAGAGGCGGCGCTTGGTGGCGTTAAAGTTTGGCTGGCTGACAAACAGGGCAGTCAATAAAATCCAATAGCCATAACTGATATTGGTCACTTGGACAAAAATATAACCAATAAATAAGACAGTCGATAAACGCACAGCATGACGGAACAGCACCGATTCAGGGCTCAAATGTTGTTTGAATCGAATGACGATGTCGTCCCAACCTTTTAAATCATCATCTTTTAAACGATTTTCAATCAGGGCTTGTCGGTCAATATAACGCTCGGTTTCGACATTACGTAATTGCGCATCGATGCCTTTTAGGTTTTGGTATAAAGCAAATAAAGAGTTGATCCAGACTTCATCGTATTTTTGTTCTTCACGCAGCTTTTCGAGTGACAATTTTAGATTGTGGAATGCATGTTTAAAACGTTGATTATGATGATAAGGTTTTCGCTGTAAGATACTGATACTCAAATCTTTACAAGCTTTACCTTGAATCGAAAGCACGCGTTGAAAGCGAAATAAAATATCACTATGTTCAAAAATACGGGTCAATTTTTGATAATCAATATGCGCGGAATCGGCACGTTCATGAATGTCTTGCGCGACAAAATAATATTGCAGGCTACGACGCGTATCTTTTTGTCCACGGTCACCTTTTAAACGCGTTAATAAGGCCGTTTTCATATCGTTGAAAATGCCAATCAATTTGCCATTTTCTAGCGATAGCTCAATCAAACTTTGCTGATAACTTTCCGGTGTCATATCGACATCAAACAAGTTAGATTTTGCAAATAAGAAGTCACCCAGAGACGAATAGCTTTGCGCCAATTTGTCCTGAACTTGGCGTACAGGAAACAGTAGAAAGCTCAAGGTAGAGAGCAGTCCATACCAGATCGCACCGATGACCAATAAACCTGCTTGTGTATACCAATTTTCAAAAAGTTCGACCCCAAGCATGGAATACACGGAGATCACCAAACAGCCATAAGAAATGGTGGCATAGCGACGACCCAATGAACCCAAAAGAATCCAACCGATACAAGAAACGATCAGCCCCAATGCAAATAAAATCGGATGCGGGAACAACAGATAAATGGATACCGCAGTAACAAAGAACCCAATATAGGTATAAATTTGATTGAGCACGCGGACTGAAAAGCGGTCATCGATATCACTTAGACCTGCGGCAACCACACCCAAAGTGAGGGGAATGGTCATCAATTGCTGATCTAAAAAATATGGGACAAAGGCTGTTCCTGCGAAGGCAATGACCATGCGCAAGTTATACATAAAGGTCGTGTTATAGGTTGCTTGTTTCAGTCGTGCGAGCCAGGCGTTCAAAATTTTTCCTTTGCTAAAGCGATGGGACAGTAAGCAATGTGTATCGTGTGAATTTTCACATTGAAGCCAAGAAATAATACTATGTGCAGTGTAAACTTGTCTGCAAAACTTGCTTGCGATAAATGAATTATTCTTATGAAAAGCGTCGAATCACAAAAGGAATTTTCTCAACGCTGGATCGTCTTGTTGGCGTTGCTGACTGCTTTAGGTCCACTTTCAATCGACATGTATTTGCCGGCTTTACCTCAAATGGCCGACGATTTTGGTGTGACAACGCAACAAGTGGCCAATAGTCTTCCAGCGTATTTCTTGGGTTTGGCGATTGGACAGTTAATTTACGGGCCGGTCAGCGACCGCATTGGGCGTAAAACACCGCTATATTTCGGTTTGGTTTTATATATTTGTGCCAGTTTTCTGTGTGTCTTTGCCAAAAGTGAATGGAGCTTGATCGCGGCTCGCGTTTTGCAAGCCTTGGGTGGCTGTGTTGGTGTGGTGATTGCCCGTGCAGCAATTCGTGATCGCTTAAGTATGCAAGCTTCTGCTCAAGCCTTTGCCAGTATGATGATCGTGACAACAATTGCACCGATCATTGCACCTACTTTAGGCGCATGGGTATTGCAGGTGTTTGAATGGCAATACATATTTGCGGTATTGGTACTTGTCGGTATTTTTTGTCTTTTCTGCGTACATTTTTTCTTTCAAGAAACCCTGCCTGTTGAGCGACGCTTAAAATTAAGTTTGAAACAAGTCTTAGGTTTATATGGTGCGATTTTACAGGACGAAACTTTCCGTAAACCGATGCTCACAGGCTGTTTTTCTGGCGCAATTTTATTTTGTTATATCAGTGGCTCATCTGCCATTTTGATGGATGGTTATGGTCTGAGCCAACAGCAATTTGCTTATGTATTTGGGGCGAATGCTTTAGGGATTATGGTGTTTTCAACCCTCAATAAGAAACTTGCAAATCGACTGGATGTTCGCCATAGTTTGCAATTGGGTAATGCACTCCAATTGTGTGGTGTGCTGATCTTATTGGCGGCAGGATTATTTAATCTTTCCTCTATCATTGTTGTAATGTTGGGCATGTTCTTATGTGTTGCTTCAATCGGCTTCACTGGTCCAAATGCGATGGCATTGGCGATGTCTGAACAAGGCTCACGAGCTGGCACAGCCAGTGCAATCATGGGAAGTATGCAATTTGCCTGTGGTCTATTGGCCGGAGTGTTTTTGAACTTTTTAGTATGGTCAGCGCTCATCAATATGGCTCTGATTATGCTGCTATTTGTGGTTGTTGCAATGTTCACCATGCGTAGTTTAAAAGCTTCAGCCATGGGTTGAACTAAATGCAGGTGATGACGTTTAGCAGGTCTGACTTAAACGTCGGTCATCAACGTACGTGTATTATTGATCAAATATCCGCGTCACTCATTATAAATGTTCATCATTCATAACTTTCAATGAGGGCGCTATTTATCGCACCTTGAGCTCAATTGCTGTTTGCTCGAAACATATATCTAAGTAATCATGCATTTGAAAATAAAAAGAGAAACTGTAGATCGCTGTTGTCCTACCTTTATGAAATAGAGCAACTGATAAATAAGTATTATTTGCATTAAACACAGTGCTTTATGCTGGATCAATACATTGTGAATGTCTCTATCGGTAATATGTCGGATTTTATCATTTTTATGACATACCTATAGGGTATGGATATTTACCTTTAAGGTATGGGTGTTGAGCTTTTTTGCCATCTGAATCGGCTAAGTCTGAATTTTAACTAAATATTTCAGTCTATTTTCAGTGATGGATTCAGCGTTTTTGCTTTTTGCTTTCAAGTATTTCGTTCTTGGGAGCTGCAAGTTGGGGCTTTAATGCGACTAAAGCACAGATAGGCAGCTTGAAATTTGTCCGCTCAAATAGGCGAATAACAAAGCGCCCAGAGTTAGGGCATACAACAATGACAGGACAATAGAGAGCTTAGGATGAAAACTCAAACTGTATTCCACCCAATGAAAACCCTTGTTGTTGCCATGAGTTTGGCAACGGTCTCAATGACTCATGCAGGCAGCAATACTTCTGAAATTGAACAATTACGTGCAGAAGTTGCAGAACTGAAAAGTTTAATTAAAGCGCAGCAGCAAGTTCAACAACAGCAACAAACAGAGATTCAGCAAGTTAAAGCGCGTCCTGTTGCACCACCACCGCCACCAGCTACTCCAGCTGCAAGCTTAAAATCTAAAACAGGTGCAGATGTAAGCCTTTACGGTTTTGTTCGTGGTGATGCGAACTACATCATCGAAGGTGCGGATAACGACTTCAACAACGTACATACGTCTAAAGAAGAAGCACGAGATAAACTTCGCGCAACTGCAAAAACCACACGTTTTGGTTTAGATTTTACAGCACCTGTCGGTGGTGATAATAAAGTGGGCGGTAAAATTGAAGTCGACTTTGCAGATGCAAGTGGTTCAAATGATGGACTTCGCTTACGTCACGGTTACTTAACCTTTAACAACTGGTTATTTGGTCAAACGACATCTAACTTCTTATCTAGCCATGCACCAGAAATGATTGATTTCAATACAAACTTGGGTGGTGGTACTACACGTATTCCTCAAGTTCGTTATAACTACAAATTAGCTCCAGATACTCAACTATTTGTTTCTGCGGAAGAAGGGGATAGTAAAGGGACTGTTGCTGCAGATCCGACTTATCGTCTTCCAAACTTAACTGCCAAAGTGACTCAAGGTTTTGCCGCAGGTAAAGGTACCGCTTCAGCTCGTGCATTGGTTGAAAACTACAAATCTAAAGCTGCAGATGATACTGAAACAGCTTGGGGCGTAGCAGCGGGTGCATCTTATGCAGTGACTGATCAATTGAAATTGAATGGTGATGTTTCGTATACAGAAGGCAACAGCAACTATTTATATGGTTCTAACTCGGCTTACTCTGTTGTAGATGGCAACATCGAGCAAAACAAATTCACTGCTGTACAAGTGGGTGCAACCTATAAGTTTAATGAAAAACTACGTTCGACTTTAGCTTACGGCGCGCTATTTGCGGATGATGGCAGCGCGTATGCGAAAGATGCATTGAATTCAAATGCGAACGAAGAAGCACAGCAAGCTTGGATTAACTTTATTTACGCACCTGTAAAACCAGTTGAACTTGGCTTGGAATATGTAAATGGTAAACGCAAAAACTTTGCGGGTGAATCTTATAACGATGACCGCGTTGGTTTAATGGCTAAATATAGCTTCTAAGCTCAACGACCGATTCTAATCGATCAAAAAAGCCTGACTCAGTTCAGGCTTTTTTTGTTTAAACAGGGAGTGTAACAAAGCAGATGAACAAATATGTCTGAGCAATTAAAGTCACTGAATAGCCTAGTCATGATGTCGTTGAACCACGTACAGTATATGGATTACGCTTAAATCTTTAATATTTTATCTCTGTACACGACAAATTTCACAGAACCCTTATCCTATCAGGATTCTGCTTTCTTAAAATTGCCAAAATTTCCTTAAACTCTTCTTTTTTCCCAAAACCAATTAAACGCTGAATCGCCATTTGAA
>NZ_VPCD01000050.1:0-3349 GCF_013418345.1 Acinetobacter sp. YH12144 | reverse complement strand
TTCAGCAAGTGTTTTTTCTGCTTTGATCGCAGCAAGTGCTACCTTAGCCTTAAAGTCGTTTGAATGATTTCTTCTTGGTCTACGTGCCATAAAATACTCCATATATTGATGTTTATAACATCATTTGAGGAGCAGAGTATCACTTATAGGAGTTGTTCAAATTTCCGGATCCATCTCTAAGTGAGGAGGAAATGACTCTTACTATTCAGATGTTGTTTCAAGCTTTTTTTGATTGATAGAGTTTTATGTATTAAACTCTATATTGAAAGTAAATATATTGTAAAAATAGTATGTTATTTACTAATTGATTAAATTATTTACACTTATTCTGTATAATGCTCTATGAATTCATTACTTATTTTTTTAAATTAAAAATCATATGCAAAGCTTAAATGATGAAGAGTGTCGCCAAGTTGAAAGTGTAAAACAGCTTTTACAAAAAAATTTTAAAGATAAGCTTTATGCTATTTATTTATATGGTTCGTATGTTGATGGTGGTTTAAAACATAAAAGTGATCTTGATATTTTAGTTATTATTGAACGTGAAATTACCGATCAGGAAAGAAAACAATTAGCGCAGAATTTTCTAAATATATCTGTTCCGATTGGTCATGCTACAGCGCGTGCCTTAGAAATTACGATATTAGAAAAAGGGAGTATTACCAATAAAAATCATCCATATACATATCAGCTACAATATGGCGAGTGGTTGAGAGAAGAATTACTCAAAGGTGAATTACTTTATAGTCAATCTGATCCAGATATTAGTATTTTACTTAAAACTGCCCAATTACATAACATTACTATCTTTGGACCTGATATTTGCGATTGGTTAAATCCAATTAGCTATGAACAATTAATATTTGCCATGCAAAAAACTTATCCACAAATTATTGCTCATTGGAAAGACGATCAGGATGAATGTAATCAAATTTTAGCGCTATGCCGTATAGCTTATACATTAGATCATAAAACAATAGTTGCCAAGGATGTTGCTGCGACATGGTTTTTAGAATTCTTAAGTCAGATAGATCAAGACATTTTGCAACTCATAATAGATGAATATATTGGGCAAGGTCATGAGCAATGTTGGTTAGTTTTACATGATCAGCTTGCTAAAATTGTTAAAGAATTACAGCATAAAATTGAACCACTACTTTTTAACTGATGTGGAAGTAATGGATATGCTTCTTAGATTATTACCTCACTATATCTCTAAATACCGAAGAGACTTGATATTGCAAAGGGGGGCGTGGTTGGAGTTGCATGAAGATTTTAAATAAAAGCGGAGGAACTAGGGTAAAAGTTGCCAAAAAGTTTCTTCTGAAATGACTTTTATATTATGACGTTTAAGCAAAGCGGAGGTAACTCCATTGCCATAGATCTTATTCCCATTAAATTGACCATCGTAAATCATTGAACTACCACATGAAGGGCTATTTTCTTTAAGCACTACCAGAGTAGCTTTTAATAATTGAACTTTTTTTAAAGTTCTATATGCCCCTTCAATATAGATTGAAGTCACATCCTTTCCTGATTTTTCAATTACACAGGCTTTTCCATCTAAGACATCATCGCCATTACCTCCCGAAATCTCGGCAGGTTCGCGTGGTGTTGATAAACCGCCAAGAATCTCTGGACATACCATAGTAGCTTTTCCATCTTTGACTAATTTTTCGATTTTTTCGTTTAAGCTATGCGTCCCGTTATAACGTACCTTTAAGCCAGCCAGACAAGAACTTACTAAAATCATATTTCCTCTATGAAAAAGATATGTATCGATTTGCTATTTAGCCAGTACCTATTATTTTTTAAAATTAATAGGTTAGTGCTATGGATAAAACAAGAATTTAAATATGATCAATGCAAAGTGAGTTATTTTTTTTCTAACCCACAAAGCTTATAGATTAGTTTGATCCTTTTTGTTTAGAAAATTTATCAACAGTGATGTGTGCTGAATTAGCAGGAGACTTTCACTTGGGAGATTCTAGGCAGCTAACCGATAAAAGTCTTCTGCCATTTGATTTGGTGTCTTAAAATCCAAGCCTTTTTGAATTCTTCGCTGATTATAAAATAACTCTATATATTTTGTAATATCCGCTTTGGCTTCTTCCCTTGTTTTGTAGTTGCGATGATGGACTAGTTCATTTTTGAGTATGCCCCAGAAACTCTCTATCGGTGCATTATCAAAGCAGTCGCCTTTTTTGCTCATTGAACCCTGAAAATCAAATTTCTCAAGTAAGTTTCGATATTCATTACTGCAATATTGGCTGCCTCTATCTGAATGTACAATGAGATCTTTAGCAGGTTTCTGATTGCGAATAGCCATATTCAATGCATCACAAACAAGCTTGGCTGTCATGCGCTCATTTAAGCTATAGCCAACAACCTGTTTCGTGTAAAGATCTTTGACAGCTGCCAAGTACAACCAGCCCTCAGCCGTCCAAATGTAGGTAATGTCACTCGACCACGCAAGATTAGGCTTCGTCATTGAAAACTGTTGCTTGAGTAAATTGTCATAAATAGAACGGTTGTGATCACTGTTCGTGGTTCTTTTGAAACGCTTATGGCGCTTACAATACAACTGATTTGATTTTTTTATTTGGCGCACAGCATACGTACTTATTTTGATACCTTGCGCTTGTAAATGCTTGGTTAATCGAACATAGCCATAGCTTTGTTTGGTTTCTTCATGGGCTATTTTGACCAAAATTGTCTGCTGATTTCGCTGAATTGATCTTTTACTCATGCCTCGCTTTAGCCAATCATAAAAGCGAGAAACGGATACACGAAGTAATCGAGCCATTAAAATAATCGGAAATAAGTGGCTTTGCGATTTCATATAGGCGTACCTCACTGACTTTCTTTGGCAAAGTACGCTGCTGCCTTTTTTAAAAATTCACGTTCCATTTCAGCTGTTTTGAGCTGTTGTTTAAGCTTCTTATTTTCTTCGAGTAAGGCGTTTAGATCGGGCGAATACTGTTTTGTGCCTGCTAAAGTTCCAGCCTTTGCTTTGTTATTCCAGTTCGAAAGGGTTTGCATTGAAATGCCAAGTTGTCTAGCGGATTCCGATACATTACCTTGGTTCTCTTCAATGGCTTTTATGGCTTCAGCTTTAAATTCTGCGGTGTAAGTCTTCTGTTTCTTGCTCATGGTAAACTCCTAATGAGTATGTATAGTTTACCAAGTTAAACCCTCCTGTTTTTTAAGCACACATCAATAGAGTGGGAGTGACGGGCACTGGCTGGCAATGTCTAGCAACGGCAGGCATTTCGGCTGAGGGTAAAAGAACTTTCCGCTAAGCGATAGACTGTATGTAAACACAGTATTGCAAGGACGCGGAACATGC
>NZ_VPCD01000049.1:0-3415 GCF_013418345.1 Acinetobacter sp. YH12144 | reverse complement strand
AATTGGGGGGTCACTTGATCATACATATCGACTTATTGATACACCCAATGCTGACTTAAATCGTGCTGATCTGAATGAACACGACTATAAGAAAAAGACAGAAGTTGTTGCAGCAATAAAAAACAGAATTGATCAACGTGTTAAAGAAAGGCCCGGAAATGTTTTATGTGTTGAATATCTCATCACAGCTAGCCCGGATTGGTCAGGATGGGGGAATAAAGAGACAGAGACAGAATTTTTTGAAATACAGAAGAAGCGATTAATTGAAAAATGGGGTGTTAATAATGTTATCTCTACTCATATTCATAGAGACGAAACAACTCCGCATCTAATAGCTTACATCGTGCCTTTTGATGAAGAAAAACAAGTACTTAATTGCAAAAAGTGGCTAGATGGAAGAAAATTATTACATGAAGAACAGACCGAAGCAGCTGAAATTGTTAAACATTTAGGATTAAGCCGTGGCATCAAACACTCAAAAGCTGAACATCGAACAATCAAACAGCATTATGAGATCATTAATCAAATCAATGAAATAAACGAGTTCAGCCCAAATATTGATAATTTGCCACCCGTTAAAAGCTTTGAATCAAGAGAAAATTACGCAAAACGAGTACTTGAAGCTGTATTACCAGATTATAAAAAAGCAAAAATTGAAGCTATACAGAATGCTGCGACAAAAAAAGAAGTCGAATCACTCAGAGAAATAGCAGAAAAGTCGAAAGTTTATTTAAATGCTTTAGATGATGTGCCGGAACCATACGTCGAGCTATTTAATAGCAAAATAAAAGAAACAGCTTCATTAATTAAAAATAAAAATGAAAATGATATTAAAAAAGAAGTCGAAGAATATAATAAAAAAATAAAAGTAATTAATGATCATAAAGATAATTTTGAGTATTTTTATGACTACTGCAATTTAGAATTAAAAAACAAAAATAATAATGAGAAGTTAATCAAAAAAGAATATAAGAAAACAGAGAATTGGCTTAAAAAGAATGACTTAACAGATAAGGAAATTGAAAAAGGTTGGAAAAATGATGGCTCTCAAATATATATTGATAAGCCGGATTTTTATATGTCTGAATATAAATATGATTCCTTAATGACAGAATATTATAATAATTATAAAAACAATATTTATAAGAAGAGTAAAGATGTGGATATTAATGAAACGATTTCCGTATTAAAACAAAACCCAGAAAACCAGATCGGCAAACGATTCCAAAATAAACTCGATGATTACTATGAGAATTTCGAGCCTGTCATAAATGAAGTGGGGCACTATCTGAAGCGTCTGGAAGAACTCAAAGCGGCAGAACAGGTGAAAGATGCTGCTAGAAGCGCACAGATTGCCGAAAATGAAAGGATAGCTAAGGAAGGGCTAGAAACGTACAGAAAGCAGAAAACGGCAGAAAATGCGCCTTACAGAGCGTCTAGAAGCGAGGTTAATAAAGATCAAGATAAGTCATTTGATGCTGATAACACTTACAACCCTTTTGGTTAAGCTTATCTAAACAATAAAATCAATTACTTAGCGAGTGTCTACGAGCGACACAATGAAAATTCGCTCACTCCCCTCCCTGATTACAAACTCCCCTTTGCCTTCTTTCTGAAAGTGCAGAGCGTCCCGCATGGGCGCGAACTGTGGGTTTTCCTGTAAAAGCATGAGCGTAGCGAATGCAATATTGCTTTTCTTTTGAGTTATCTAGGTATTTGATAAAACTGCCCCTAGCGGTGAGCGTAGCGAACCGCAATAGAGTTTGAGCATAGCGAAAACATAGGGCAGTTTTCACGGTTGTTTTGGTTCTTAATAGTTTTTAATAGTTTTTAAAGCTTTTAAATGCTTTTAAGACCCTTGAAAGCATTGATATGACTGCGTTTCAGGCATTATAAAGCTAGGTTTGCTCTTATATAAAGCTAGGTTTGCTCTTATATAAAGCTAGGTTTGCTCTTATATAAAGCTAGGTTTGCTCTTAATTATGATAGATAAATTATTATCTAATTTTAGTTAGTAAATATTTTGACTAACTAAATAAAATAGGTTAGCATTTAACCATGTATTAGCCGACAGTTTTCAGGTAGCTGATTTATTACCTTAGTTCAATTTTGGAGGGCGTTGCATAATGAGAAAAGGTAATAAGCAAATGGCTCAGGTTGTGAAAGATAATGTTTTAATTAATGCAAGCTATGCTCTTGATCTTGTTGAGCAACGCTTGGTTTTGCAGGGTATAGTTAAATCCCGCGAAACAGAAACAGGTTTTAATGCTTTAAGACCCGTTTCGATTCATGCTAGTGAGTACGAAAAGCAGTTCAATGTATCTAAAGATGCAGCTTATAAAGCTCTCAAAGACGCTGTGTTATCACTATTTGAGCGTCAATTCACATTCACTGAACTACAAAATGGAAAGCTAAAGGTAGTTAAAAGCCGCTGGGTGTCTCAGATCGCTTATGTTGATGACTCAGCAGAAGTACAGATTATATTCAGCCCTGTAGTTTCAGGCATGTGCTCTCGCTTAGAAAGTCACTTCACAAGCTATGATCTTGAGCAAGTAGCACAGCTCACAAGTAAGTATGCTGTTCGCTTGTATGAACTTCTAATGTGCTGGAAGTCTGTCGGAAAGACACCAGAATTTTCACTTGTAGATTTTCGAAAAAAACTTGGCTTGCTTGATAGCGAATACAAGCCAATGAACAATTTCAAGAAATACGTTCTAGACTTAGCTGTCGCACAAATCAACGAGCATACAGACATCAAAGTTAGCTATGAGCAACACAAGACAGGACGAACAATATCGGGTTTTTCATTCAAGTTTAAATCAAAAGTTAAATCGCAAAAGATTGAGCGACAACGTGATAAAAACACTGTCGATCTATTTGCAAAAATTACAGATGCTCAAAGATACTTGTTTGCAAACAAACTAGCTCGTCGTGCTGAAATGAGTGAGTATTCAAAGGGCACCGAATCGTATGAAGAATTTGGAAAACGAATTGCAGACATGTTGCTTGATGAGCAGAAATTTCAAACCTTTCTACCGCTGTTAATTGATGAGGGTTTCACCTGGAAGTCGTAAGACTTCCGCCCCCGGCAGAGTCCTCGAAGAGCTTGCGGAACCTAAATTTTATTCGAAGAAAAAATTTTGGTGTAGTAAGTACACCAAATTTTGAAATTAGGTTGAAAAAGCAAAATCAAAAGCAGATATTGAACGTAGTTTAATATTTGATCTTGGATTTTGCGATGACTGATTACGTTATTTTGAGACATGCCAAATTGAAATCTTTTGGCGAAATTGGGGGGTCACTTGATCATACATATCGACTTATTGATACACCCAATGCTGACTTAAATCGT
This sequence comes from Acinetobacter sp. YH12144, assembly GCF_013418345.1. Classification (NCBI taxonomy): domain Bacteria; kingdom Pseudomonadati; phylum Pseudomonadota; class Gammaproteobacteria; order Moraxellales; family Moraxellaceae; genus Acinetobacter; species Acinetobacter sp. YH12144. Next base: position 63 of record NZ_VPCD01000049.1, on the reverse strand, counting down.
GCTGATCTGAATGAACACGACTATAAGAAAAAGACAGAAGTTGTTGCAGCAATAAAAAACAGA
>NZ_VPCD01000048.1:0-3752 GCF_013418345.1 Acinetobacter sp. YH12144 | reverse complement strand
AGGCTGTATTCCTGATTCATTACGATAAACAGGACTGCTGTGAAAAAAAGTAGTGGTAAAGGAGAAAGTAAGAGAGCTTTTACTATTTTTTCATTTGAGTATTTCACTAATTTAATTCTCTTATCTATTCAATAAATAATAATACTATAACGATTTTATTGGAGGTTTTTTGATTCTATTTAACATAATGGCTGTTATACGAAATTCAGCGTTTCAGGCTCCCCAAAACCAAGTTTATTTCTTGCATAAATGTATCCTGTAGGATACATTTTGTTTATGTACTCAATATATACCACTGAAGTCTTTGATGAATGGTTCACCAAGTTAAAAGACCAACAGGCAAAAAGACGCATACAAGTCCGAATTGATCGGGTTGAAGATGGAAACTTTGGAGATACTGAACCAGTTGGTGAAGGTGTCTCTGAATTACGTTTCTTCTTTGGACCAGGCTATAGGATTTACTACTGCAAACAAGGGCAAAGGGTTGTTATTCTTTTAGCAGGCGGAGATAAGTCTACGCAAAGTAAAGATATAAAACTTGCCCTGCAATTGGCACAAGATTTAGAGGAGGAGCTATAAATGGCTATTAAACTTCGCAAATGGGACAGTGCTGAGCATCTTAAAACAGAAGAAGATATGCAGGCTTACTTACAAGCATGTATCGAAGAATCTAATGGTGATGCCGCATTCATTGCTAAAGCTTTAGGTAACATTGCTAAAGCTAAAGGAATGGCTCAATTATCACGAGATACAGGTCTAGGCCGAGAAAGTCTTTACAAAGCACTTTCTGGTGATGTGAACCCTAGTTTTGATACGGTGATTAAAGTTGTAAAAGCACTAAATTTGCGCTTAGCAATTTAAAAAAATTATTAAAAAATGGAGCTTTAGGCTCCATTTTTTAATTTCGTATAACGTGTATTATGTTAATTTTAGGAGATCTATACAATTCTGTACTTTTTCACAATCATAGAAAAAGCAAATAAAATACTTATCCAAAATAAATAATCAATAAAAAAATTGAGAAAAACAAATTGATCCATGCCGATGAAAATAAATAAAGGATTGATACTTATACTTCCGACTGGAGAGGTTTCACCATCTATAAGGAACTGTAGAGGAAATCCCCCAGCTATGACTTCAACTTCTCCAAGCTTATCTACAACTATGCGGTCAACTAATATATTTTTTTGATAAAGCAAAGATACGTAGGTCAAAATAATTGCTAAGAAATTAAAATATAAAAATTTTTTCATAATTTTATCTCATATATCTATTAATTTTAACAATTTTTAATCAGAGCCTTTTGGAATAATTTGCTTTAATTTCTCTATTATGATTTTATCAAAAAATTCCTTTAATATGAAAAGATTAGAATTTATTTTATTAAGTTTACTTGCAGCCTGTAGTCCAGTTACAGAAAAAATTGAATCAAATATAGTTGTTCCACGTATTCAATATACGGGGGGAGCAGATAATGCAAGTTATAGTGAGGCTAAGCTTATTAGGGAAGGTAAATGCCTATACCTAGAACATGCTGATGGATCTAAAGTTCTGCCAATTTTTGCTACAAAAACTCTAGATTGGGATATGGAAACTAAGAGCCTAAAAGTAGATTCGGATACTTATTTTTTAGGTGATAAAGCAGCATATGGAGGCGGAGAATCCTATCCTCTAGAAAAAAATAATTATTCTTGGATAACTGAAGTAGATCCTAGCTGTGATACCTCAAAAGTTATAGTTATTAGTCGACTCATAAGACCAATTGAACAGAACTACCAAAATGAAGAATAGCCTATTTTACTGTCTTGCATTAGTTTTAATTATAGGATGCCAACCATTAGAAAAGAATGGATATATTTCTATTAAAAATTGGACCAATGCCCCAATCACAGATCTTAAAATAACTTATATCAGTGCTCAAAAAACTTATAGCTTAGGTACTCTTTATCCTTATTCGGAATATAAATACGCCATCAACTATGAGCAGCATAATGAGGATTCAATAATCTTTTCATATGTAGATAAAAGTCATAAAAAGATTAATCAAGAAGTAGCTACATATGCAGCCAAATATGATAGGAGAATTTATGAAATAATTATTCAATAGAATATAAATTTATATAGAAATTACAATTACTAATTGAACGAAAGAGCTTCTATTTGAAGTTTCAAAAACTGGAGTTTTCCACCAATCTAACCTCCATTTAACATAATGGCGGTTATACGAAACTTAGATGTAAGCCCAAAGTAGAAATGTCCGGTTTCTCCAAAGTAAAAATGTCCGCTTTTAGAATATGCACTTTTGCAATTTTCTTATGTTCTTAAAAAAAATAGTTCTAATTAGTACAATAATAACTAGTAGTCTTGCTCTTGCATATGATCCTACAACGCCTTCATATTATTTAACGAAAGAATTGTGATGTGTGCAGAATATTATGCAGACTGTATTGATGTCTATGGGTCTGCTGGTAGCGGTGGAATGTCAGAGTGTGGAAACTCTTTAAATACATGCATCACTACAGGTGATTGGAATCCACCAAATCTTCCTGTACCATCATCGGATAGATTATTAAACCTTTTTAGTTCAGAAACTAGAGAAGCTACAACAAGATATACCACGGCCTAATAAATCAGGATCTCAATGTAATATGATTGGGATCCTTACCAACATATATAGAAGAGAAAAATGGATCAATTAAAAAAAATAAATGATGATTTGTATCAAGCTGCAATATTATTAGACAGTATTCCTAGTAAGATTCAATCAGATCCATCACTAGAAAATAGAGAAAATATCTTACTGATAGGAAAAGCTCTCAGTCATATTTTTGAACTCCAAAATAATATTTATAAAATTCGCCCTGATTTAAAAAATAATAATCAGTAATAACAGTTATTTATAGTATTTTTTAAGAAAGATAGCGGCTCATTTGAGAATATAAAAGTAATATTCTATTTGTAATAGTTTCTCTGAAATTAACATAATACGGATTATACGAACTAGCCACGTAATGCAACTTGCATTACAATATTCCTATGCATTCAATAAATGGGAAAAATAATGGCTACTGTTAACTTCAGGGTCGATGAAGCCCTTAAAGAAAAATCTTATTCAGTTCTAAGAGAACAAGGTATTGCACCTACTGAGTTTTTTACAAATGTCCTTGAATACATTGCAGCGACTGGGAAACTCCCTGTACAAAAAGCCTTACTCTCAGAAGAGGATACCGAGCTATTAGCGATTGTTCGTAAACGTATTAATGATCCTAAAGAAATGTTTGAGGAAATTACTTTAGATGACTTATAAGCTTTTACGTCATAAGGACTTCACAGCTGAATGGGAAAAGCTTCCTAGTGCTATAAGAGATCAATTTAAGAAAAAACTTGCCAAGGTCATAGAGCAGCCACATATTCCAAAGAATATGCTTAGAGGTGATCTTGCAGGTTGCTACAAAATTAAATTATTAAAGGCTGGAGTCCGACTAGTTTATCAAGTTAAAGATGATCAGGTAGTTATCTTGCTCATTACGGTTGGGAAACGAGCTGACAGCATAGTTTATGACGAAGCGAAAAAGCGCATTAAAGACTAAAAATGGGAGCTTAGAGCTCCCATTTTTGACTTCGCATAACGTGTATTATGTTAATTTTAGAAATAAGTCACCTATAAATTTTGCTTTTATATAAACGACTAAATTAGGTCTATTAGTAATACTCCCTAATAATTCATAATCATAATTCGTCTTTTTAATAGA
>NZ_VPCD01000047.1:0-4092 GCF_013418345.1 Acinetobacter sp. YH12144 | reverse complement strand
GAGCGCAGCGAGTGTAAAAATTTATGAGCGAAGCGAATTCATAGTTGCTTTTGCTGCATTGGTATCTCAAACAGGAATAGCCAAAAACTGCCCCAAAGCTGTGAGCGATAGCGAACAGCAATAGAGTTTGAGCGAAGCGAAAACATAGGGCAGTTTTCCACAGGTTTTTTTAAGGTTTTGGGCTTTTAATATATTTTAAAGCTTTTAAATGCTTTTAGACACGCTGAAACGCAGGCATAGCAAGCCTTTCAGAGCATATAAAGATACAATTACTCCGTTATAAAGATACAATTACTCCGTTATAAAGATACAATTACTCCGTTATAAAGATACAATTACTCCGCATTTAGCACCATCATAGGAATTGTATCTATTGATACATTGGTGTAATGTGTATCTTTATAAGTATAATTGAACCCTTTTAATATGAAAAACGAGCTTGTTGTGAAAGATAACGCCTTGATTAATGCGAGTTACAACCTTGAAGTAACAGAACAGCGCTTAATCCTTTTAGCGATTATTAATGCTAGGGAAACTGGGCAAGGCATTACATCTGATAGCAAATTAGAAATTCACGCACACGACTACGCTAGTCGTTTTGATGTGAGCAATAGCGGTGCTTATAAAGCGTTGAAAGAAGCCGTAAATAACCTGTTTGATCGTCAATTCTCATTTAAAGAACCTGACAAGCAAGGAAACTTAGGTGTAGTAAGGTCAAGATGGGTAAGCCGTATTAAGTATATTGATGCGACAGCAACCTTAGAAGTTACGTTTGCGCCTGACGTTGTACCATTGATCACAAGGCTTGAGCAGCATTTTACAAGCTACCAACTGAAGCAAGTCGCACAGCTTACAAGCAAGTACGCTATAAGGCTTTATGAAATGCTGATAGCTTGGCGAGCTACAGGTAAAGTACCTGAGATTAAGCTATCAGAATTTAGAAATAGATTAGGCGTAGGCGATAATGAATACACGGCAATGAATAACTTTAAAAGCCGTGTGCTAGAACCAGCAATCAAACAAATCAATGAACACACTGATATAACTGTAAAAGTAGAACAACATAAAAAAGGGCGCACTATTAGCGGCTTTTCATTTAAGTTTAAGCAAAAGCAACAGCCGAAAATTGAAAAACCGAAAGACCTCAAGCGAGATCCAAACACACCTGACTTTTTTATAAAAATGACCGATGCACAACGTCATTTATTTGCTAATAAAATGTCTGAAATGCCCGAAATGTCTAGCTACTCACAGGGCACAGAAAGCTATCAGCAATTTGCTATTCGCATTGCTGACATGCTTTTACAACCTGAAAAGTTTAGAGAGCTTCACCCGATTTTAGAAAAAGCAGGATTTAACCCATGAATGAACTATTAGATACTTTTGACATAGATCGAGAAGTCGAAAAGTTTAATGACGTTATACTCAAACAAAGCAACGGCACAAAAGCAAAAATTCTGATCAGCTATTTGCATTCTATTATTGACGTTGATATCAAGCATTTTGACGATTTTAGTGATCACAAAAGCGTACTCGAAGATATTGAAAGCAAAGTAAACTCTGCTATCAGTCTTCTGAAAACAATCTCAGATTAAAATGACTGAAAAAGAAATAACCAAATTTGAAAAAGAAATTCTGCTCAAACAAAGAATTGAACAGCTAGAAACAGAGCTTAAAGAATTTTCTGACCATCAAAAAAAAGCATATAGCCCGCGGCTTCAAAAAAGCATTGCAGGCTTAGAAAACAGGATTCTGAGAGCAAAAAAACTGCTGTATAACAACTGATTCAACTGTCATCTGCGTTTATCATTTTCAATCTCTTTAGCAACGTTTCTTATTTTCTCTATTATCTCAGAGCGTTTATTTTTAATAGAATTTCTTACATTATTTGCTTTTCTTTCATCGCTATTAGTTGCGTCTGACAAGTAGTTGCAAACAATAAAATCTTCAAGCAAATGATGCAAAATCGACTCTTCAGAATCTTCGGGACCGAATAAATAATTGTCTTTTAAAAATTGGCTATATTTAAGAACGACACCTCCAAGAAAATATTTTCTTCTTTCATTTTCTTTTCTGCGCTTTTGTCCGTCTGTCTGCTGTTCTTGAGTCTTTTTAATCGCTTCTTGCCGTTTTTGACTTTGTGCACGTTCAATTTCAGACTTAGCGATTTTTTCAAGTTTTGCGTATGTCGTCAGTGCTTTTTGACAATTAAAGAACCCATCCCGATCTTTCCAGTCATAGCCCAAAATCTCTTTTTCTAAGTGCGTCAATGGGACTGTCGTTGTCGCTTTATGTTGAATAATTTTGTACAACTCAGCATTTTTTCTATAAACGATTCGTTGACGTTCTACAGTTTTCACTAACGTCAGCAGTTCATCATCAGCATAAATATCATCAATTCCCAGCATTTTAGAGTTGTCTATATCGCAGAGTTTTTGCTGTGCTTTAGTTCGAAAATTTTTATTTCTTGCAGAACGAATCACTCTACCCAACTCAGAATCATCAAATGTTTTTGCAGGCCGTCCACGATTTCCCATACCGCATCCATTACTAGTTCAATTACTGTTATTAATCATACATTGCCACGCTACAAAAATTAAACTAAATTACGTGAGTAATTTATTTAATGTTTTGCTCGTCTACGTGTTTCTAATTCAAATTAATTACTACGCAATCAATTTGAATTAGAAACTCTCCTTCTCGCACTGCCGTGGGCAAAAGCAAAACCGGTATATTCAAAATGGAGTTATCGAAAAATGTACTACTTTGATTATGCGTACACCGGCAAAGGCACAACCAAAATTAAAGCCAAATCCGGAGCAACAAAAGTCAAAAAAGCGGCATCATGCAAAAACCGTTTTCACTACATTACTCGAACTGCTCACTATAAAAATCACAAAGATAACGTGCATGAAAAAGTTGAGTTTGTGAAATCCGGCAACATGCCCAGCTTTGCCGAAAAGCGTCCTGACCTGTTTTGGGAAGCTGCTCATAATTACGAACGAAAGAATGCGCGCACTGCTGCAAGTCAAGTTATCGCATTACCGAAAGAGCTAACTGTTCAGCAACGAATCGAACTTGCAGAAGCATTGATTAAACAATTCACTGATGAGTTTAACTTTCCATATACCGCCGCGATCCACAACCACACAGGAGAGATCGGCGGACAAGATCAGCCGCATCTGCACATTATGTATTGTGAGCGTTCAGTTGATGAGCATAATAGAACTGCTGAACAGTTTTTCAGTCGCTATAACGACAAAGACCCTGCCAACGGTGGTGCCCAAAAGATCACACCAGATGTACGTGGCAAAGGCAAAACTATCATCAATGAAATGCGTGTCGATACAGAAGTTATTATTAATGAGCACCTGGAGAAGTATGCACCGACAAAAATAGTAAAAATAAAGGGCACTGATGTCGAGGTGCCAAGCTCTGTGTCATGCCTACATCACGAAGATTACAATAAGATTCACGGCACAAATTTAAAGCCAGTACCAATAATCCCCAAGTCATTGCTACGCCTTGACCCTAACCTGACGTTTAAAGACAAAGATAAAAATGTTGCATATCAAGCAAAGCTTGCAGAACGTGAGCGAGCGATCAACGAAGTCAATGAACTGCGTGAATACAATAACTTTGAAATGTATCAGCAGTATTACTTTAATGAGTTAAATAATCTTAGAGAGTCTATTTTTAATCAAAATAAAGATTACGACTCACCACCACCATTTTAAAATGCTCTAGAACGTAAAAAAACGGGGTTTTTAGCCCTGTTTGATCTTTCCTGAATAAAATTATAATTGAAATAAAAAATGCTCTTAGAACGCAAATAGTGCGTATTTAGCGAGTGTCTACGAGCGACACAATGAAAATTCGCTTATTCCCCCCTCTGATTACAAGCTCCCTTTCGCACTTAAACGAGATTAGCCGAGCAAAGCGACTGTATGAATTGGCTTCATGACGAGCGCAGCGAGTGTAAAAATTTATGAGCGAAGCGAATTCATAGTTGCTTTTGCTGCATTGGTATCTCAAACAGGAATAGCCAAAAACTGCCCCAAAGCTGTGAGCGATAGCGAACAGCAATAGAGT
>NZ_VPCD01000046.1:0-4586 GCF_013418345.1 Acinetobacter sp. YH12144 | reverse complement strand
TAAATTTTCAGCGTTGCTGGCTCCCCGTCAGCCGGATTGGGTTGCATCGCAGGGGTGTCGAAAGAGTCAACTGCGGTCCAAAGCTGTTGGACTTGGGTGAAAAGGGCGTTTATTCTTCCTATACGTAAATTGTATTTGTTTTAGAAAAAGTTTTTGATCATTTGCTTCTTGCTGTGTAAAAGGTTTGTATGCTTGAATTTCTTCAATGATTTCTTTCATTTTTTATTGTCACTTTCCTGTCGTCATCTACTTATCAGCTAAATACCCTTCAGGCATTGGAATCAATTTTTCTGATTCCCGACTGAGGCTCTCCTCTGCTTTCCACCCGGCGATTTTATTTTCCGTTGCTTCGATCACCCCATCAAAAAGAGAATCACTTAATATTAGACGTAGTGGTGGTTCAGGCAATGCCGCAAGTTTTAAGATTGTCTTTGCTGCTAATATAGGGTCACTATCTGTCGCCTGACCCTCCTGTTCTTTTGCGAAGGCATCCATTTGTTGATGCAGTTCTTGATAATCCGGCAAGCGTTTACTATTATGCAGTTTCTTGTAAAGATCTGTCCAATAACCTCCTGGTTCAACAATAGTCACATGAACACCAAAAGGAGCCAGTTCCTGTGCTAAAGCTTCCGTCAATCCTTCTACCGCAAATTTACTAGCACTGTATAGACCTGAAGTCATCCAAGACATGATGCCCCCGATACTACTCATTTGGATAAAACGACCTGATTTGTCTCGCAAAAAAGGAGAAACCGCTTGAGCCGTCCAAAGAGAACCGAAAAAGTTTACATTCATTATCTGACGCGCCTCTTCTTCTGTTGTCTCCTCAATCATTCCTCCAAGCATCATTCCCGCATTACTCAAAGCAATATCGATGCCATTAAATTTTTCTGCTCCCTTAGCAGCAGCGGCTACTACCATGTCTCGTTCTTCAATATCGCCTAAACAGATCAGCAAAGAAGATCCATATTCTGTTTTTAACCTGCTGAGTTTTCCTTCTGTTCTAGAAAAAGAAATGACTTGGTCGCCATTTTCTAATACTAATTTTACTGTCTCAAAACCAATTCCTTTACTTCCACCAGTAATAAACCACGTTCTAGTCATCTGTCCACGCTCCTTTTTTCCTAATTACTCTCAATATGATTATAACAAATTAAAAGGCCAACAACAACTATAGTATCTAATATGCTGATTGTCAGTTATAAAATACTAAGAGTCATTTTATTCAAAAAAAGTTGTGGCAAAAAACTTGCCACAACTTTTTTATTTTGCACGAATCGGGAGCCATATTTGGAACTGTGCATTCTGAGGATTAGCATCTAAATATAATTCGATATCTGGCAATTCAGCATATTCAAAACCTGAAGTTGGTAACCATTCAGTAAAAATCTGCTGTTGCAATTCTTGAATTGCTCCTGGTATAGGACCCGTTCCTGAGAATACCGCCATCCAGCTTTGCGTGATAAAAGCCAGCAATAAAAACCCGCACATATCAGCGCCCATTCCAAGCAGCAACACACCGCGGTCACCCAGTCGCTTTGAAAGAGTGCCGGTTAAAACAGCTTGTACGAATGTATGTGCTGCACCAAAAACGGCCAGCGACACACCTGCTGTGCCAATATCCCAATTCAAGCGCTGTTCGCCATAAATCACCCACAAAGCGGCGGGCGCCTGCCCAATCAGCTGCATAAGAAAAAACAACGCAAAAAAGCTGGCAAGTCCCTGAACTGCAAAATTGAAGCGAAAGCCTTCAAACAAATTGATTTTGGCTGGCTGTCCTTCAGGCGGTTGTGACGGCGTTTTGGGCAACAAGAAAGCCACCAAACAAAAGGCAATTGCATTGAGAAGAGCCCCTGCCACAAAGGGCGCATGCACAGATATATCACTAAGAACACCGCCAATAGCAGGCCCTGCAATCATACCTGCACCAAAACACGCCCCCATAAAACCAAACCAACGCGCACGTTCTTCCTGTTTAGTTGTATCAGCGATAATTGATGCCGCGATTGCACCAGTTGCTCCGGTAACACCTGAGATAATCCGGCCGATATAAAGCACCCATAAAACAGGCGCTGCCGCCATTATGCTATAATCAATCGTGGCACCTAAAAATGAAACCAGCAAAATAATCCGCCGTCCATAGCGGTCAGATAACCGCCCTAAAACGGGCGCGCAAAAGACCTGCATAAACGCATAAAGCGATAAAAAAACACCATAGTGAAATGCTGTTTGCTCTGCCGGTACAAATTCATTTAATAAAGCCGGAACCACCGGCATGATTAATCCCAAACCAATCGCATCAAGCGCGACAACAATGAGTGCGGTTATAAGTGATTTTGACATAGATGTGACTTTTATTTATCATTGATAAGTTGGCGATAAAAAACTTTGTACCTGGCATAAAGCTCGGTGGTGTCAGCGCGTGACCGTACCGGCTTCTTTTGATACTGCCGCCTGGGCGGCTTCTCCTGCTGATCCGGTGACGCCTCAAAGGCTCCCAGCCGCTTTTCCAGGGCAGGCTTGGACAGATCGCGGGACAGGGTGCTGGGCTTGACCATCGTGCCGTCATCGGCCCGGATCACCAACCCGTTACCCCTTGGCGTAATCTCCAGGCCGTTATCACGCATGACCTGGTGCAGCTCCGTCCAGGACTGCGCGGCTTTAATGTCGTCCAGGCATTCGCGCTTGATCCAGCCCACCAGACTTTCCACGCCGGCATGGCGCTCCATGTCGGCGGCCCTCGATGCCGCCCCGCGCTGCTGCGGCCGGTGATTGTCTGCCTCCAGGCCATAGTCCCGTTCCAGCGTCTCGCACAAGTCGGCCAGCGCCAGGTGCGGATAGTACGGTTCGTGCATCGTGTGCCTGGTCGGGTGAATCTTGTTGATGGCAATGTGGATGTGCAGGTTGTCGGTGTCGTTATGCACGGCGCTGATACGCTGATGCTCACCAAACCCTAGCCCTTGGCAAATCCGTTCCTCTATCGCCTTCAAGGTGTCGGCATCGGGATTCTCGCCGGCGCGAAAACTGACAATCAGGTGATAGGTCTTATCGCCCTTGGCCCTGGTGTTCATGTGCTGGGTGGCCAGCACTTCGGTGATGGCATCGCGCACTGAATGCGCCTCGCAATTCGTGACCTGAACATGGCCCAGCCGGTGGTCTTTGCTCTGTGCGTCGGTGATGTATTTAGCCAGGTCGGCAAAGTCTGATTTGCCCAGGGAACGCATGGCAACATGCTTGGCAATCATGATGCTGCCCTGGGTCGCACAATAGATTCCATCAATCGGCTCATTTCGTCCTGGTTGGCCTCAATCCGGGCCAGCAGGCCCAAGACAGTTTCAGCGCTGAACCGGGCCGTTCGGGCATCGTCGGTCAGCCACAATTTCAGCAGACCACCGAGGCGGCCCAGGTCGCCATTGACCCGCACCAGCTCGCGCACGTTCTCGTAATCGGTCACGCCCTGGACGGCGTAACCCTGCCCCACGGCCAGCAAAAAAGCAGACGTACTCAAGCCAGCCGCTTGTGCGTTGGCCTCAATGGCGGCCCGCTCTTCCGGCAGGCAATACACCTTGATCGGCGTGCTGCTTTTTCTCGTTACCTTCTGCTCTGTCGCCTCCATCTTTGGCGTCCTCCTGGTTCTCTTATTCCGGCGTCCGCCGATGGCCCCGCAGGGCAGGATTCCCGTTGAGCGCCGCAGGTGCGAATAAGGGGAAGTGAAGAGGAACACCATGCTTGCATGGTGGGCCTACTTCACACATCCTGCCCGCTTCACCACCACTTTAACATCACTACCATTTACCGGCTATAACCCGTTTTATCGACAAACACAAGCCGATTCCACGCATAAGGCGTGCAATCTGGCTTTAGTCGCCTTACAATCGCTTTAATAGCGATAGAATCGGCATTAAATCGCGGATAAATCGACATATAAAAGGCGGTAGAATCGGCATGACTAAACGGCTTACAGAGCGCATTGCAGCGCAAATGCAGACCCAAAAGCCCACCCGTTCAGGACAGAATCGGGCGGCTTTCCTGGCCCAGCGCGACGACATAAAAGAGGCTTTGACCGATGGCTGGCCGGTAAAAGCCATCTGGAAAACGCTGCACGATGAAGGGAAAATCAGCTTCGGATATGATGCTTTTATCAGCTATGTGAACAGTCTGATTCGGTCGCCAGGCGAGCCTGAAAAGGCCACCGCAAGACCGCCGGCATCCTCCCAACCGGCCCCCAAGAAAGCCACCCCAGCGACACCCAAACCAGTACCATCAGCCAGCCATAAGCCGGGGGAGATTCCCAGCTTCAACTTCAACCCCAGCCCGAACAAAGCGGACTTGATTTGACGCCCCAAGGGGCGGATTGGACGCCAAGAGGGAAGGCATAGCCCGCCCCTCAAGTGTCAATGAACCCCTGGAAATCGACCCCGAAAACAGCCCCCTTCATAGAGGCGGCCTATTAACATTTGAGTGGGAGTGACGGGCACTGGCTGGCAATGTCTAGCAACGGCAGGCATTTCGGCTGAGGGTAAAAGAACTTTCCGCTAAGCGATAGACTGTATGTAAACACAGTATTGCAAGGACGCGGAACATGC
>NZ_VPCD01000045.1:0-5106 GCF_013418345.1 Acinetobacter sp. YH12144 | reverse complement strand
ATATTTTACGCCAATTTCAACTTTAAATAAGCTTTTAGTTGTTCAAACAAATTGAGCTACCTCTCCTGTAATACAAACATTAGCATTTCATAGTAGTTAACCTTTATTTAACATAAAATCTCTTATATGAAATTTAGAACTTATCCCTTAAAAAGATCATTAAAAAGCTCTTTATCTTTCTGTCTATTTTCTTCTGTCTTACTTTCCGCACTTAAAAACTGCTCAAAATCAGCCCATTGATGTTTAAAAGATTCATCATTCTTAAATTTATTCAAAACCCAAGCGCCAAGCAAAATTTTCCGTCTAGTTTCATTTTTCCGTTCTTGAGCTTTGGCTTCACTTAAAAGTTTTTGCTGCTTAAGTTTAAGCTCATTCTGTTTCTGTTTTGCCTGTTCTAAGATCTGCTCTTGTTCTTTTTTCAAATACTCAATTTGCTCTTGTAGAGATAACTTCTTCTGCTGTGCTTTAGTGAGCTTCTTTAAAACTGCATCTTTCTTTTCTTGAATATCTGACATAGTATTAAACCGTGATGATCAATAACCAAACATCATCATAGAGTCAAAAAACAAAGCGAGCAATATCAAACGTAGCGAAGCGAAGTTTTCCCGGAGTGAAACGAAGGGCGCACTTACCCACTTTTATCATTTCATTCAAAAGTGGACGTTGCGACAGGGGAAACCCCTGTACCCCATGACCTCGCTTTAGCATGGTCAGCAACTTTTTCAAAGTTGCAAAAATCAAAACCACGGTATGCAGAAATTTAGGTTTTTAAAGTGGCAATTTTTCATTTGAATGAAAGCAACATCTCACGAAGTGACGGACGTTCAGCCGTTGCTTGTGCTGCTTATCGTGCCTGTGAAAAATTAGAGGATCTGACTTTTGGAAAGACTCAGGACTACACTAAAAAAAAGGGACTTGCATACAAAAATATTTATGCACCAGAACATACCAATACAAAACTTTTAGACCGTCAAACACTTTGGAATACAGTAGAAAAAAAAGAATTCAATGCCAATGGCTCAATGAAAGCCAATGCACGACTCGCCAAAGAATATATCTGTGCTTTACCACATGAATTAACAGATGCAGAACGCATAAAAATCGTTGATGACTTTTGCCGAGACTTTGTGAACAAGCACAATGTTATTGTCGATGCCTGCATCCATGCACCACATGAACATAACGATGAAACCAATAATAAAAACTATCACGTACACATGATGTTCACGACCAGACTCATCAATGAAAAAGGCGAATTAGGAAAGAAACAAAGAATCTTCAACGACCATGGTCCCGAGATCCTGAAGGACAGCCGAGCAACTTTTGCCAATGTTGTAAACACAGTATTGGAAAATGCCGGACTAGACGAACGCATCGACCACCGGAGTTACAAGGATCAGGGCTTAGACTTTCTTGAACCCACTCATCATGAAGGGCATGAAGCTACAGCACTTCGCAGACAATATGACGAGGAACAAAAAAGACCGCTTGAAGAACGTAACACTGAAATTGTGCTGCCAAGAATTGCACTTGAAAATGATGCAATCAAAGCCAAAAATTTAGATGCTGCACGAGAATACCAACAGATCATCAAGGGCCTTGATCAAGAAATTATTGTTCCAAGTCGATTAGAAGATCAGATTACCCAGCTGGAAAACGAACTTCAGTTAACCGAAGCAGAAGAAAAAGAGCTTTTAGCAGAATTAGTAAATCTCAACCTAGAAGAAGAACGCCTGCAAGAACAACAGGTTCAACAGATCGACAACGCATATGATGACTTCATCCGGTGCCAAGATATTTATGCAGAATTTGCCAATCAGTTTTACACCATTCAAAGCAATGCTGCTGATAATCAAAAGCAGATTGAATCAAATCTCACCAAGACAAAACGATGGTTAGCAGAAAACAAAAGCGATTTTTACCTACATAGCAATAATTTGTTTTATGACTCTTATCATCATACTTACAGAGATATAAAAAAACCTGATTTTTATGCGACTGAAAAATCAGTAGAACAGGCAAAAAATGAGAACTGGAGAGAATACGCAACCGAGGTCGAACAACTTGCTAAAGAATACGATATTGAGAATGTCGTCCAACGCTTAGGTCAATGCTCAGAGATACTGGAAAATAATGGGATTGAACGACCAACGATAAAACCCACGTTTTGGCAGAAGCTAAAACGAGAGTACGTTCATTCATTCGATACCCTACATGATTTTAATGATGATATGAGTCCCCTCCTTAAAGCAAAACGGGCAGATGATCTCAAAATTGAACAAGAAAGAATGCAGCAAGTACGCCAAGCGGAAGTAGATCGCCAACGAAGAATTGAAAATGATCGCAGAGAAAGTGAATTTAGAGAGCAATTACGTAAAGAACGAGAGCAAAAAGAACAACGCTATGAACAAGAAAGACACGAACGAGAACATTTGGCATTTTTAAAACGCCAAGAATTGGAAAAACAGCAGAAAAATGAGCCTAAAAAACCAGAAAATGAAAATAACAACGATTACCGACCTTGGTGAATGCTGTTTAAACGCAAAAAAATAGGGTTTTTAGCGATGTTTTGCTAAACCACAGTAGATTTATAGTTGAGTTAAGAAAAAACTCTTAAATCGCAAATGAGAGCATTTAGCGAGTGTCTACGAGCGAACTACAGGGATCTAAATTTTTTCACCTGTTTTTCCCTGATTACAGGCTCCCCTGTGTATCAAGAACTCAGAATCAGAGCATCCCGAATGGGTGCGAACTGATTACGATGGCTTTATGTCGAGCGAAGCGAGTAAAAAGCTCATGAGCGAAGCGAATTCCGAGCTGCTTTTGCTTTTTTTTAAAGTCACAACCCAATGAGCCAAAAAATTGCCCCAACGAATCGAGCGAAAGCGAGATTCAATAGAGTTTGAGCGCAGCGAAAACCAAGGGCAATTTTTCCTTTCCTGGGCTTTTAATTATTTTTAAAGTTTTTAATGCTTTTAGACTCTCTGAAAACCTTTGTTTGCAAGGCTTTCAAGGTGGATAAGACTACAATTTCTTTGTCATAAGACTACAATTTCTTTGTCATAAGACTACAATTTCTTTGTCATAAGACTACAATTTCTTTGCATTTGATTACATCGAATGCTAATGTAGTCTTAATAACACTTATAACCTATGCAGTCTTATGAAAAATGACTTAGTAGTAAAAGATAATGCCTTAATTAATGCCAGTTATAATCTCGAAGTAACCGAGCAACGGCTTATCCTTTTATCAATAATAAGAGCAAGAGAAACAGGCCAAGGGATCTCATCCGACAGTAAATTAGAAATCCATGCTTCTGATTATGCTTCTCGCTTTGATGTCACCAAAGAAGCTGCGTATAACGCTCTAAAAAATGCAGTTAATAATCTTTTTGAAAGAAAGTTCTCTTTTAAGGAAATTCATAAAGATACAAACAAAGAAATTGTAGTCAAATCCCGCTGGGTTAGCCGAATTGCATATGTTGATGACCTTGCTACATTAGAAGTTACCTTTGCACCAGATGTTGTTCCTCTTATTACAAGATTGGAAAAGCACTTTACGAGCTATCAACTTAAACAGGTTGCGCAACTAACTAGCAAATATGCTATTCGTCTATATGAGTTTCTAATTGCTTGGAGAGACGTAGGAAAAACACCTGTTATTTCTTTATCTGAGTTCAGAGAAAAATTAGGACTTGAGATGAATGAATATCAAAAAATGGTTAATTTTAAAAGTCGTGTTTTAGAACCAGCCATAAAGCAAATCAATGAGCTGACTGATATACATGTAAAATACGAACAGTACAAAACAGGAAGATCTATCTCAGGCTTATCATTCACTTTTAAGCATAAAAAAATTGATTCGATACCTTCAGAAAGAGATCCAAACACGGTAGATCTCTTTACCCAAATGACCGATGCACAACGCCACATGTTTGCCAATAAACTTTCAGAGCTACCGGAAATGGGTCGGTATTCCCAGGGAACTGAAAGCTATCCACAATTTGCTATTCGTATTGCTGAGATGCTTCACGATCCTGAAAAAATCAAAGAACTATATCCATACCTAAAAAAAGTGGGATATATGCCATTAAATAAAAGGATTTAGTAAATGGCTAAATTATCACTAAGTGAAGTATCTAACCGCTTTAACGTCAGTCGTTCTACGCTATATAGGGCCATAAAAGAAGGGCGTATATCTCGAAGCGCTGATGGTCTTTTTGATATTGCAGAAGTCATCCGATGCTTTGGAGAGCCGATCAAAAAGCATGAACAAAAACAAGAAGTGGATCAGTCTAAAGATGATGCTGATTTACGTCAGCTTGTTGATTTTATGAAAAAGGAAATTGAGTCATACAAAGATCGTGAGAAACGCTATTTAGATCAAATAGACCGCTTTCAATTGCTATTAGGGCATAAAGAGTCTGAAGAAAAAATGTCTCATGATACACCAGTGACACATTCCAATGATGCACCATGCGACAACAATAATGGAATAAGTGAAACTATTGATAATAATAGAGATAGTGAAATTAAAACATCCCATGAGACATTGGTGACACGCCCTAATGAAACACCAAAACACGTACCAAATACGCATTATGAGACAAAGAAAAAACGTGGCTTATTTGGCCGTGTACTGAATGCTGTTTTTGATAATGACTAAGGGAGAAAGATCATGCCGAAACTGAAAGACATTGCCCTAGGCATTATTGTGGCCCCACTGTTGATCCCGATCATGCTGATCGCATCGTACCAGGATAAAAAGGAGCTGAAAAAAGAGCTGGATAAACGCCAAAAAGAAAAAGACCAGTCATCCTGATTATTCAATTGAGCTAATCAAAATCGTGAAACATTGCTTAAATAATAGGCGTGGAACGTGAAAAATCATAAAAAAAGCCCGGTCATGGAAACTCGGGCTATCAACTAGGAACTACAGCGTTGAATTATAAGGATAATTATAACGCATTTCGTATAAGGTGTATTATGTTAATTTTAGGGAAATTTAAGAATCTCTATGCAATGGTTTATTCAATATTCTTTGATTTCTTATCTTTTAGGTTAATCAGAAATAGCCAATAACATAAGCCAGGAAATAGAGCCATA
>NZ_VPCD01000044.1:0-5133 GCF_013418345.1 Acinetobacter sp. YH12144 | reverse complement strand
TGCGAGTCTTGCCACGCCGAGCACCTGGTCGCTTTCAGCTGTAAGCGTCGCGGTTTCTGCCCGAGCTGTGGGGCGCGGCGGATGGCCGAAAGTGCCGCCTTGCTGGTTGATGAAGTACTGCCTGAACGGCACTGTTGCAAATAGTCGGTGGTGATAAACTTATCATCCCCTTTTGCTGATGGAGCTGCACATGAACCCATTCAAAGGCCGGCATTTTCAGCGTGACATCATTCTGTGGGCCGTACGCTGGTACTGCAAATACGGCATCAGTTACCGTGAGCTGCAGGAGATGCTGGCTGAACGCGGAGTGAATGTCGATCACTCCACGATTTACCGCTGGGTTCAGCGTTATGCGCCTGAAATGGAAAAACGGCTGCGCTGGTACTGGCGTAACCCTTCCGATCTTTGCCCGTGGCACATGGATGAAACCTACGTGAAGGTCAATGGCCGCTGGGCGTATCTGTACCGGGCCGTCGACAGCCGGGGCCGCACTGTCGATTTTTATCTCTCCTCCCGTCGTAACAGCAAAGCTGCATACCGGTTTCTGGGTAAAATCCTCAACAACGTGAAGAAGTGGCAGATCCCGCGATTCATCAACACGGATAAAGCGCCCGCCTATGGTCGCGCGCTTGCTCTGCTCAAACGCGAAGGCCGGTGCCCGTCTGACGTTGAACACCGACAGATTAAGTACCGGAACAACGTGATTGAATGCGATCATGGCAAACTGAAACGGATAATCGGCGCCACGCTGGGATTTAAATCCATGAAGACGGCTTACGCCACCATCAAAGGTATTGAGGTGATGCGTGCACTACGCAAAGGCCAGGCCTCAGCATTTTATTATGGTGATCCCCTGGGCGAAATGCGCCTGGTAAGCAGAGTTTTTGAAATGTAAGGCCTTTGAATAAGACAAAAGGCTGCCTCATCGCTAACTTTGCAACAGTGCCATTTTAAGCGTTATGCTAAGCCCAGGAAGCCGCAGGATCTTTTGAACCACAACTGCATTAACGTCCGCTATTCTGATACGAGTGGATTGTACGCCTGGGAATTCGAGAAAGATGCTCAGAAATTCAGTCTGAAAGTCAAAGGGCAATATATTGCGAACAGCACGATTCATCAGCTCGATGCAGCATTAGACGGGCTGGGGATTGCCTATATTCCCGAGTATGTTGCAGATGGATATATCAAAAGCGGCAAGCTGATTGCTGTTCTGACCGAGTGGTGTCCATATTTTGACGGCTACCATATTTATTATCCTCACCGCCGACAGGATTCTCCTGCGTTTATGGCTTTTCTGCAAGTTTTGCGTGACAGGTACAATAATGGAATAAGATAAATTTATGAGTAAAGGATTATGTCCACGATAAGCACCTGGGTCGATTCCTGGGAGGCGGCCATGAGGGTAGGGAAGCGCCGTCCCGTCAAGTCAGCGTAATGCTCTGCCAGTGTTACAACCAATTAACCAATTCTGATTAGAAAAACTCATCGAGCATCAAATGAAACTGCAATTTATTCATATCAGGATTATCAATACCATATTTTTGAAAAAGCCGTTTCTGTAATGAAGGAGAAAACTCACCGAGGCAGTTCCATAGGATGGCAAGATCCTGGTATCGGTCTGCGATTCCGACTCGTCCAACATCAATACAACCTATTAATTTCCCCTCGTCAAAAATAAGGTTATCAAGTGAGAAATCACCATGAGTGACGACTGAATCCGGTGAGAATGGCAAAAGCTTATGCATTTCTTTCCAGACTTGTTCAACAGGCCAGCCATTACGCTCGTCATCAAAATCACTCGCATCAACCAAACCGTTATTCATTCGTGATTGCGCCTGAGCGAGACGAAATGCGCGATCGCTGTTAAAAGGACAATTACAAACAGGAATCGAATGCAACCGGCGCAGGAACGCTGCCAGCGCATCAACAATATTTTCACCTGAATCAGGATATTCTTCTAATACCTGGAATGCTGTTTTCCCGGGGATCGCAGTGGTGAGTAACCATGCATCATCAGGAGTACGGATAAAATGCTTGATGGTCGGAAGAGGCATAAATGCCGTCAGCCAGTTTAGTCTGACCATCTCATCTGTAACATCATTGGCAACGCTACCTTTGCCATGTTTCAGAAACAACTCTGGCGCATCGGGCTTCCCATACAATCGATAGATTGTCGCACCTGATTGCCCGACATTATCGCGAGCCCATCTATACCCATATAAATCAGCATCCAGGTTGGAATTTAATCGCGGCCTCGAGCAAGACGTTTCCCGTTGAATATGGCTCATAACACCCCTTGTATTACTGTTTATGTAAGCAGACAGTTTTATTGTTCATGATGATATATTTTTATCGGCACTGTTGCAAATAGTCGGTGGTGATAAACTTATCATCCCCTTTTGCTGATGGAGCTGCACATGAACCCATTCAAAGGCCGGCATTTTCAGCGTGACATCATTCTGTGGGCCGTACGCTGGTACTGCAAATACGGCATCAGTTACCGTGAGCTGCAGGAGATGCTGGCTGAACGCGGAGTGAATGTCGATCACTCCACGATTTACCGCTGGGTTCAGCGTTATGCGCCTGAAATGGAAAAACGGCTGCGCTGGTACTGGCGTAACCCTTCCGATCTTTGCCCGTGGCACATGGATGAAACCTACGTGAAGGTCAATGGCCGCTGGGCGTATCTGTACCGGGCCGTCGACAGCCGGGGCCGCACTGTCGATTTTTATCTCTCCTCCCGTCGTAACAGCAAAGCTGCATACCGGTTTCTGGGTAAAATCCTCAACAACGTGAAGAAGTGGCAGATCCCGCGATTCATCAACACGGATAAAGCGCCCGCCTATGGTCGCGCGCTTGCTCTGCTCAAACGCGAAGGCCGGTGCCCGTCTGACGTTGAACACCGACAGATTAAGTACCGGAACAACGTGATTGAATGCGATCATGGCAAACTGAAACGGATAATCGGCGCCACGCTGGGATTTAAATCCATGAAGACGGCTTACGCCACCATCAAAGGTATTGAGGTGATGCGTGCACTACGCAAAGGCCAGGCCTCAGCATTTTATTATGGTGATCCCCTGGGCGAAATGCGCCTGGTAAGCAGAGTTTTTGAAATGTAAGGCCTTTGAATAAGACAAAAGGCTGCCTCATCGCTAACTTTGCAACAGTGCCCTCGCGATGACATCGCCCAGCGGCTGGCCATCATCCTGTGCATCGACCAGGGCGCCCCCGATCTCGGCGAAGGATTTCAGGGTGTCACGCACCACCCCCGCTTCGTCTGCGACCTTTGCATGGCAAATACGCTCCGAAGCACGGTAGAGACGGCCGACGATCCGGTCGTGGGTTTCGACCACTGCGTCGGCCAACATCGCCTGCCATTCCGAGACGCAAACAGCCAAGATCGCAAGCCGCCTGTCCTCCGGGAGATCGCGCATGCCGTCGGCATAATACCGTTCACCCTGCCTGCGCAGACGAGTCACCCGATGGGCAGGAACGCCGGCAAGCAGATCCTCGGGGAGATCGATGCGTTGCAGATATTCGAGCCGGTCGAGCAGCCGGTTGGCCGACGAAGAGTTCGAGCCAGGCTCGAACTGGCGCAGCCACACAAAACGGGTCACCCGATCATCAGCCGTCTCCTCGAGCAATGCCAGCAACTGTTCTCGGATCGACATAGGCAGCCGACTGGCGATCCTCGTCTCGATGCGTCGCTCGGCATCGACGAGAGCCGCGGCACAAAGCCGCTCGATCGTGGATGTCGCGGGAAGGACAGTGCGGGTGCGTCGGCACTCGGCTACGAAGCGACGGGCGATATCCTCGTTCGACACCGCCATCTCGGCTTCTCGGAACAACCATTCCTTCAGCTCGCTCGCACCACGTCCGGAGAAGGTGCGGAAGCCGTAGAGCCCCCGTAACTCGGCAAGATGCTCGTGCCGTGTTTCCTCGCGGGCAGCATAGTCTACGAGATCGTCGGCACCCAGGCCAAGCTGCGCTCCGATAAATTCGATGACCTCTGCAGGGATCAGTTCGCCTGGAACCAGCACCCGGCCGGGATAGCGCAGGACACACAATTGCAGGGCGAAGCCGAACCTGTTGTGAGCGCGCCGACGCAGCCTGATATGCCCAAGGTCTTCATCACTCAGCGTATAGTGCTTGAGCAAATCCGTCTGTGAAGTCGGCAAGCGCAACAGCGCGTCTTTCTGCCGATCGGTTAGAGTGACGCGACGCGGCATACATGTTCCTTTTTCAAAATCTGATAGCGTTCAAGACGCTTTGTTTATGAAGCTGGTTGAGATACATTTCCAGAGGTCAATGCAATCGTGGCCGAAGCGCCGCCTCAAACCAACGTTTGTGATACATGCTGATCGGATATGCCCGCGTCTCCAAAGCCGATGGCTCGCAGTCTCTCGACCTGCAGCACGACGCCTTGCGCGCCGCAGGTGTCGAACGGTACAATATCTATGATGATCTTGCTTCCGGCGGTCGTGATGATCGCCCTGGCTTGACTGCCTGCCTCAAGTCATTGCGTGACGGCGATGTGCTGGTGGTCTGGAAGCTCGATCGCCTCGGACGATCGCTTGCCCATCTGGTCAACACGGTGAAGGAGCTGTCAGACCGCAAGATCGGCCTGCGGGTTCTGACTGGAAAGGGCGCTCAGATCGACACCACGACTGCGTCCGGTCGCATGGTGTTCGGAATCTTCGCCACCTTGGCCGAGTTCGAGCGGGATCTGATCCGAGAGCGCACCATGGCGGGTCTCGCCTCCGCGAGAGCGCGCGGTCGCAAGGGCGGACGAAAATTCGCGCTCACCAAAGCTCAGGTGCGTCTCGCGCAAGCCGCCATGGCCCAGCGCGATACTTCAGTTTCCGATCTCTGCAAGGAACTCGGCATCGAGCGCGTCACTCTCTACCGATATGTCGGTCCCAAAGGCGAGCTCAGAGACCATGGAAAGCATGTTCTCGGACTTACGTAGCAACTCGTTTCTTTTCGCAGGTTGAGCCACCTCCGCGCTTCATCAGAAAACTGAAGGAACCTCCATTGAATCGAACTAATATTTTTTTTGGTGAATCGCATTCTGACTGGTTGCCTGTCAGAGGCGGAGAATCTGGTGATTTTGTTTTTCGACGTGGTGAC
>NZ_VPCD01000043.1:0-5498 GCF_013418345.1 Acinetobacter sp. YH12144 | reverse complement strand
GCATGTTCCGCGTCCTTGCAATACTGTGTTTACATACAGTCTATCGCTTAGCGGAAAGTTCTTTTACCCTCAGCCGAAATGCCTGCCGTTGCTAGACATTGCCAGCCAGTGCCCGTCACTCCCACTCGATTGTAAACAAGCACACAAAACCCTTTAGTGACAACAATTTGCAAGAACTATCAGGCTCAGTGCCATGAAAAATACCATGACCAGATCATGAGGTTGAACACGGCTTGCGCCGGCAGCGTTCACGCTCCTGGTCGGCGATCTCGCCCGGCTGCAATGCTAGCTCAGCATCGGTCATGCGCTCCAGCACGTCGCGTAGGCGGATGGTGCAAGGAATGGGCGGCAGCTCGAACTCATAGCCGCCGGCGATCATTTCGGCCGCAATCTCCTCGGTGATGAAAAACGGCTCGTCGTCTTGGTTCGGCTTCTTCATGCCCTTTCCTCCTGGCGCTCATCCTGGCCGACAGCGGCCAGGGCATCGGCTTCCGTCAATGCGTCCTCCACGAACGCGCCGTGCTGCTTCGCTTCGGCCTGGCTGACCTCGGCCCATATCCGTTTCACCTGGGCCGCACTGTACCCGGCCAGCTCGGCTGTCATTTTCAGAAGACGACTGCACCAGTTGATTGGGCGTAATGGCTGTTGTGCAGCCAGCTCCTGACAGTTCAATATCAGAAGTGATCTGCACCAATCTCGACTATGCTCAATACTCGTGTGCACCAAAGCGAGGTGAGCATGGCGACGGACACCCCACGGATTCCAGAACAAGGCGTGGCCACTCTGCCTGATGAGGCTTGGGAGCGTGCGCGCCGTCGTGCGGAGATCATCAGTCCGTTGGCGCAGTCGGAGACGGTCGGGCACGAAGCGGCCGATATGGCGGCTCAGGCGCTGGGCTTGTCTCGGCGCCAGGTATACGTTCTGATCCGGCGTGCCCGGCAAGGCAGCGGCCTCGTGACGGATCTGGTGCCCGGCCAGTCCGGTGGAGGTAAAGGTAAGGGGCGCTTGCCGGAACCGGTCGAGCGCGTCATCCACGAGCTACTGCAAAAGCGGTTCCTGACCAAGCAGAAGCGCAGCCTAGCGGCCTTTCACCGCGAAGTCACTCAGGTGTGCAAGGCTCAAAAACTGCGAGTGCCGGCGCGCAATACCGTGGCCTTACGGATCGCTAGCCTTGACCCGCGCAAGGTCATCCGCCGGCGGGAAGGCCAGGATGCCGCTCGTGACCTACAAGGTGTGGGCGGCGAGCCTCCTGCCGTGACCGCGCCGCTGGAGCAGGTGCAGATAGACCATACGGTCATCGACCTGATCGTGGTCGATGACCGCGACCGGCAACCTATTGGCCGCCCGTACCTGACCCTCGCCATCGACGTGTTCACCCGCTGCGTGCTCGGCATGGTCGTCACGCTGGAAGCGCCGTCTGCCGTTTCGGTTGGCCTGTGCCTCGTGCATGTCGCCTGCGACAAGCGCCCTTGGCTGGAAGGACTGAACGTGGAAATGGATTGGCAGATGAGCGGCAAGCCCTTGCTGCTCTACCTAGACAACGCGGCCGAGTTCAAGAGCGAGGCCCTGCGCCGGGGTTGCGAGCAGCATGGCATCCGGCTGGACTATCGCCCGCTGGGACAGCCGCACTATGGCGGCATCGTGGAACGGATCATCGGCACGGCGATGCAGATGATTCACGACGAACTGCCGGGAACGACCTTCTCCAACCCTGACCAGCGCGGCGACTACGATTCCGAAAACAAGGCCGCCCTGACGCTGCGCGAGCTAGAGCGCTGGCTCACATTGGCGGTCGGCACCTACCACGGTTCGGTGCACAACGGCCTGCTCCAACCGCCGGCCGCGCGCTGGGCCGAGGCCGTGGCGCGTGTCGGCGTACCGGCCGTCGTCACACGCGCTACTTCGTTCCTGGTCGATTTTCTGCCGATCCTCCGGCGCACGCTGACCCGCACCGGCTTTGTCATCGACCACATCCACTACTACGCCGATGCGCTCAAGCCGTGGATTGCGCGGCGTGAACGCTGGCCGTCCTTTCTGATCCGGCGCGATCCGCGCGACATCAGCCGTATCTGGGTCCTGGAACCGGAGGGACAGCATTACCTGGAAATTCCCTACCGTACCTTGTCGCATCCGGCTGTCACCCTCTGGGAACAACGGCAGGCGCTGGCGAAACTGCGGCAGCAAGGGCGCGAACAGGTGGATGAGTCGGCGCTGTTCCGCATGATCGGCCAGATGCGTGAGATTGTGACCAGCGCGCAGAAGGCCACACGCAAGGCGCGGCGTGACGCGGATCGCCGCCAGCACCTCAAGACATCAGCTCGGCCGGACAAGCCCGTTCCGCCGGATACGGATATTGCCGACCCGCAGGCAGACAACTTGCCACCCGCCAAACCGTTCGACCAGATTGAGGAGTGGTAGCCGTGGACGAATATCCCATCATCGACCTGTCCCACCTGCTGCCGGCGGCCCAGGGCTTGGCCCGTCTTCCGGCGGACGAGCGCATCCAGCGCCTTCGCGCCGACCGCTGGATCGGCTATCCGCGCGCAGTCGAGGCGCTGAACCGGCTGGAAGCCCTTTATGCGTGGCCAAACAAGCAACGCATGCCCAACCTGCTGCTGGTTGGCCCGACCAACAATGGCAAGTCGATGAACGTCGAGAAGTTCCGCCGCACCCACCCGGCCAGCTCCGACGCCGACCAGGAGCACATCCCGGTGTTGGTCGTGCAGATGCCGTCCGAGCCGTCCGTGATCCGCTTCTACGTCGCGCTGCTCGCCGCGATGGGCGCGCCGCTGCGCCCACGCCCACGGTTGCCGGAAATGGAGCAACTGGCTCTGGCACTGCTGCGCAAGGTCGGCGTGCGCATGCTGGTGATCGACGAGCTGCACAACGTGCTGGCCGGCAACAGCGTCAACCGCCGGGAATTCCTCAACCTGCTGCGCTTCCTCGGCAACGAACTGCGCATCCCGTTGGTTGGGGTAGGCACGCGCGACGCCTACCTAGCCATCCGCTCCGATGACCAGTTGGAAAATCGCTTCGAGCCGATGATGCTGCCGGTATGGGAGGCCAACGACGATTGCTGCTCACTGCTGGCCAGCTTCGCCGCTTCGCTCCCGCTGCGCCGGCCTTCCCCAATTGCCACGCTGGACATGGCTCGCTACCTGCT
The DNA here is from genome assembly GCF_013418345.1 of Acinetobacter sp. YH12144. Taxonomy (NCBI): domain Bacteria; kingdom Pseudomonadati; phylum Pseudomonadota; class Gammaproteobacteria; order Moraxellales; family Moraxellaceae; genus Acinetobacter; species Acinetobacter sp. YH12144. The sequence continues at coordinate 2,335 of NZ_VPCD01000043.1, read as the reverse complement.
CACACGCAGCGAGGGCACCATAGGGGAACTGGCGCACTTGCTGATGGCGGCGGCCATCGTCGCCGTGGAGAGCGGCGAGGAAGCGATCAACCATCGCACACTCAGCATGGCCTGTCGACAACCTCTCGCGCAACCAAGACATCGCGGTCGGACTGCAAGTGATCTTGAAGCCACGGGCCCGTCCCACCCCGACATGGACCTCGATGCCCGAACGGACGTTAGATTTCGAGTTCTAGGCGTTCTGCGATGAAGGTTGGATCCCAGCCGGGATTGAAAGTGTCGACGTGGGTGAATCCGAGCCGCTCGTATAGGCCACGCAGGTTCGGGTGGCAGTCGAGCCGCAGCTTGGCGCACCCCTGCGTTCGCGCGGCATGGCGGCAAGCCTCGATCAGCGCGGAGCTGACACCCCGGCCCGCATGTGTCCGTCGCACCGCGAGCTTGTGCAGATATGCGGCCTCCCCCTTGAGGGCGTCGGGCCAGAACTCGGGATCCTCGGCCGACAAGGTGCAACAGCCGACGATGCCGTCGCTGCAACTCGCGACTAGGAGCTCGGAGTAAAGGTTTTCCGGTAATTACAACAAAGAAATTACACCTTCGTTCGATTATTCATGAACTTCTATGGTTTATTAGTGGTGATACCAATATTAAATATTTAAAAGACAATAAAGTTTCAATCTGGGACGAATGGGCGGACGAAGATGGTAATATTGGACCTGTTTATGGTCATCAATGGCGTTCTTGGCCCGACGGTAAAGGTGGAACTATTGATCAGATTAAAATCTTGATAGATGGTTTGAAAAACAATCCGGAATCGAGAAGACATATCGTAAGTGCGTGGAACGTAGCAGACATTCATAAAATGGCTTTACCTCCTTGTCACAACATGTTCCAGTTCTATGTTGCAAATGGAAAATTAAGTTGTCAACTCTACCAACGTTCAGCAGACGTTTTCTTGGGTGTTCCTTTTAACATCTCAAGCTACGCATTGTTTACAATGATGCTAGCGCAAGTTTGTGGATTGGAGGCTGGAGACTTCGTTCATACTTTTGGAGATACGCATTTGTATTCCAACCATTTTGACCAAGCTAAGCTTCAATTATCTAGAGAATTACGTCCACTTCCAACAATGAAAATAAATCCAGATGTTAAAGATATTTTCTCTTTTAAATTTGAAGATTTTGAATTAGTTGGATACGATCCACATCCACACATTAAAGCAGCTGTTGCAATTTAATTAGCTTTAAAATATAAGGAAACAGAAATGGGTATTAAATATAGCTTAATTGTTGCAATTGGGAAACACCGAGAAATGGGTGCTAACAATGATTTGCTTTGGCACTTACCAAGAGATATGCAATTTTTTAAGGAAACGACAACGGGTCACGCTGTTGTAATGGGAAGAAAAAATTGGGAATCTATTCCTCAGAAGTACAGACCGCTTCCAAATCGTTTAAACTTCGTTTTAACACGAGATAAAAACTATAGTGCAGAAGGTGCAACAGTGATTTATGATTTAAAAGAAGTCGCACAACATCTTGAAGGAAAAGACTTAACATGCTTCATTATTGGTGGTGCTCAAATCTACCAACTGGCCTTAGAAACAGGACTTTTAAATGAAATGTATGTCACACAAGTACATAACACATTTGAAGAAGCTGACACCTTTTTCCCTTTTGTAAATTGGGTAGAATGGGAAGAAGAAGATATTTTAGAACAAGATAAAGATGAAAAACATCTTTATTCATTTAATATAAAGAAATTTACGCGTTAATTCATGAAAGTTTGCATTGCTGAGAAACCAAGTGTTGCCAAGGATATCGCTGCCATTATCGGTGCTAATACTCGTAAAGATGGGTATTACGAAGGTAATGGATATCAAGTAACCTGGACTTTCGGGCATTTGTGCACGCTTAAAGAACCAAACGATTATTTACCGGAATGGAAATATTGGGATTTAAGAAAATTGCCCATGATTCCTTCTCGATTTGGAATTAAGGTCATAGATGATGAAGGAATTAAAAAGCAATTTAAAATTGTCAAACAACTTCTTGTAAACGCCGAAGAAATTATCAACTGCGGGGATGCTGGACAAGAAGGAGAGGTTATCCAGCGATGGGTATTCTTAAAGTCAGGAACGAAAGCACCTATCAAAAGATTGTGGATTAGTTCCTTAACGGAAGAAGCAATTAAAGAAGGATTTGCAAACCTACGTATAGGAAGAATAAACGCCCTTTTCACCCAAGTCCAACAGCTTTGGACCGCAGTTGACTCTTTCGACACCCCTGCGATGCAACCCAATCCGGCTGACGGGGAGCCAGCAACGCTGAAAATTTAC
>NZ_VPCD01000042.1:0-5524 GCF_013418345.1 Acinetobacter sp. YH12144 | reverse complement strand
ACCCATTGGCGCATGGGCTGTACGGGCAGAACCTCATCGACCAGTAGCGCGGCGCTTTCGGCCATACGCCGTGCGCCACAACTAGGACAGAAGCCCCGACGTTTGCAGCTGAACGCAACCAGGTGCTCAGCGTGACACGACTCACAACGCACCCGCAGAAAGCCGTGTTCGAGACGGCCGCATTTGAGGTAGTCGTCAAACTCGCGTTGCACATAGCCGGGCAGTTCCCTGCCCTGCGCCGCCAAATGGGCAGCGAACGTCTGGTAGTATTCTTCGACGATCCGATAGAGCAGGGTTTGCTCGGGCCGGTGACGCTGGTAACGACCAGTGTTCTCGTCCCGGCTGGCCATCCTGGCCGCCACTTGGGGCATGATCCGCATCCTTGCGATAGCCATAGCTAAACTCGGGTGCCTCGTCATCAGGCCCGAGGCGAATACTGCCAAAGCGTGACAACCCCAACCAGAGTGTAAAAATGACAAAGCCACTGGTCACTAATAAGTACAACCAGCCAAAGTCATCAGCGGTCGCATCCAGTGCTTTTTGCGCTAACTCTTGAACGCCATCAGGGTTACTGACTGTGGCAATTAAAAACAAACCAATAAAGAGTATTGATAGGTAAAAAACGGTTCCTACGTCTCCTAAAAGACGGTTTACCCATTGCTTAAACGTACTCATTACTTTCCTTAGAACTTACTATTTAACTAACTATTTCTTACAGGCAACCACTTGAACGACTGCTCCTTTACCCTGGTGATAGTTTCCTTCAGAGATTTCACGCTCTACTTCAGCACCTATTATAAAATCCAAACCGTTTAGTTCTTGCTGCAACCCTTCAAGCGACATAAACATATCTATTTGCGAGGCAGGAGGACCACCCACTCCATCCATGTCAATATGAGCAGCTGTATAGGCTTCTAGCATAAAGACGCCATTTTCTTTTAATGCAGCCACTGCCTGCTTATGCAATTTCAACCGTAACTCAAGAGGCACATGAGCGAAAATTGAAACGATGCCATCCCAAGCGTCTACGCCTAAATCATACTCATTTAAGTTGGCTACCACTGTGGTGATTTTTACACCCTGTTCAGCCGCCAATTTGTGTGCTTTTTCTAAGCCGACGCTAGACTGGTCAACCGCTGTAACGTCATAACCTTGCTTGGCTAAAAACACAGCATTGCGACCTTCACCTTCGGCTAAGCAAAGAACCTTACCTCCTTTAGGTAATTTAGAAAATTCGGCTTGTAATAAATAAAGGCACTCAAGATTTTTATGCTTATTTTTCTAATTGGGAAGCTGTTCTATTTACCCAAATATCGGAAGATGTTATTTTTGCCTTTAACGAATACGCAGCATTAATACGCGAAGACTTGTTTGTTGCAGATGACGAGGAATTTGAGGTTTTAGCAGTTATAAACCTCTCTCCAACTAAAGATGTTAATGGAAATTATGGTCTAATTTTTTATACCGCAATCGAAGACGAAGAGATCAATGAATATAATGCAGGTATGCTTTTTTCTGATATAGTGCTAGTTTACGATAATGGATATTTTAACACTGTTCGCTTTGAGGACATAATTGATGAAGATCAAGAAACAATATTGGATGAAGGCATTCATAATACAAGAATTGAGATTGAAGGTTATGAGTTTGAAATAAAAATTAAAACCATTTTAGATGAAATATCAAGCGATGATTTTTCAAAAAACTTGGCATTTAATAATAAAATTGAAATTGATATAGACTCTGAATCCGTTAAATTAGGCTCCACTTTAGAAGAAGTCTTAAGCGACATGAAACTAAGTTTATATCTAGGAATTTATTATATAAATCACCACAAACATTCTAATGTTCAAGTTACAAAAGATATGGTTGTTTCTTATGACATTGACACAGAAGGATACGGCTTTATAGTTATCAAATATACTGTTGATGAAAAAGATTATTTCACCTCAAAAACCTTTTTAGTTGCTAAAGATGGGGATGTAATACATGATTCACAAGTTATAATTAATATAGCCGATATGGATCTTTCTGACATAACTGATTATTCTGACATAATTGACTATGGTGTTAGCTATGCCTCATATGGTTCAATCAACAGAAATCCATTACTAATTGTGCCAATGGATTTGGATTTTTCGGGTCTAAAATTAGATTTTGAGGTACTAATTTACGATCTCTACGATTTTAATGAAATTTCAAATGAGTTTATTACCGTTTTAATAGGTGAGGATTTTGTATATGACAACACAAGTGTCGGTTTACAATGGATAACGATTAATGCAATCGACTCTAATGATGATACTTATGAATTCCAACTCTTAATTGCTGTCTACGATAACAATGATGAAAACTATGCAATACCTTATCTATCACATGAATTTGTCAATATACTAGGCGATTATAGGTTTCAAGAGGGATATGGTGTCGAAGGCATAAAATACGATGAAGAATCTCAAAAATTTCTTTATGCAGAATATATAGATATATATTATTGGGGAATTGATGAGCCTAAAACTTTTTACTTGTCCGAAACAAATTTTAAAAATGGCTTTTTTGCACTTACTCTAAATGTTTGGGGAATTGACGTAGACTTCACGGTGCCAGTATGAGAGTAAAATACTAAACATATTAAAATCTAATGTTTTGGTTAAATATTAACATATAAAAGTTGTGAAGAATTTAATAATCATCACATCTTTTTTTATGCAAATTTTTATTTGGTTTAAGATTTGTAACCAGTATTAGTAGTTTTTTATATGTAAAAACACCATTATTTTGTATGCTTGCTATATGTCCAATTTAAATGGCAATAGTTGACAAACTGTACGTTTCATCTTATAATTAATTATATAAACTATTAAAGATTATGCAATTAAAGGGAATTTATGGAAAGAAATATTAGGGATTCACAAAATTTCTTACACGATAAAAAATTAGTTAGTAGCCTTGTTGAAAATAGCAATATAAATAATACTGACATTGTATATGAAATAGGTCCGGGAAAAGGCATAATAACCGAACATTTATTAAGAGTAAGTAAAAGTGTAATTGCAATTGAATTAGACACCTCTTTGTATCAATTTTTAAAGCAAAACTTGAATAGTGAAAAACTAACACTTATCAATCAAGATTTTATGAACATAAAACTTCCTGATGGCAATTATAAAGTTTTTTCTAATATACCGTTTAATATGACGGGAGAAATCTTAACAAGATTACTAACAGCAATCAACCCGCCACAAGATATGTATATTATAATGCAGTACGAAGCAATGTTAAAATACGCAGGCACTCCATATTATAAAGACACATTAAAATCACTTATGTTCAAACCGTTATATGATATAAAACTGGCTTATGAGTTTTTGCCTTCAGATTTTAAACCAAAACCCAACGTGTCTATAGTTCTTGTGCATTTCCATAAAAAAGAATATTGTGATATAAAAAAAGCAACAATGTTAGAATATTGGGATTTTTTATCATATATGTATACTGCCCCAGGATTAAATTTTAAACAAAAAACAAAAAATATTTTTTCTTATGAACAGCAAAAACGTTTGAAAAAAATTATCAATTTAGATAGTGAACTAAATTTTTCCGATTGGACATATATTCAATGGATTAAAATGTTCGATACATATAAGCAGTTTGTATGCCAAGACAAGAAAAAACTCGTAGAAGGTTCTTATCAAAAACTTTTAAAAGAACAATCAAAATTAGAAAAAGTCCACAGAAGCAGAACTCAAAGATATTAAATAAAAGGGTACTTAATTGGAAAAAGGTTACTACTTATTTGCATATGTAGAGATAAACAAGTATGCCAATTTTTATAAAACAGATACAAAAAGGCACGACCAAAATATTTCACTTTGGGAATATGATGGTGGTAAATTGTCATTATTAAGATATTGGGAACTAGAGCGTTTATCCAGAATAAAACATCATAATAAAGCTTTTTATTCTGAAACTCAATTCAAAAATATTGTAAATGTTTTATTATCTGAATTTAATCTGCAATTATCAGATATAAAAGAGTATAGGAAGAATAAACGCCGTTTTTCTCCAAGTCCAGCCACTGTAGACCGCGAATGACGGCCTGCTTTGCCAGTGGGTGATTCTGAATCCGGCCCGTGTAGCCATCGATCCCGCCGAAAATTCACCCGTTTTTCCCGACAGCCGGGGCCAACCCAAGCCGCCGGCATAACGCATCCCTGCCGCGGCTGAATTACCGCAGCATCGTGATCGGAATCGTTTGGGACGGGTCAGGTAAACAGACCCGGCGACAGGCCAGCCGGTGGTGCCCGGCTCTCGGGCAACGGGCTGGACTCGTTGGTTTCGGCTTTTTGCTTCAGATGGTCGAGGATCTGCTTGATCACTACCGGATCTTCAATACAGGCAATCACCTTCATGGCACCGCCGCATTCGCTGCAAGTCTCGATGTCGATTTGGAATACACGCTTGAGCCGCTGTGCCCATTTCATCGACGCTCGCCGCCCAGCGGGTGTTGGCGGCTCATCCGATACCTTGACCTTTTTGCTCCCCTTGCCCCTCATGGCAGGTGTAACCAGGGCGCGGTGCTTGCTGTTGGGCGCAAACACCCCATGAAACCGGGTAAGGTTCACACGTGGCTTCGGCACCAACGCCGACAGTCTTGCGATGAAGTCCAGCGGCTCAAAGATCACATGCGTGGTGCCGTCCCGGTACGGCGTCTTAAGCTGGTAGCGCACGTTGCCATTCTTCGTGAGCGACAGCCGTTTCTCAGACACCGCCGGGCGGCTGATGTAGTGGCACAGCCGTTCGAGTTTGCTGCGCTCATGGGCCTTGGCCGCTACGCCGGCATGTAGCGAGAAACCGGCAACCTTACCGGGCATGTCACCAAACTGATCTTCCGGGTCGCAGGCGGGCAGTGTCTGCAGGGTGAACACCTTGCGCCCTGCCTGTGGCCCCACGGCGATGCGATACGTGATGGAATGCCCCAGCAGTGGAGTCATCGCATCTTCATCCACCGCATCCAAGGCCAGGTAACTGTTTTCAGCATCCCGCTCCAGTAGGCCTTGCCGCTCCAAATAGCGGCCGACCCGATGGGCGATGGTGTGCGCCAGTTGGGTGAGTTCGGCGCTGGTCGGCGCCCTGACCCAGAGGAACCGGGCTGTTCCATTGGGACGCTCAACGTACACGCCATCGAGGAACAGCATGTGAAAGTGAATGTTGAGGTTCAGTGCACTGCCGAAGCGCTGGATCAGGGTGACGGCACCGGTCTTGGCCGCTTGGTGGGTATAGCCCGCTTTCTTGACCAGATGCGTGGCGATGACGCGGTAAACGATGCCCAACACCCGGCCCATGACCTCCGGCCGGCTGGCGAACAGAAAGCGCAATTGAAAGGGAAAGCTGAGTACCCATTGGCGCATGGGCTGTACGGGCAGAACCTCATCGACCAGTAGCGCGGCGCTTTCGGCCATACGCCGTGCGCCACAACTAGGACAGAAGCCCCGACGTTTGCAGCTGAACGCAACCAGGTGCT
>NZ_VPCD01000041.1:0-5610 GCF_013418345.1 Acinetobacter sp. YH12144 | reverse complement strand
CAAGTAACTTGGACCAGTGTTGATCATTTAGCATTGTTCGAGGCATAGCGAGTGTAAAATTGGGTTTGGCGATTTAATTTTACTATCTCGCTATTTTTTTAATCAACAAATGTCAACAGACCCTAATTTCATCTAGTTGGTTTTGCTTCGGTTACTTTCTAAGCTATCCAGATAAAGTAAGTTTAGCGAACTGCTTCAACATGCAATTTATAATTAACTGTTCTATTATTCCGTGCCGTATTCCGCATTTGGTAGATCTGAATCAAATAATTGCCTGATTCTGGCAGCTTGAATTTTCCAGATGCTCCTGTTGTAGATCCAATCACCAAAGCGTCTGCTTTTCCTGGTTTATCACCAGGAGCATATATATTAATTTGGGCTAAATCATGATTGCTTGTCAGCTTATAGCTTAAAGTTTGTCCAGCCTTAGCATTCAAACTATACTGAATGTCATCGTAGCCTTTAAATGATCCTGCAACTGTAGTACCAATAGCACCTTTTGCAAACTGAATGGGTTTTACTGGTGCAGCAGATACACTTGGCGAAACCGCCGCAGACAAAGCCAAAGTTATTGAACCTAACAAAGTTAATTTTTTCATCACTATGTGCCATTTTTAAATTGATCATTTTTAATCATGTGAAATTCTAAATTTCATCAATGATTTTTCATTTATATCGTAAGATGTACAAAGCACTTTTGCCATTTCCTTTTGTTATCCATTGATATAAAAAAACCGTACGAAGGTGGCTTATTTTTTACTTGAGCAGTCCGTATCTTGCATGTGAAAGTGTCTGTAATTCAAACATGTGGTCGTAATCATAGTTTGGCATTATGAATCCACATTTTTACTTACGTTTGATATGGCACTGCTCATAGAGAACATATTGTCGTTGAGCATGCTCATCAGTAATGAATTGAGTAATGCTGGGCTATGTGTATTCCACCACGCTTGAAAGACTCGTGCATGTACGCAGAGCATTTCTAGGAATTGTTTTTCATCTATATAGATATTTCCTTTTGACTTAACTTCTAAAGTTTCTAGGTAATTTACTGCGTCGTGGAAATGAATGGGCAACAGATCGCTATAACGTGCGATGCGGAAGTGTTTTTTGTGACGTGACCACATTTCTGCATGTAGTTTGCGTTCACCTTGGGCACGTCGGTCGATAATTTCTTTGAGTTCTGCTTGCTGCTCTGCGTTGATTTTTACTCGTGTGTCGATTTGCTGTTTTAGAACTTCTTTTTCCAGTACATCGAGTACCCATTTGCGGAATTCTTTAGCGACTTGTGTGAGGGCGAAGATTGCTATTAAATGAGAGCGCCACGTTAAGAAAATATTCGTAACACCCAATTGGGGTAAAGCACCTTAAGGTGCTTTTATTAGCGGTAACTCTTATTTCCTCCGGAAGTATAGCAATAACGACCACCTCTTGGACCATAACAATACGAGCCTGAATCACAAGAACAACCTTTAGAATATGTTTTTTTAACTTTTGTGTTAGGTTGACTCTTTATATGCGAGGAATAACTGTTCTTCACTGTACTTTTTGAGTATAGATCACCTTTAAGAAAGCAGTTTTCAAATGCGCATAAATATTTGGATAAAACCCATTTAGGACTTTCAAATTCTTTTGATAATCTTTCCCACTGATCTTTTCTATCATATATTAGAACGGCATCACCTCTTGCTAACTTTTCTACAATTTCCCCATTTTTAGGATTGTTTCTAACATTAAGAGTACTGGTATTTACATATTTCTTTGCTAAAGGATAGAATTCTTCTTCATTTAATTCCAAACCATCAAAAGCAAAACTAAATGATGACAATAGGATTAGAGATAGCTGTAGAATTATTTTTTTCATTAAGCATTACTCAAGATTGTTGTAGATTCACAAATACAAATAATAAAAGCCATCCAAAACTTATAAACCTTGCTGGCTTTGAATAGCCTTCACGCAAAGTAAACCATGCGAAAATATATGGCATTAGAAAGATTCCAATGCCTAAAAGAATCGAAACCTTCCGCTCAAACTTTGGCATAAATGGTAAAGGTGTAGGAACTTGCGTTCCTACAGGAGACATATTCATTTGCATGCTAGACCTTACAGGCTCACTTCTAACAGTTTCTTTCTTTACTTGCTTAGGGCTAAAACTGCTATACGAAAGCCCAGTACCAGGCAAACCAACAGTTGTTCTTGTTCCCTTTTTGCCAAGGTTTACACGCGCGCCTTTACCGCCTAATGAAACGCTAGAAATACCCTTTTTCGTAATATTTAAACGTACACCCGGTGCTATCTTTAGACTTTTTCTAAAATTAAAACCCACGATTAACCCCTTATATTAAAGCTGGAATTTCTTCCTCAAGCCTTTTTTCTGCCTGAGTTTTTTCATGTCTAATTGTTTGGCTTTGTCTATATTGCTCAGCTTCAGCTGTAATAGTAAATTCAGCATCGCTTGAAATCTTATGAACCTCACTTTGGATTTCATCTAAAGTCACATGGAAAAATTCTTTTCGGAGATTGACTAGATTTAAACGACGTTCAGCAAACACTTTATGAAGCGCATTTTCCATAGCCGGTGCATTTTCGCTATAGATCATTGCATGTACATCAAAGTAGAACGGCACACTAGCATCGCCCAGTTCATGTACACGATCTATTGGCTCCAAACGGCGCGTCATACCAATCTTATAGACATCTTCGCCAAATGATCCGATGTTAGAAATAATATAAACATGTCCCGCTTTTGTCTGCTGTGCCATTGATAGTGCGCGCTCATTTTTCTGATGAGCCTCTTCTAACTTAATTGATAACTCAGCAATTTCTGCATTCAATTTATCTAAGTTACCACCGACAGCTTTTGCTGCTTCAGCTTGTGCTTTCAATAATAATTTTTGGAATTTTTCCTCTTCCTTCTGAGCTGCCGCCATTTCCTGCTCAAGCTTTGCCTCTTCGCGCATTTGACGGCGAATTTCAGCCTGCTCCTCTTTCTCTTCTTTTACTTTTTCTTGATATCCATAAGCCAACCATAACTCCTGCATCTTCATGTCCACATATTTACGATCAATATAGACATGGTTTGACTCATTCATTTTATTTATATCTTCGGCAGCTTTGCGAATACGCTCCTGCATTTTTTCTATATTATTCCAACGCACATTTGCTATAGCTGCTTCACATTCATTATTGAATGCTCGCGTTGTTAGCTTGATTGCGCGTGTGACCATTTTCTTACCTTCAGCTTTACTTTCTCCCACAGTCCACTCTGTAGAGCAAGTGACTGCGGTTTTAGCCTTAAGCATTGATTTCTGTTTTTCTCTGATCAACGCAATTCTTTGTTTATATTCTTCAGATGTTCCAAAATCAAAATGTGGCTTATAAAACCCAGATTAAGCTAATTCTAAATCTTCATCATATACAGCAATCTTACGAGTTAATATTTGGAAAAGACCATATTTTTTTTGGTAATCCAGCTGAAGCGCTTGAATATCGCTACTTAGTTGAGTCTTACGCTTTAAAGATTCTTCGACTTCCTTATCAACATCTATAATTCTTGAATATCTAGCTTCATATTTTTTTTAATTGAGTCTGATTATTAGTATTCTCAGTTTCTTTTGCTTTATATTTCCCATATATAAAATAAAAAGCCGCCCCCAAAAGTGCTACACATATAAGCAAAAAAATTGTAATACCGTTCACTTTATACCCCAAGAATGTTATATTTTTACTTAATTTAACAAATTGTGTACTTTTTGTCACACGGTAAATTTACTGATAAGATTTGCATGACTTTTCTACTTTTAAAATAATTTATGAAATTTTTACTCATTTTAATTTTGGGGTTCACTTCCATTCAAGTTTATGCAAAAAAGTGTGCTGACTTTAGTACTCAGCAGCAAGCACAGAAATGGTATGAACAAAGAAAGAAATCAGGACAAACAGGTTGGAAAAGTTTAGACCGCGACGGCGATGGTCAGGCCTGTGATTGCCTGCCGGGTGGAAATGGCAAGAAGTGCCCGAAGAAGAAAAGATAAAATTGAACAAGTATATTGATTATAATTTAATCCATTAGATTTAATTATTTCCTAATGTATTTCAGTCGAAATATATTTTAAGTAAATTATGCTTACCAAAAATTATGAATAAATTTGGATCAATAATGCATATTAAACCACTTTTACTTTTAGGCTTATTTGGTCTATTAACCGGGTGTCAAGTTGTAGAAACTGCTGATAATAAAAAGTCAGTTTCTATGTTACCGCTACACATTCCAAAGGAAGCACGCTACCTAAATACTGCTGCAAATGCACCTATTTCAGAAAAGCGAGAAGCTTATGCTAACCAACTCGTGAGCTCGGGCCAAAAATATGCCACGATCAAAACAATTCCTTATGAGTTTTTCCAAGGATCAGGTTCTTTAAGTGCGTACCCTTACACGGTTTACACTTTTGACCAGCAACGTGTGAAATTTGTAGAAAACTCACTACTCAGCCCATCAACTACACAAACAAGATTTGATCATTCGCAGGTGAAACTCAAACTACCTGTTGGTCAACACGACATTGTTTTCGTAAGTGGCATTGGAAATCATAGTTACTTTACTGAGATCAAAAACGTGACTTTAGAAGAAAATAAAGATTATGTGATTGGCGTAGATCGTAATCCAAATACAAAACCTCTAGTTTTCATTGCTGAATATGAAGTTGACTCTCGATTTAAAGCGACTGAGCCAGAATCTATTGTTATTACAAAACGTATTGTTGAAGGTGTTGAGCATGCAAACCTTAAAAAAGTCAAAGTTTATTAAAACAGCTACTGGCTTAGGGCTATTAACTTCACTGTTATTGCTCCAAGGCTGCGTACGAATGATGCTACCAACCTCAGAAACTGAATTGGTCACAAAATCAATCAATGGTGGTGGTTCAGTAGAAGTTCCTTTGGACTATGTACAATCCTATGCAAACTTAAAGCAGGCATATGGAAAATGCGTGGAATACAGGACTTATAATGATTATTTGAAAGTTGAAGCTAACCTAGATCGTGAAAATAATATTGGGACTTTTTATGGCAGACCGCCATATGGGACTTATATTTTTAAGACTACAATTACGCCTATAGATTCAACTTCATCTAAGCTTACAATCTATACAATACGTGGCAGTCTTCTGACAGACAATGCCAATCAAAATGTATTAAAAAAACGTTTAGAGCAGGATAAACTTCGTGCATTAGGTCAAGATCCAAAATGCAATAAAGGTTAATTTGTACTTAAATCAAAAGAGTGCCATATGGCACTCTTTTTTATTAGACTGATTAAAAATAAATTCATCTTGCTAATAATTGACCAAAGAGGTGGTCCCACATGTTTGAACAACTAAAAGCGTATTTATAAGTGATATTCCGCTCTAGTTAAGCCACCTTGTTTTGTTGGGGTAGCTGATCATAGTAAAACTCATTTAGCCTTGCGAAGCAGTGCTTCTCATGTCTAGACTCGAATGAGGTCGTTTCAGATTATAAAACTCAAAATATGCACTCAATTGCTTTTTCGCATCTGTGACACTGCTATAAGCTTTGAGATACACCTCTTCATATTTAACGCTCCGCCATAA
>NZ_VPCD01000003.1:0-204416 GCF_013418345.1 Acinetobacter sp. YH12144 | reverse complement strand
TTTGAACTATTACCACCAATACTTTTGGAAATACTTTGATTCTTAATACCAGCTGAATGTTGATGCGCTCGTACATGGCTCCCATCGATAAAAATCCACTCTTTATCAGCATGCTGGCTGAATAATTTAAAAATATTCATAAACTTACTATTTTTAGACCATCGATTATATTTCTTAAAAATAGAATTTGATTTACCAAACTCTTGAGGTAAATCACGCCAAGGACAGCCTGTTCTAATTCGAAATAAAATCGCTTCAATAAAATTCCGTAAATTTAATTTGAGATAAATATTAAAGTGACGGAAAATAGCAAGTAACTTGGACCAGTGTTGATCATTTAGCATTGTTCGAGGCATAGCGAGTGTAAAATTGGGTTTGGCGATTTAATTTTACTATCTCGCTATTTTTTTAATCAATAAATGTCAACAGACCCTAATATTACCTGCTTCTTTTGCAGGCTTTTTGCTGTTTATAGCCTATCTAACTTTACATAAGGCCAATAAAACACGGCATACACGCGTTTGGCATTCAAATTGCTTAACAGTATTACGTTTTATTAAAAAAGTAATATTGGGGCTTGGTCAGTATGGGTTATGTCGCAAGAGAGCTCAGTCCAAAAAGCAAGCTATTGCTTGGCTTAGGATCATTTTTAATTCCTGTGCTCATTTGGTGTGCAGTGAGTTATTTGCCATTTTTATGGCATCCTCAGGTACAAATTACGCAGTCTGGCAGTGTGCCTTATTTTCAGGTTGATAGCCGTGTCGACAAAGCGGTGTTTTATGCCGAAGCACAATCTGCGGTCAATGCAGGTGCAGAACCACCGCAAGGCAAACTGGTCAATCCGATCTATCTACCTGCACCGCACGAAGTAGCAAAAGCATTAGTTACGGCTTTTATAACTCCACCTGCCCAACCTGATGCCCCATGGTTTCATCAAAGCTTATGGCACAGTATTAAAATTGTGTTCAGCGCTTTTTTTATTGCCTCTCTCATCGGTATTCCACTGGGTATTCTTTGCGGTTTTTCTCAAAAAATATCTCTACTGACCGAACCCTTTGTTGAGTTTTTCCGTTACTTGCCCGCTCCTGCTTTTGGCGCCTTAGCCGTTGCGATTTTAGGCATTAATGATGCACCTAAAATTGCCATTATCGTGATTGGTACGCTATTTCAGCAAATTCTAATTATCGCCAACACCACACGGATGGTAGACCGTGGCCTGATTGAAGCAGGTTTTACGCTGGGCACCAATAAAATAAAAAGCTTATTTCATGTGGTGATTCCAGCAGCGCTTCCTGATATTTACCGCGACTTGCGTGTATTGCTCGGCTGGGCTTGGACCTATCTGATCGTATCTGAACTGATCGGCACAACCTCTGGGATTACCTGGTTTATCACCCAACAAGCGCGTTACCAAAACTTTGACAATGTCTATGCCGCGATCCTCATCATTGGGGTGATTGGTTTGGTGTGCGATGTGGTGCTAATGAAACTCGGTCAACGTCTATTTAAATGGAAAGCAGGAGCAAAATAATGAACAGCACAGAGTTTAATGCCACCACTTATTTCGATGCAATTTATGCACGCCCTGTCATTTTAGAAGCAAAAAAACTTACACAAAGTTTCAAGCACGGCAAAACTGAACGCACTATTTTAAATCAGTTGGATTTAAAGATTCATAAACGTGAATTTATCTGCGTGATTGGCCCATCGGGTTGCGGTAAATCGACCTTTAGCCGAATTGTGGCTGGGCTTGATCCTTACAGTAGCGGTGAATTGCTGGTCGATGGCCAAGCGATTGAAGGCCCAAGCCCTGAGCGTGGCATGGTGTTTCAAGGCTACACGCTTTTTCCATGGAAAACGGTCAAAGAAAATGTGATGTTTGGCCCTTTAATGAAAGGTGCCAGCAATGCTTCGGCCGAATCCAGCGCCCGAGAATGGATTGATATTATTGGTCTAGAAAAATACCAAGATCAGTATCCGCATCAGCTTTCTGGCGGGATGAAACAGCGCGTTGCTATTGCCCGCGCATTGGTCAATGAACCAAAAATATTATTGATGGATGAGCCTTTTGGCGCACTTGACCCGCATACCCGTCAAAAAATGCAAAAGCATTTAATGGATCTATGGCAAAACATTGATATCACCATCATTTTTGTGACCCACGATATGGATGAAGCGATTTTATTGGCGGATCGTATTGTGGCGCTCAAAGCCAATCCTGGTGAAATTAAAGAAATTATTGAGGTCGATTTACCCCGTCCTCGTAATCCTGAACTCATGCTGAGTCCTGAATTTAAACAACTGCGTGAACGGGTGGATTTCTTGGTACATGCGCAGGAAGACGAGCTCGACCCAGCGATGGAAAACCTACCGAAAATTCCACGTATGACCCAAGTCAGTACGCAAAAATAACTGGATTAATCCCTCTTCATCTTTAGGACGGCCTAAATGATGTACTACAGCGTTGGACGGCCAACTTTATAGGAATTGAAGATGAATGAATCTTATGTTTTGCCACTTGTAGATATTTCAAAAATGCAAAGCACGGTACTGTCAGAACGCTTAGAGGTGGCAACCGCGTTGGATCAAGCCTGTAAAGATGTTGGTTTTCTATATTTAAAAGGTGATCAGTTCAATTTTGATTTTGCGACATCATTGATTCAGGTGGCAAAGCGCTATTTCCAACAAGATACCGCCAGTAAAATGCAACACTATATTGGGCTGTCGAAAAATCATAGTGGCTATGTGCCAATTGGTGAAGAACAATTTGCAGGCAACAGCTATGACTTAAAAGAAGCCTATGACGTCAATTATGATTATCACGGCGAAACTAAGGCATTTCCTTTACTTGGCCCTACTTTATGGCCAGATGATGCCACATTTAAAAGTACAGTCAGTGATTATTACCACCATTTACGCAGTATTAGTGAGCAGATTTTTCAGGCCTTTGCTTTAGCTTTGAATGTAGATGAGCATTTTTTTGAGCGCAAAATTACCCATCCGACCAGCCAACTGCGTCTAATTCATTATCCGTATAACCCTGAAGTGAAAGATGCCGAAGGTATTGGCGCGCATACAGATTATGAGTGCTTTACACTGCTCTTGCCGACTGCACCAGGTTTGCAGGTACTCAATAAACAAGGTGAATGGATGGATATTCCATTGATTGAAAATACCTTGGTGATGAATATTGGCGACATGATGGAAATTTTGTCGAATGGCAAATATTTGGCCACCAAACACCGTGTTAAAAAAGTCTCTGAAGAACGCTACTCTTTCCCCTTATTCTGCACCTGCAATTACGACACGATCATTGAGCCAGTACATTCAACTGAAGCGCCTAAATATCAGCCCTTAATTGGTGGTGAACATTTATTTAATCAAACCGCGCAAACCTTTAGTTATCTCAAAAAACGTATCGCTTCAGGAGAGCTGAGTCTAAGAAATGCTGTGCCTTTGTCATCATTTGGTATGGATGAAAATACAGAAGTACAAGGAGCAAGCGCATGAATCTATTTCAGGCTTTAGCACAGCTTCCAGCCAGCCAAGAGGTTTCAGGTCCTATTCCAGACTATTTGTATGGTGCTTTTCGCCGTAAAAGCATTAGTTTTTCAAATGGTTTAACGGATGAAAAAACCATTGTGTATTGGTTTCAGTCACGTAGTTTCACTATCGATCTACGTTTAAAAAGCCAAGAAAATACGCCAGTAAATGAGCGTCAAGGCTGGATTGGCAACACTCTTTGGGATGCTGAACAGCAATTATTGTCTTGGGATGTTAAAGCACACTCAAATTATCAAAATCATGTGCAATGGCCAGAACCTGCAAAACTACATGCGATTGGCAACTGTATTTTAGAATTCTCTCCAAGCAATGTGTATGTCGAAGACTGGCGTCAGCAAGTTCATGAAGGGCTATTTTTAGGCCTGCGGTTGAAGTCAGCCCTCGATGTAGAAAGTCATCAACCATTGCCGATGGATGGTGGTTTAATTATTTGTGATAAGTATGTGGCCTTTGCACTGAGCCGTTTACCTACAGATCAGCAAACAGTTGCCAGCATCG
This sequence comes from Acinetobacter sp. YH12144, assembly GCF_013418345.1. Lineage (NCBI taxonomy): Bacteria > Pseudomonadati > Pseudomonadota > Gammaproteobacteria > Moraxellales > Moraxellaceae > Acinetobacter > Acinetobacter sp. YH12144. Next base: position 200,354 of record NZ_VPCD01000003.1, on the reverse strand, counting down.
ACATATCATCTGCACCTACTATGTATAAAACGGTGATTGAAAGCTTTGAAGTTTCCATCGCTGTAGATGGTCTGCATAAGCACTATACAACGACTTCATCTCAGCAAAATCAAGTGCTTAACTTTGATCATTTTGAAGTTATTGATGAAACACATTTAAAGCAAAACGTCATTATTAATGGTCAAGCAGTACAGCTGATGTTCGAGGTGGATATTTATGTTCCACATTATGCATTTCAGCGTCGCACTGATACCACGACAGAAAGTACAGATTGGTTGCAAAATGAAAAACAGCACCTCTTGTACCATGCCGTAGAATGTCTATAGGAAATCAATGTCGTTTATATATTTGCTCATTGCAATCATTGCCGAAGTGATTGCTACATCCGCCTTAAAAGCCAGTAATGGCTTTACCGAACTAGTACCGATTATTTTTACCGTGTTGGGCTATGCCATTGCGCTCTTTTTTTTAGGTTTGACCTTTAAATCGATTCCCATGGGCTTAGCCTACGCCATGTGGTCCGCTGCAGGCATTGTGCTTATTTCATGTGTGGGCTGGGTTGTGTTTAAACAAAATTTAGACCTGCCTGCCATGATTGGTTTGGCCTTTATTTTATTAGGCATTGTGATTATCAATGTTTTTTCTAAAAGCACAGAGCTTTGAAATGTCAGTTTTGAAATGTAGTTTTTAAATAATATTTCTGAAATTTTAAAGACTTAAATTGCTATAGATAAAAATGCTCTAGCTAGCTGTTGCACACTAGAGCATACTTTTCGAATGAATTAACTGTGATCTGTCGGCTTCTATAAAATGCCTTTCACTAGAAAAAAACATCCAACAATACATAACAGCACAGCAAAACATTTTTTCAGTACTGCTGGTGAAAGCGCATGCGCAGTTTTCGCGCCATATTTAGCCGTAAAGAAACTCATCACACTAATGCCCAAAAAGGCATAAATATGAATAAAGCCAATGGTATTTGGAATTTCAACTTGCTGTTGCATACCAAAAAACATAAAGCCTAATGCACCAGCAATGGCAATAGGTAAACCGCAAGCGGCAGACGTCCCGACCGCTTTTTGCATCACCACGCCATTTGCCGTTAAATACGGCACTGTAATACTGCCACCACCAATACCGAAGATGGCAGATGCAACGCCAATACCCGAACCCGCCACAATTTGCTTGCCTGTAGATGGCAGTGTTTTGTTGGGATCGACTGGCTTTTTTGCACCCATAAACATGTTATAAGCCACCCAAAGTAAAAACACACCGACAATCATTTGCAGATGCAAACCTGACAGCCAGCCTGCAATGCCCGCGCCTGCAAAACAGCCAATCGCCATTGGCGGAGCTAAATTTTTAAATACAGGCCAAATCACAGCGCCATTTTTATTGTGCGCCATTAAGGAGCTGATCGATGTCACCACAATCGTAGCCAAAGATGTGCCGAGCGCCAAATGCATAATCACATCGGGGCTATAGCCCATTTGGCTAAAAACAATATAGAGCAATGGCACAATGATGGTGCCACCACCGACACCAAACAGCCCCGCAGCAAAACCTGCAAATGCGCCAATAATTAAGAAAGTAATGAGTTCCACGAAATAGATACTTTTAAAGTGATGTATTGAAGAAGTCTGACTGGTTTAAGCCAACTCCACTTGACCCACAGCATGATAAGCGCGGTTGAAATATACCAAGCTTTCCTCCTGCTGACTTTGCTTGATTGCAACCACACGGCACATAAACACACTGTGCGTACCCACTTCTTGAATCTGTTCAATCTGACAGTCAAAACTGACCAAAGCATCTTTTAATATCGGTGAACCTGTTTCTAATACAGTCCAAGAACCCAATTTAAAACGCTCTTCCGAATTGAATTTGCTTGAAGCAAATGCATTGGAAATGTGTTCATGCTGTGCGCCCAAAACATTGACAGACAGAACTTTATTTTCAAGAAAATGCGCATGAGAACGAGATGATTGATTCATACAAACCAGCAAAGTTGGCGGTGTATCTGTCACACTGCATACTGCTGATGCTGTAAATCCATGCATGCCTGCTTCACCCTCAGTCGTAATCACGTTGACTGCAGTCGTCAATAAAGACATTGCATTTCTAAAATCAGTTGCTTCAATCATCTCTTCAATCTCAATGGTCTATATGGCTTATCTCTTTCTCAGGTTTGGGCAATAGCAAATTTAATTTCCTTATTGCCCTTACATGAAACCGAGTCAGCTCGAATTTATGCGGTCAATTCTTGGCGAATAATGGCAGCGCCTGCGCTTAACGCATTTAGTTTGCCTTGCGCCACTTGGCGAGGTAAAGGCGCCATACCGCAGTTTGTTGAAGGATATAGCTTGTCGGCATCTACAAACTGAAGCGCTTTGCGTAATGTATTTGCTACTTCTTCTGCTGTTTCAACCTGATTGGTTGCTACATCAATGGCGCCAACCATCACTTTTTTACCGCGGATGAGTTCGATTAAATCCATCGGTACACGAGAGTTTTGGCATTCAAGCGAGATGATATCGAGCTTCGATTGCTGCAGTTTCGGGAATGATTCTTCGTATTGGCGCCATTCATTACCCAAGCTTTGTTTCCAATCGGTATTGGCTTTAATGCCATAACCATAGCAAATATGAACGGCTGTTTCGCATTTCAAACCTTCAAGCGCACGCTCTAATGTCGCAATACCCCAGTCATTGACTTCATCAAAAAATACGTTAAACGCAGGCTCATCAAATTGAATGATATCTACGCCTGCCGCTTCAAGCTCTAAAGCTTCTTGATTCAGGATTTTAGCAAATTCCCAAGCCAATTTTTCACGGCTTTTGTAGTGACCATCGTACAAAGTATCAATCATCGTCATCGGGCCTGGCAAAGCCCATTTGATCGGCTGATTGGTTTGGCTGCGTAAGAATTTTGCATCATCAACAAACACTGCTTTCTTACGCGATACTTCGCCCACCACAGACGGTACACTTGCATCATAACGATTACGAATACGCATCGTTTCACGCTTTTCGAAATCTACCCCTTCAAGATGTTCAATAAATGTGGTCACAAAATGCTGACGGGTTTGTTCACCATCACTGACAATATCAATGCCTGCATGGATTTGTTCATGCAAAGATAATTTCAACGCATCACGTTTTGCATCTAATAATTCTTCGCCTTCAAGTTTCCATGCTGACCACAATTTTTCAGGTTCAGCCAGCCAAGACGGTTTAGGTAAGCTGCCAGCAGTTGAAGTTGGGAGTAAAATGGCCATATTCGATCTTCTATCTCTATTTTCTTTAAAACGGGTGGTTTACACCCGCGTTTTCATCTATTTACGTATTTTAAAATTAAGCTGCGTCTGCATTTTCAATGCTAAAATTAGCAGCCCACTCATTCAAAATGTCTTGATATGGCTGGATAAAGTTCTCTTCGGTCCATTTGCCCTGTTTAACCGCCAACTGACCACGTTCGACACGGTCATACACAATACGGGTTAATGAGTAATCGCCAAAGCTTAAGCTTGGTTGATACACTAAACCTGCTGTCGCATTGGTATTGTAAATTTCAGGACGGTAGATTTTTTGGAAACTTTCCATGGTGCTGATCGCGCTGATCAGTTCGAAATCTGTATAGTCGCTGAGCAAGTTATTTGCCGAATAGAATGCCAATGGTGCAGTTGCATTTTCAGGTTTAAAGTAACGAACGCTTAAGCCCATTTTTGCAAAATAATCATCTGTACGGGAGTAATCATCATTAGTGTATTCCACACCTAAGATCGGATGCACATTTGCAGTACGGTAATAGGTTTTTGTCGTTGAAACACTTAAACAGATGACAGGCTGTTTTTTAAATTCAGCTTTGAATACATCTGAATTGATCAAATGTTGATATAGCTTGCCATGTAAATCACCAAAATCTTCAGGTTTTTCATTGAACTTACAGCCGAGTGCTGGTAATACCACGCTGAAGTCATAGTCACGTACATACGATGAAAAACTGTTGCCGATCATGCCTTCAATGCGTTCATTGGTTTTATGGTCGATGATGGTGCTCTTTAAAGTTTCAATAAATGGGAAAGTTTGACCATTGCCTTCCACATCGAGTTCAGCCGAAATGATGTCAATTTCAAGTGAATAACGATCTGCATTTGGGTTGTCACAAGTAGCTAAACTATTGAAACGGTTATTAATCATTGCCAAAGTACGGCGCAGATTCTCTTCACGGTGTTCACCACGTGCCAAATTGGCAAAGTTCGTTGTTAAACGTGTATTGTCAGCTGGTTTATAGTTTTCATCAAAGCGGATACGTTTGATTGAACATGCAAATTTATGACTCATGGAGATTCACTACCCTAAAATTAAAAATAATCAAAATTTCTGTATGAAGTAATTTATACGTGAAACTTAAGATGAATAAAAATGATTTAACCTCAACTAAAAGTGAGATAAATTCATGTTTAAGATTTAAATACAATGAATTTTCTTCAACTATGCATCATTCAACTGGCGATAAAAAAACTGCCACCCAGGTAGCATTTAAATTTTATTTAATGTAAATAAGGGCTTAAAAAAAATTCAATGAAAATTTTTTCATTCAAACACACATCTGAAATGTGTCGAATCGTACAGATTGGCTCAATATCTCAACTCTCAAAATTTAGCGATTTATTCATTAGGGTGAATTTTTCTAACTTTAAAATGAAAAAAGATCAAATCACTAATTGTTTTAATATTGAATCTGTAACACTAATATACTTTTGTCCTGAGCTATAAAGTTCTTAAACCTTGCCATAAATAGATAAACAAAATATGAAATAAGCATATATTCATGTCGTTTCAGCTTTTTAGTCAATATACTGAATATGACTCAACTTGTACTTAGAAAAAATCAGCATATTCGAGCTTTGATATGTCCATGAATCGCTAAAATATAAAGTTTATACTTATAGCTTATGATTATGTCTAACAAACTTGACCGTCAGAAACTGACGCTCCCAACAGGTCATGACAAGCTTTTATTGCATTCTTGCTGTGCGCCCTGTTCTGGCGAAGTCATGGAAACTTTAATTGAATCTGGTATTGATTTTTCGATCTTTTTTTACAATCCCAATATTCATCCAGTAAAAGAATATGAAATCCGTAAAGAGGAAAATATCCGCTTTGCAGAAAAACACAATATTCCGTTTATTGACTCTGACTATGACACAGACAATTGGTTTGCTCGCGCTAAAGCTATGAAAATGAGCCTGAAAAAGGCATTCGTTGCACGATGTGTTTTGATATGCGCTTCGAGCGTACTGCACTTTATGCGGCAGAACATGGTTTTAGCTTAATTAGTAGCTCACTGGGAATTTCACGCTGGAAAAATATAAAGCAGATTAATGACTGTGGTCATCGCTCCGCTTCATATTATGAAGGCATAAGTTATTGGGACATTAAATTGATGTTGTTAGCCCTGAAATTTTTACATCATTCAGGGCTTTTTTTAGCTATATTTCAACTTATTTCAGTTCTTCAACCAACGTTGGATAGATTGATCCATCGACATCCATTTCGGTTTTATAAATGCCATTGGCAACATTAAATTTGTTCACGTGATAACTCGAGCCATAAAGTGAATCAAATCCTGTACCTTTTTTAAAGACTTGTTTATTGGCAGCTAAATCCAGTAAATGTGTCCCTCCAATAAACTGTTCATATTGTGCAGGATCAACGCCAACACGGGTCGACATGATTTTCACTGCATCGGCATGCGTTGCAGGGTCGTTGATGTATTTAACCGTTTTATCCCAAACTTGAATGATTTTTTTCCATTCTTCTTTGTTGGCAGATAAATGCGTCATGTTGACGGTTAATGTGTCGTAAATCAGACCGGGTTTATCTTTCGATGTATAAATAATTTTAGAGCCAGCAACAGCTTTCAAAGCTTGATTTGCGACCGGTTGCCACACGGCAATCGCTGCAATATCAGGACTTGCAAATACTTGTGGCAGCTCATTGGTCATGGTGTTGACCAACTTCACTTCAGAAGCTTGAATTTTTGCATCATCCAAAGCCGTCGCTAAAAGCAAATGATCAACCAAGCCTTTTTCAGTCGCGACACTTTTTCCTTTTAAATCGGCAAGGCTATTGACGCCATCTTTAGCAATGATGACATCATTACCCGCAGAATAGTCCGTCGCCATAATCATGACGCCTTTCGTGCCGCCAGAACCCGTGACTAAGTTGTCGCCATTAGTGACCAAAACAGCATCCAACTGATTAGCCGCAAATGCAGATAATGAAGCTGAATAATCAAACCATTTAAAGTCCACATTGACACCGGCTTCTTTCAACCAGCCTTTTTCAATAGCAACTTGCCATGCGACAAAACCAGGCCAGTCGCTATAGCCAATTGTGATGGCTTTTGTATTGACTGTGCCTTCTGCTTGCGCGTTTGGTTCAGGTGTTTTGGCTGTATTGTCACAACCACCCAGTAAGATGGCGGTCAAAACGGATGCAGATAAGCAGGCTTTTTTGATCATAGTGCGATTTCCCCGATGGCATTACAGTTAAATTTGGTATTGGTGTACAAAAACGATGGTGTATTCGGATTACTGACTGATTTAGCATTGTGCTTTGCACGATTTGGTCTATGGTTGGCTGCAATAGCATGTGCTTGCTGTTTATTTGTGATTTGGTCTTTATGACCTTGTGATCGATATAATTGGCCCATTTTAAAACTCCTTAATTCTTTGCATTTTGCGGAATTGGCGGCATCACAGCGTCCATCAACTCCAAATGTCCTTTAATCACACTCTTAAGTGCTGAAAAATGCTGACTGATAACTTTGAGCTCTGAACTGACGCCTTGCAGAATCATGACTTCTAAAATTTTGTGGTCATCGAGTTGAATATGCAGCGAGCTCACTACTTGTTCTAAAAACTGCTGCTGTAAATCTAAAAGCTGAATACGTAGCGCCGTACTACTTGCGTCATAAAGTAAGGTAAATGTGCCGACCATCACTTCATTTCGTTGCTCCTGATCGGCAATCAGATGCTTATTGATCATGTCGACAATGGCCTGAGAACGGCTTTCATAATGCTGATCGGCAATTTTTTGATCCAAAGCATCGACTGTTTTTTCAGGTACTGTAATACTGATACGCGCCAGCTTTTGTTTAGGCACTGTTGTTCCTTATTTTTTTTGCTGAATATAGAAACCCGCACGGGCGCTCAGTAGCTCAATAAAAAATTGCTTTAATTGATGCAGAAATGTTGCAGATTGATGGCGGTTCATATGCATCTCCTGTTTAAGTAATACGAAATATTTATTTCGTAATATCGATAGAAATGCAGAAACTGTGCCAAGTGAGGAACATGAAAAATGATCGTTTTTTGGGACTCTTAACTTTCTTTTAGATTTTATTGTTCATTATTTGTGCGATAAACGCACTCCTACCGCCCCATTTGCACTAATACTGCGATGTATTATTTGATGAAGGACCATTTATTAAGGTCGTTGTTCTTAAACAAGAGCATTGACCGACATGTAACAAACTCGAAGTTCAATTTATTTCATCAACATTGAACATCATTTATACTGATTGATCATTCTATTCATCACTCAACGCCTATGAAATATTTCAGCTGCGCGGTATGTTCTAACCAAATCTTTTTTGCCAATTCACACTGTGTCAATTGTCAGACTGCGCTGGGTTATATTGCCTCTGAAAAGCAAATGGGCTGTTTTGAAAAGCACAGCACTACGCTGTGGCTTGCGTTAAATCCTGAAATAAAGGGAAAACGCTTTAAACCTTGTCATAATTATCAGCATCATCAGATATGTAACTGGATGGTGCCTGCTGACAGTGAGGAAATTTATTGTGAGTCTTGCCTGCTCACGCACACAATTCCCAACTTAGATAACCCAGACCATATTGTGTACTGGGCACGATTGGAACATGCTAAACGGCGTTTTTTGTATTTAATGCAGCAGCTCAATACCATGCCGCGTCCTAAACGCAGCCAAGATGACCGTTTTGGACTTCGTTTTGATTTTCTGATGCCAACAGAAAATACACCTGTTATGACCGGTCATGCCAATGGAATTATTACCTTGAATGCCAGTGAAGCAGATGTGATTTACCGCGAAACAACGCGTATAAAAATGGGTGAAAACTACCGTACACTTCTAGGTCATTTTAGACATGAAAGTGGTCATTATTATTTTGATTTGATTAAACATTTACACCCAGAGCTGATTGATGAATTTCGAGAACTGTTTGGTGATGAACGACAAGATTATAGTGAAGCTTTGAAACGTCATTATAATGACGGTGCTCCGCAAAATTGGGCGGATTACTATGTTAGTTCCTATGCCAGTACGCATCCTTGGGAAGATTGGGCGGAAACATGGGCGCATTATTTGCACATGATGGACACTCTTGAAACCGCCTACTATGCAGGATTAGTGGTCAAAACCAATAAGTCAGATTTGAATAATTTAGAACTGAAAGAGAACCCGATTGGCGCTCAGAATTTTGACCTCTTGCTGCAACATTGGATGACGTTGACCTTTAATTTAAATGCATTGAACCGCAGCATGGGCTTAGATGATGCATATCCATTTACATTGTCGAATCCAGTATTGGATAAATTACGATTCATTCACCACAAACTGCTCAACATGACCTTAAAAAACCAGCAGCACAATTAGATTAAATTTAATACGTGATATTGTTTGAACCTCAGATCAACTTTTCTGTATTACAGCATTCGTACATTAGCTTATAGAAAGGATGTATACGTAGTAATTTTCTTGGATTGAGCGCTGTAACACCTGCCCTATTTTTACTATTTTATAAAGGTTAAAATAACAATAAATAGATGCCTGTGACCTTTCCAATGATGCCTTTCACGCATTTACCCGCTCGTTTTATGTGTATCATCAGCCTGAGTTTGCTCAGTGGATGCCAATTGGTCAAATTACAAAAAAATCAACTCAGTGCGTCACTAAATAATAAAACAGACAGCATATTAACCCATCAAAAGCTCAGTACATTTAGCCATCAAATCCTGTTAATGGTGAATGAAAGCGACCAATCTTGTTTAAATGCGCTTGAAAGTTGTATTCACAAAATGCGTAACAATGAAACTTTAGATATTGCTCAAGTCTATGCATCAGCAAGTGAGCTGTACATGGCACGTGCTTTAAGCGCCGATCAAAATCCACAATGCAAAAAAAGCTTAAAACAACACAGCGGAAAATTAGCTTCAAGCAAAATTAAAATGTGTATGGATCAGCAGCTTGCAGACTTTGATTTCAGTCTGCGTTACAGCTATGTCTATCTATTTAAATCCGCTCAAGCCCCAGAAGAACGCTTATTTGATTTGCGTCAGGGACAAGTCCGCACCTTTTATAATGTGGCTTTATCACGTCTGATCACCTCATCATTCACCCGCTTTGACTATCAGCAAATGCCTGAAAGTTTAATGTTGGGTTCATCGCTTTATCATTTTAACTATGACATTATCCTGAAATCAAAAATGCGGACATTGATAAATTACAATCGAGCTATAATTTTAATTTTTCAGGCTTAAAAACCATTAATCGTCAGGAAGGCATTGGCTCTGAATTTGTCTTAGTCAAAAAAGCCACGGATCTGTCTGCTGCGCAGCCTTTTGTATTAGATCCTGAACAGTATTATGCAAATAAACCCAACCCCAATATCCATACGGCACGGTATTTATCTGTCAGTGCAATCGCAGAGCCTGCCAAGACTAATAGCAGCATTAGTGAAATTTTGTCGCCGCAATCAGACTTTAATGTTGAATTATTTAATCCCTATCAATTTAAAAAGGCAAAAATTGAATCTCAGTCCTATACGCTAACGGCCAATTATTCTGTGCCTTATGGACTTTGGTTAGCCGAAAATAAATTAGGACAATCTGGCTATTGGACACTCCTGAATAAAGAAGAACATTTGCGCATGCCACATGTGTTTATGTTAGAGCCGTATCAACCCCATAAAAAGATTATTGTCATGGTTCACGGATTAGCCAGCAGTCCTGAAACTTGGATCGGCCTGACCAATAACATTATGGGTGATCAAAAACTACGTGATCATTACCAAGTTTGGCAAGTGTTTTACTCAACCAATATGCCAATATTTGAGAGTCGTTTTCAAATCAATGCTTTACTCAAACAGGCATTTGCAACTGTTCAGCCCAATACGCCTTCGGCTCAAGATGCTGTCATTATCGGACATAGTATGGGCGGCATCATCAGTCGTTTATTGGTTAGTGATGCAGATATTTCCGCTCAAGCTATTCCACTCATGAACTATGAACAAAACACACAGTTACAACGTCATCCAATTATCCGCGATCGTTTTGTCTTTAAAGCCTTGAAGCCAGTTAGTCGTGCAATTTTCATTGCCGCACCGCATCATGGTACTGACTATGCAGACCGCTGGTTTACAAATTTGGCGAAAAAAATCGTGGTATTGCCTTTAAGTTTTTTAAATGATGTCAATGTTGAAATTCCGAATGCAAAAAATTCAACTATGGGCCTGATTAAGTCTGGGCCAGCAGATTTAAGTCAAAAATCACGTTTTATGCTGTTGTCTGCTGACATCATGCCAAATAAAGATATTCCTTATCATTCGATTATGGGAAATCAGACGCAAAGTACTGAACCGAGCAAAATGTCGGATGGCATTGTTCCCTATACAAGTTCTCATTTAGATGGCACGGTGTCTGAAAAGATATTCCATGGTGGACATTCAATTCATGAGTCTCCAGATGCTATTTTAGAATTGCGACGCATTTTGAGAGAACATTTGGATAAATAAGTGAAATTTTAAGCGCGGTTTTTGTGAACTCGAGCTCGTAAGTCGTCTAAAGTGATTTTTATCGTTTTTTGCCCTTTAGCTTTTTCTGCTAGTTCTGTTAAATGCACATCTTCCGAAAGACAATCATTCAAAATTGTTTTTGCATCTTCCACAATTCGATTTCGACTTTCAGAGCTACGAGCATCTAAAAGTTCTTGTAATTTTTTAGCCATAACTAATGAAATCTAGCAGTTTTAAAATATTTTTTTATTAAGAATGCTTTTTATACAAAGAGCGTTTAAAATTTACATAAAACTACAATTAACTAGGGGATAGCTATGTCACGTGGTTCTGAATGGGGACGTTGGGATTTGCATGTACACACAAAAGGGACAGCAAAAAATGACAAATTTGGCGATATATCTCTTGAAAAATACTGCATTCAGCTTTTCAAAAAAGCCTTAGAAAGAAATATAAAAGCTATTGGTATCACAGACTATTTTAGTATTGATAATTATAAAGAAGTAAAAAAATTTCAAGATGAAATTTATTCTTGTACTGAGTTTAATAAGGAAGATAAAGATCTTATTTCTAAAATTTTCGTCATGCCAAATATGGAGTTGAGAATTACACCGAGTACAGATAAAGGAAGTGCTATAAATATGCACCTTCTCTTAAATCCAAAAATTATTGAGGATTTCGAAAACCTATATTGTCATGCTTTAACATTTATAGTTTCAGACGATGAACAATATAAACTTACACCTTATGATTTAAAACGATTAGGTAGAAAAGGATCGTCACAAACAATAAGTGATGATTCCGCATATCGGAGTGGTATCTCCTCTTTCGTACTTAATTCTAGTGAAATTATTAATGCATTTAAGAAATACCCAGATTTTAGAAAAAATTGCTTAGTAGCAGTTGCAAACTCGAATAAAGATGGAGCATCTGCATTTCAAGGGCATGAAAAGTTTTTGAATAGTCAAGATGGTGCTACTCTCCGTATATTAAGAGAATCTCTTTATAAAGTTTCTGAAGTAATTTTTTCATCAACTCTTACAGATAAACCATTTTTTCTAGGAAAAAAAACCGAAGATCAACAAAGTTTTCTAGATAGTTATGGCTCATATAAACCTTGTATTCATGGTAGTGATGCTCATGATTTAAATACTCTATTTGAACCGACAGATCAAAAATATTGTTGGATCAAAGCTGAACCAACTTTTGAAGGTTTAAAGCAAATTATTCATGAACCTGAAAGTCGCGTTCATATTGGACAGCGTTGTCCTGAAATTAAAAACAATTATGAGGTAATTGATTATATTGAATTAAATAGCAATGATGTTCTAAATGAAAGAATATATTTCAATAGTAATTTAACTTCTATCATTGGCGGTCGTTCCTCAGGTAAATCAACCCTATTACAATGTTTAGCCAATAAACTCCGTCCAACTTTATTTTCAGAAAATAAAATTGATAAACCAAAGCACCTTGATCCTCTTTGCCTAAATTTTAATATTAAGTGGAAAGATGGTGAAAGTGACAACAGTCGCCCCGTTGAATATTTTTATCAAGGGCATATGTTTAAAAAGTCTACTGAAGAAGGCATTGAAGATATTGTGAAAAGCCTAATTCTTCAAAAAAAACCTAAAATATTTGAAAACTTCCAAGGAAATATAGATACAATTCGTCATGAAAACTCAGGGCTACTTTCTAAATATTTTTCAATAAGAAATACTTTGATATCAAATAATGAAGCCCTTATTCAAAAAGGAAATCCTCAAGATATTGAAAAACAAATCCTCCTTTTGAATGAAGAATTGAAATCAAATCAAACTACAGAAAGTATTAGTGAAAGTGATATCATTACACATGAAACGTTAACAGATGAGCTTCATTCTATAGAAAATAATCTAGAAAAAATTCAATCTTTGAAAAAGAGAATAGCTCTTATTGAGCTAGCAGAGTTTTTTATTCTTAATAATCCATTAACTATCTATAATGCATTTCCAACTATTGAAAATGAATTCAATGAGTTTACTAAAGCTGTACATCTGAGAGCCAGTGAAGAACTTATTAATTTCAAAAACTCCTCAACCAGTAACCTTAATCAACAAATTAAAACAATTGAAGATCGCAAAAATATTATCACCAATGATAAAATTTTCTTGAAAGTTAATAATCACTTAAAAGTCTCACAGCATTTACAGCCAATTCTTGAACGAAAAAAAGAAGAAGAAGCTAAACTCAAAGAAATACGTGATATAGAAGAAAAAATTACCGATACAAAAAAAAATTTAATGGAATTATCTACTGAAATACGCAAAAATTGGGAATCAATGTTTCATAAATTCTCTGAACTCACCTCACTAATAAATCAAGTTACTATTAGTAAGGATATTAAAATTCAGACATCTAATATTTTTGACCAAAATACATTTTCTGAATTTATTCAAAAGGTAATTAATCAGTCTTCGGATAAAGCAAAGGCTTTTTCCTCTAAAACTATCAAGTCAGAGCAAGAATTACTTGAGCATTTTGACATAATTATTCAATCAGTTAAAAATGAGGAGGTTAGATTCAAACAAGGCTCTTCAATTGAAACGATTACCAAAGAGTTTTTTGATAATACTTGGTTCAAAGTTAAGTATGAAGTTACTTATGATGGTGATAATTATAATGATATGTCACAAGGTAAAAAAGCTTTTGTTGTTTTAAAAATGAGTTTAGATTGTAGCGAAAGCAAATGTCCTATTATTATTGACCAACCTGAAGATGATCTAGATAATCGTGCAATCTATACAGAACTCGTAACATATTTAAAAGAAAAGAAAAAAACACGGCAAATTATTCTGGTTACCCATAACGCAAATGTTGTCGTTAATGCTGATAGTGAATTAGTTATTATCGCTAACCAACACGGTACACACAGTACAAATCTAGATAATAAAAAGTTCCAATACAAATTTGGAAGCATTGAATCATTAGAACACAATCCAGAGTGTACGACCACTTTAAATCAGAAAACTATTAAATCTCATATTTGTGAAATATTAGAAGGCGGAGATCGCGCTTTTAAATTGCGAGAACAAAAATATAATTTAGCTTAATAAAGAAAAAAAGACCGTCTAAGCGGTCTTTTTTATTCGTATATCATTAAGCCACTGGCGCCAACGTAAACAACACCTGCCCCGTTTTCACCGTCTGCCCTTTTTCAATAGTAATTTCTGAAACCATCATCCGTTCAGGGGCAATAATTGGAATCTCAATTTTCATCGCTTCAATCACAGCAAGTGTTGCACCTTCTTCCACAATATCACCTGACTTGCATTCAATTTTCCAAATACTTCCCGGCATGTGTGATTCCACCGCACAACCACCTTCAGGAATTTGAACATCACTATCATCTATCACAGCATCTAAGCTTTCAGAAACATACTCTGCAAGCCCAGCTTCATGCCAACGACGACGTTCTTCATCAAAATTGGCTTGTTGTACCGATTTAAATGCTGAGATTGATTCTGCATTTTCAGTCAAGAAGTCATTGTATTCTTTTAAGTTGAGTACGCCTTCTTCTACACGCAGTTTTAAGCGACCCGCTTTAAAGTCCTCACGCATCTGCATCAGTTCAGCTTCTGAAACTTCATAAAACTTAATTTGGTCAAAGAAGCGTAGTAACCACGGCATGCCTTGTTCAAAATCAGGGTTTTTACGGTAGCGTGACCACATTTGCGTGGTACGACCCACAAATTGATAGCCCCCCGGACCTTCCATACCGTACACGCACATATACGCACCGCCAATACCGACAGCATTTTCAGGTGTCCATGTCCGTGCAGGATTGTATTTCGTCGTCACTAAACGCTGGCGAGGATCAAGAGGTGTTGCCACAGGTGCACCTAAATACACATCGCCCAAACCCATGACCAAATAACTCGCGTCATAAACCACATCTTTGACCGCTTGTTTGTCTTTTAAACCATTAATACGACGGATAAACTCAATATTGTCAGGACACCATGGCGCATCTGGGCGTACTGTTTGCATATAACGCTCTGTCGCTAGCTGGGTTTGTGAATCCTCCCAAGCGAGTGGTAAATACACAGTCCGTGACGGTACTTGCATTTGGGTCACATCAGGCAATTCAGCTTCAGCGACTTGCAGTAAACGAAGTAAATCAATTTGATCAAGCTTGATCGAATCAAAATGGATTTGCAGTGAACGAATGCCCGGTGTTAGGTCAATAATCCCTGCAATGTTTTGATCTTTCACCCATTGCATGAGTGCATGAATTCGGAAACGCAGGTTTAAATCTAAAACCAATTCACCATATTCAACCAGCATGTAACTATTACCCGCAGGACGATACACCACATCAGGCGCACCATTTTCACCTAGTTGGGTTGCTAAAATTGCATCATCTAAGGTATCCATTTCTGCGCTAAAACTTGCTGAAAAATCGACCTGTGCAAGATCAGTACCCTTAAATCCTGCGCTGTATTTTTGATTCAGTACCTGTGCTTGATCATACGAAATCGGCACAAATTTTACTTTATCACCTGCTTTAAGCTGACCAACTTTCCACAGTTCAGAGCTAACAATCACTGCAGGACAGACAAAGCCACCCAAACTTGGGCCATCTGGGCCTAAAATAATCGGCATATCCCCAGTGAAATCAATCGCACCAATCGCGTAGGCATTGTCATGAATATTGGATGGATGCAGACCTGCCTCACCGCCATCAATACGTGCCCATTCAGGTTTTTCACCAATTAAACGCACACCCGTACGGCTTGAGTTAAAGTGGATTTCAAATTCTTGTTTAAAGAAGGTATCAATATCACGTTTGGTGAAGAAATCAGGCGCACCATGTGGGCCATACATCACCGCAATTTCCCAAGTATTTGAGAAGGTTGGGATTTGATCTGCACTTAAAGCAGTCGTTTCAGTCGATGTGAATGCAGTAATTGGCAACATATCACCAATCAATAAATTACGTCCTGCATGACCACCAAACTGACCTAAAGTACAGGTCGCTTGTGAGCCTAAATATTCAGGCACATTTAAGCCGCCTTTAATCCCGATATAGGTGCGACAACCTGTGGCAATTTTTCCTGTTTTAAGCACCTGACCTTTGCGCACATTCACGGTTTGCCACATTGGTACAAACATACCATCAAGGGTTGATGGCATATCACCACCCGCCAATACAATTTGGCTATCACAATGGAATTTTAAGCTTGGTCCTTGCAAAGTGCATTCAAGCCCTGCTGTGTTATATGCATTACCTAACAATTGATTCGCAACATTAAGTGACAGCGGATCAATGGCACCTGATGGTGGTACACCCACATCCCAATAGCCCAAACGACCTGTCACATCTTGCACAGAAGTTTGAATGCCTGATTGCAATACTTCAATTTTTTGGGTTTTCCACTCGAATGTATTTAAGAAACGTGTGGTTTGCGTACCTGCTTTAAATACATCACAGTCGATAATATTTTGTAGATATTCAAGATTGGTTTCGATGCCTGCAACCGATGATTTGGCGAGTGTTTCGGTCATGGCTTGAATCGCAGATGGACGATCATCCGCTGTGACAATGATTTTCGCAATCATCGGGTCATAAAATGATGAGACATTTGAACCCGTTTCAACCCAAGTTTCATTACGTGCATTGGCATCAAAATCAACATGCGTTAAAAGCCCTGCACTCGGTTGGAAGTTTTTGATTGGGTCTTCGGCATACAGACGTACTTGAATCGAATGACCTTTAGACACAAGCTCTGTTGTTGGCGCAATCCAATCACCACTACCGAGAGTGACCATCCATTCCACAAGATCGACACCAAACACTTGCTCCGTCACGCCGTGTTCAACTTGCAGACGTGTATTCACTTCCAAGAAATAGAATTCTTGTGTGTCGGTATCCATGACAAATTCAACTGTGCCTGCCGAACGGTAATTGACCGACTGCATCAGCCCAATTGCAACCGATTGAATATAGGCACGTTGCTCATCATTAATATGTGGTGCTGGGGTTTCTTCCACGACTTTTTGGTTACGGCGCTGTACCGAACAATCACGCTCACCGAGTGCTAAAACTAAGCCTTTACCATCACCAAAAATTTGTACTTCGATATGACGGGCATTTTGTACAAATTTCTCTAAATACAAACCTGCATCTTTAAAGTTGGCTTGAGCAAGATATGAAACCGTAGAATAAGCATCTTTCAGCTCTTCTTCATTCCACACCAAACGCATACCAATACCGCCACCGCCCGCGGTACTTTTCAGCATCACAGGATAACCAATACGATTGGCTTCAAGCAGTGCTTCAGCTTCATCTGCCAAAAGCTGACTGCCCGGAAGAAGTGGTACATTGGCTTGAATCGCAAGTTCGCGCGCCGTATGTTTTAAGCCAAAGGATTTCATTTGCGCCGAATTTGGCCCTAAAAATACAATGCCTTGAGCTTCACACAGGTCACAAAATTCTGCATTTTCAGACAAGAAGCCATAGCCCGGATGAATCGCTTCTGCACCTGTTTGCTTTGCAACTTCTAAAATTTTATCGACATTTAAATAGCTTTGGCTGGCAGGACTATCACCAATAAAAACTGCTTCATCCGCCAAGGTCACATGCAAAGAATCACGGTCTGCTTCGGAATACACAGCAACCGATTGAATACCTAATTTTTTAAGTGTACGGATCACACGGCAAGCAATTGCACCACGGTTGGCAATGAGGACTTTATTAAACATGCTATTACTCCTCACCGTCACGGATGATCAATTGAATTTTTGTTGGGTTATAGGCATTACATGGGTTATTCAGTTGTGGGCAGTTTGAGATCAATACGATCAAATCCATTTCTGCTTTAATCTCGACATATTTGCCCGGTGCAGAAATACCGTCATCAAATTTCAAATGTCCCTCAGCGGTCACAGGCACATTCATAAAGAAGTTAATATTGGGGCCAATATGGCGCACATTTAAGCCATGTTTTTTGGCAATCGGATGTTGCGACAGAGCAATCATGAAATTATTACGGCAACTGTGCATTGGAAATTTGTCATGTGCATAGCGAACAGTGTTGCTTTCACATGAACATGCACCGCCTAAGGTGTCATGACGACCACAGTTATCGTCATGGATGGTGGCAATTTTATTGCCAAAGTTGGTGTATAGAGCTGTGCCTTTTTCTAAATAGATTTGTTGATTAATAGCCAATGTATCGGTTGCGCTATAACGCTCTTCACGGTTTAGGCTTGAAATAAATAAGGTATCGACAGCTTGATTACCTTCTAAATCCACAATACGGAAATATTGCCCTTTTTTGACTTCGCACATCCATGCTTCACCGGCAGGACATACTTCGCTTAAGACTGATTTTTCAAATTTTTGTGTTGGGTTTACTAATGCAGTCATGATCATTCCCCTCAAGCCGTTAAAGCGTTATAGCGTTTATTATTTTGAAAAGCACGCTGATTTTGCGGGCAAGAATCACGGCAAACATCGGTGTCTGCCAAAGGCAACGCCTTAAATAAACTTAGTTGTACATCAGCAGGGTTATATTCTTCTGCTTGAGATAATCCATGTGGCGCACTGGATAAAAAGACCAAACAATCCATTTCAAAGCGCAGTTCAATGACTTGATTTGTATTGTCCGAAGCAACATAACTTAAGTTGCCGTTGTCATCAGGTTGAACTTTAGAGAATAAATTTAAGGTACTGCTCAGGTCAGTTGCAGATAAACCAAACTTGGTCATTTCAAGCAGCAAGCTATCCTTTCCGCTGCGGTACATATCGTTACGGGCATCTTGGAAAGTTTTTGAACCAAATTGTTGTTCGATTTGTTCTGCTGTACTTGGTGCACAAAAAGCATCATTCCAAGCATGATCATCTTTGACTATCGAAATCATCGCGCGACCTAAATCCGACGCCAAAATATGACCTGTACTTAAATAAGCCGTGTGCTGCCCCTTAAGACTATCTGGCATGTTGTAGCGTTCAAGCTTATCTTCACTATTTACACAGTACAGCGACACATTGGCATTTTGCCCTAGCGATTTAAGCTGTAATACTGCGCCACGCTGAATACGCGCTGACCAGTGGTGCCCACCCGGTAAAAGTTCAGTCCATAGTGCTTTATCTTCATGATAATGTGTTGTGCTCATTGCAGCCTCTGCCTAATTCTTAACTGTTTACCTCCCGGGCTTTTATCCCTCCGTGCAGCTTTGCTTTGAATTAAAACGAAGCCGTGAACTCTCGGTCGCGGTCATACATGAAGATGTATCGGAACCCTAGATCACTTTATGATGTATGTAGAAATGCAAAGGCTGTGCCAATTTAGTATTACCAATTTATATAAACGTAATACTGCTATTTATTAGACTTTTTTATAGTATTGAGCTATAGCATGACCAAATCGGGTGCAGCCCATGCACAAAATTGCTGCAAAAATTGCAAAAAAAAGCCCAAAATCATTTTTGGGCTTTATGTAATGCATAAAAATTATTTTACCAATATCTCGTGGAACATATGACGTAGCCATTGATGGCTGGTTTTATGATGGCAAGACATATGCCAATATTGCTTCACGCCATAGGTTGGAAATGCAATCGGTGCGTCAAATATTTTTAAGTTGCCGCGCGAAAGCAATACTTCACTCAAGTAATACGGCACAGTAGCAATCGCATCAGTGTCTTGCACGACTAAGCCTACACCTAAATAACTAGGTAAACGCATCAAAATATCACGTTTTAAATCAAGGTTAAGCAGCTCATTTTCAATATGGTAGTGCCCCATCCCTGCATCAATATCAATGTGCGACTCTGATAAATATTGCTCAGTTGTAATGGTGTCACCCTTTAATCGCGGATGATCCTTAGCTGCAATCACCACATAATATTGCTCAAACAGTTTTTGCTGATAAAAGCCGCTTTCCAAATGCGGTAAAAAACCCAGTGCCAAATCAATTTCACCATTCGCCATTTGATAACTGGTTTCAGTGGTAATCGGTCGTACATTTAGACGTATTTGTGGCGCGTGTTTTTTTAGATATTGGCTGATTTTAGGCAATAAAACCAAATGAGAAACATCGGTCATGGCTAGAGTAAATTGTTGATCTGAAATGGCTTGATCAAAATTAATTGTAAAATTATTAATGGCTTCGACTTTACTCAAGGCTTCGCTGACTAAAGGAAATAACTGACGCGACAACTCCGTAGGCACCATTTC
This sequence comes from Acinetobacter sp. YH12144, assembly GCF_013418345.1. Taxonomy (NCBI): domain Bacteria; kingdom Pseudomonadati; phylum Pseudomonadota; class Gammaproteobacteria; order Moraxellales; family Moraxellaceae; genus Acinetobacter; species Acinetobacter sp. YH12144. Next base: position 180,292 of record NZ_VPCD01000003.1, on the reverse strand, counting down.
ATTGCCGATACGTAAAAATAAGGGGTCGTTATAATGCTGTCGTATTTTATTTAAAATATTACTGACTGTAGGCTGACTCATCTGCAAGTGTTCAGCAGCTTGTGACACATTTTTGTACTTATAAACATGAAAAAAAATGCTAAGAAGTTTACAGTCCAATTCAAACACGAAAGATTTAATCCCTAATTAAATATTGCAAGTTATGCTGTGCATCATCTGCTGAATTATACAAAAAGCCAATAACGAAATATTACTTTTATTGCAGATGAAACGCCAGTTTAGCCTGCTCAGTTGCAATCAGCTTTTCAACACTCCAATCCGTCCGCATAATAGACACAGCTCGAATTTGGATATCAACATGCTTCAAGGAAAAAAACTGGTTTGTTTTGATTTAGATGGCACACTTATCGACTCTGTTGGCGTGTGGAATCAGGTCGATGCAGATTTGATTCAACAGTTAACTGGACAAACCATCCAATTGGATTTCATTCAACGTGAACGTGACATTCAGCTGCAATTATTTAAAAACACACCAGACCCTTACTTAATGTACTGTAACTATCTAAAAGATACTTATAAAATTGAACAACACACGGCTGATCAAATCAAACAGCAACGATATGCCATTTCACAACATTTTTTAGAACATATCATCTTGCTTAAACCACATGCAGCGTTATTTGTTCAACAGCTCATTCAGCAAGGCATTCAGGTGGCAATTACCACCACGACCAGCTTGCAAAATATTTATCGATATCAAAAAAATATCAACATTTATCCAAAGCTGCATTTTGAAAATACTTTTGATCTGATCCTGACCCGTGAAAGTGTCAAAAATATTAAGCCGCATCCTGAAGTCTATTTACAGGCGATTCAACATTTTGCCGTTCAACCTGAAGAATGTTTAATTTTTGAAGATTCGCTCATTGGTGTAGAAGCCGCAAATGCCGCAGGCATTGAAGTCGTTGCCGTGTATGACGCATATTCAGAGCACGAAATTGAGCAAATCAAAAATAAAGCGGATTACTTTACCCATGATTTCTCTTCTGTCTTAAACTAATGACTAGTAATCAATCATTCGCTTTAGAGTTAAAAAAAGCAGCCCAATTTAGAGGCTGCTTTTGATATTTTTGCATCAATAGATAATTGATCTATTTTACTTTTTTATAAATTGATCCAGATCCGACTAAATTTCCAGTTTTTTCGTCAATTGCAAATTCAACAGCACCTGTCCCAGAGTTTAAAGCGAGTAAACCAGATTCAGCGACAGATGCAGGTACAGGATTTTTCTTTTCAGATTTACCACTTTGTTTATCTTTTAAAGTATTGGTAATGAAATAGTTTTCACCATTTTTACTAATAATCAACGCATTTTCAAGTTGCGGATCTACTGCGGTATTTTGCCATGTTCCAGCATAATCAGGCGCTGGACTTTGTTTACATGCAGTGAGGAGAACTGCGAACAACATCGCAAAAAAAATTGAATCTTTTTCAAAATACTGACCTTCTTTGTCAATGAATTTTGCATTATAGAAAGCCTTGAACAGAACTTAAGACCGTTCGTGTTGTGCAAAAGTTTCAAACCAAGTGCTGCTGTTTTTCTTTTGTCATGTTTTGAAACATTTGTAGTCTTTCATAAAAAATAAGCCCACTTGATCATGGGCTTATTTAAAAATTTTCAATCTTTAGATTTATACGATTTGACGCATTGAACCAGTTTCTTCAAAAGTGGCATGCCAAGACAACGCTTCTTTTAAAATGTGCGGTGTCTGACCACCACGCTCACATGCGCGTTCAAAGTAGCTCAACAATGCTGCGCGATAATCTGGATGTGCACAGATTTCAATGACTTTACGTGCACGCTCACGTGGTGAAAGACCACGTAAATCTGCCAAGCCCTGCTCTGTAACTACGATGTCAACGTCATGGTCAGTATGGTCGGTATGGCTCACCATTGGCACCACAGATGAAATCGCACCGCCTTTTGCAATCGACTTAGTTACGAAAATGGCAATGTGCGCATGACGAGTAAAGTCTCCTGAACCGCCAATACCATTCATCATTTTGGTACCCGTCACATGGGTCGAATTTACATTTCCGTAAATATCAAACTCAAGCGCCGTATTAATCGCGATAATGCCTAAACGTCGAATGATTTCAGGATTATTGGATAGCTCTTGTGGACGTAACACAATTTTGTCTTTGTACTGATCAAAATTGTTCATCACATGCTGAGCACAAGGCTCAGACAGCGTCATTGAACAGCCTGAAGCAAAATTCATTTTTCCAGAATCAATCAGCTGGAAGGTACAGTCTTGTAGTACTTCTGAATACATTTCCAAATCATGGAAATTAGAATGCTCAAAACCAGCAAATACAGCATTGGCAATCGAACCCACACCTGACTGTAGCGGGCCTAAATTTTCAGGCAAACGCCCTGCTGCCACTTCACCTTCAAAGAAATCAATCAGGTGCTGAGCAATCGCTAGGGTTTCAGCATCAGGTTCATCCATTTTAAACTGGGTATCTGGCAGATCATTCAACACAATAGCTGAAATCTTATCGGGGCTGACATTGATCCCAATTGTACCAATACGTTCACCGACCTGAGTCAGTGGAATTGGCCCACGGTTTGGTCGCGCTTTCGGCACATAAATATCATGTACACCTTCGAGCACTGGGTTAATCGTATTATCAATTTCAATAATCACATGATCTGCCATTTCAATGAAATTGGCTGAGTTACCACATGAACCTGTCGGAATAATTTGACCATCTTCGGTAATTGCAGTCGCTGCAATAACGGCCACATTAATGCGCGGTAAATTATGATGACGAATATTGTCAGCCATTTCAGACAAGTGTTGGTCAATATACATGACCTCGCCAGCGTTAATGGCTTTACGTAAACCAGGATCTGCCTGATACGGATAACGACGTTCTATCGCATGCGCCGCATTGAGGCGACCATCGATACTATTTCCTAAACTAGCACCCGTTGCCAACGTGATACGAAGAGGATGTGAAACTGCATGATCTGAAAGTGCCAATGGAACCGTCTTTGCCTCACCTGCACCACCAAAACCACTTAAACCAACCACTGAACCATCTTGAATTAACTCAATCGCTTTTTCAGCAGACATTACTTTGTCGCGAAGGGAGAGTAAGCGAATGCGATCTAAACCATTCATAATTAAATCTCAAAAAATAAATATCTCAAAATAAACATCTTTTTTCGCCATCCCAGCGAACTGAGATAGCGTTTGTTATTGCTTATCTAAAAACGTACTTATCTAAAAGCTTACTTATATAAATTGAGGCAAATTAAATCAGTTCAACCGCAATTGCAGTTGCTTCACCGCCACCAATACACAGTGCTGCGACACCTTTCTTACCGCCAGTGCGTTTTAAGGCATGAATCAGCGTCACAATAATACGTGAACCTGATGAACCCAGTGGGTGACCAAGTGAGCAAGCACCACCATGAATGTTCACTTTTGCTTCATCTAAGTTAAATCCATCAATCGCCAACATTGTAACCATGGCAAATGCTTCATTGACTTCCCACAGGTCAACCTCTTGTGCATCCCAACCCGCTTGTGCAAGTACTTTTTCAATAGCACCGACTGGAGCAATCGTGAACTCTGACGGATGCTGTGAATTTGTGGCATAAGCAACAACTTTTGCCAGTGGTGTTAATCCACGTGCTTGGGCCGTTTCTTCTGATGTAACCACCAAAGCTGATGCACCGTCAGAAATTGAGCTGGCATTGGCAGCTGTGATCGTGCCGTCTTTTTTGAATGCAGGACGTAGTGTTGGGATTTTTTCAGGCTTAGCACTTAAAGGCTGTTCATCTGTGTCAACAACGACGTCACCTTTACGGCTTTTAACGATAACCGGCACGATTTCATTTTTAAAGAAACCGCCTTGAATCGCGGCAACGGCTTTATTGAGTGAGTTGATGGCAAAAGCATCTTGCTGTTCACGGGTATAGCCTTTTTTATCTGCCATATCTTGTGCAAGGATGCCCATCGACAAACCTGTCTCAGCATCTTCTAAGCCTTCTTGGAACATGTGATCAGTGGTTTTACCATGACCCATACGATAGCCTGAACGCGCTTTTTCAAGTAAATATGGCGCATTTGACATCGACTCCATACCACCAGCAACCACAATATTGGCAGAACCAGCTTTAATCGCATCGGCTGCTTGCATCACCGCCTTCATGCCTGAACCACAGATTTTATTAATCGTGGTGGCACCCGTTGTATCTGGTAAGCCTGCTTGACGCATTGCTTGGCGTGCAGGACCTTGTTTAAGACCAGCCGGTAATACACAGCCAAAAATAACTTCGTCAATATCTGTAGGTTCTAAACCTGCACGTGCAACAACAGCCTGAATCGCTGCAGCACCTAAGTCTGGGGCTGTACAAGATGAAAGTGAACCCTGAAAACCACCCATCGCTGTACGTACGCCATCTACAATTACAATCATTTCTTATTTCATCCTGTTTTAAATCTTTTAACCCCAAGGAACCATGACTGGTTCCTCAGATTTTCCATCTTAATGTTTTTCACAGTGGTTTCGATGAAACCTTAAGATTGAGCGGTGAAGTATTCTTCAGATAGCTGCATGATAAGTTCAGAACCTGCTTTAATGCGTTGAGCACGAGCAGCAAGGTCAGGTAGAACTTTCTCAACATAGAAATCTGCGAGTACCAGTTTGTTTTGGAAGAAGCTCTCTGGTTTTGCAGCCGCAGCTTTGCTAATACGCGCAAACATATACACAAAGCTGAGTAAACCAACAGCGTGCAGGTAATCGACTGCCACCGAACTGCTAAAGTCTGGGGTGGTCTTAGATTGTTCTACAATGAATTGCGTTAATGCTTCAACTTCGTCAGAAACTTGCAATGCTGCAGATTTAACTTTTGAATCAGCCATGGTTGCAGCAAAGTCACGAATTTCAGCAATGTATTCGGCAATAAATGCACCATTACATTTCGTGGTTTTGCGTCCAATTAAATCAATCGCTTGTACGCCATTTGTGCCTTCGTAAATCTGTGAAATACGTAAGTCACGAATGCATTGCTCCATACCCCATTCACGGATATAGCCATGACCACCAAAGCACATTTGCGCTTCTAAAGTAGCTTGTAGGGCTGTATCTGTTAGGTAGGCTTTTGCAATAGGTGTCAATAAAGCCACGCGGTCATTGGCTTTTTTCACTGCAGCTTCGTCAGTTGAATATTTTGTAATATCCAGTTGCTGGCCAACATACACAGCAAATGCACGAGATGCTTCGTTGTTGGCGCGTACATTCAACAACATACGACGTACATCACCATGTACTAAAATAGAGTCTGCTGGTTTTTCAGGAGATTTCACACCTGTCGCAGAACGACCTTGTAGACGATCAGTCGCATACTGTGCAGCATTTTGGTAAGCAAATTCTGCAGCGCCAATCCCTTGGATACCCATCGATAAACGTTCATAGTTCATCATGACAAACATCGCCGCAAGACCTTCGTTTTCTTTACCAACGATATAACCTTTGGCACCATCAAAGTTCATAACACACGTTGCAGAACCTTTAATACCCATCTTGTGTTCAATTGAACCCGCTGAAACAGCATTACGTTCACCGACTGAGCCATCGGCATTGACATGAAATTTTGGAACGATAAACAATGAAATACCACGTGAACCCGCAGGTGCATTTGGCGTTTTTGCTAACACAAGATGGATGATGTTTTCACACAGATCATGTTCACCACTGGTGATGAAAATTTTCGTGCCTGTAATGTTAAATGAACCATCTTCATTCGGCTCTGCTTTGGTTTTAATGATCCCCAAATCAGTCCCTGAATGTGGTTCAGTTAAACACATAGTGCCTGACCATTCACCCGTATAAAATTTTGGAAGATAGGTTTCTTTTTGCTCTTGCGAAGCACGGTCATTAATCGCCATACCTGCACCCACAGTCAGTAGTGGATACAACATAAATGATGGATTGGTACTCCAAATCATTTCGTCAGCAAGTACCGTCAACATTTTCGGCATGTTTTGGCCGCCCCATTCTTCAGAAGCGCCTAAACCAACCCAACCACCTTCGGCGAATTGTTTAAAAGCGTCTTTAAACCCTGTAGGCGTAGTAACAATACCATTACTAAACTGCGCACCACCTTCTTCATCGGCTGTACGGTTCAAGTCTAGAATAACGTTTTTAGAAAACTTAGCCATTTCTTCTAAAATAGCATTTGCAGTCGCCATATCAATATGAGCTAAGTTTTCATTTGACTGCCAGAACTCATCTGCATTGAATACATCATTTAAGATGAAGTCCATGTCCTTTAACGGCGCATTGTATATTGGCATTGTACTTTCCTTTTCTACAGGCTTTGTCAGCGTCTTTGACAAAGTACTTTTTTAAAGTTGCACGCTCCCGCACAAAATCATCAAATCAATTTTGTGTGGATTTTTTTAAAGATCTGTTTTTTCAGATAGATATCTAAAAAGAATATAGATAATGTGTTTTTACCGACAAGTGAAAAATAACCACCTGATATTTTGAGCAGCATTATTTTATTACACTTAAATAAATTTATTGAGTTGACTAAATTTATAATTGGTAATTGATTAAAACCAAACATAATAGTACCCATAATCATGTTTAATTTAGGTTGTATTAATAACATAACAACCAAGACCGTTTTGTTAAATGCTGCTTTTGTTGTAAAAGCGAAAAGACAATAAATTAAAAAAAATAAAAATGGAATTTTATTTCAAAAAAATGACCTCAAGGGTTCAGTTTTATTGACATTAATTTTATGCTATGAATTCTATATGCTTTACGCACTCTACTAATGTGTTTATTTTTAAACCAATTTATGTAATATTTGAGACCATAGTGGAATGTAAGATTCACAAGATTTAGCTTAAGCTAGGCTTGTTCACCCTCAAGCTGTTTATGGAACAGGTATCATGAGTTCAGTACGCCAACAAAATTTTATCCTTCGCAAGGAAAAAATTTTAGCCATGGCAGAAACCCTGCTATTAGATAATAATCAAGACATCACCTTAAGTGAGTTAGCTTGTGAACTAGATATTGCCAAAGGCACGATTTATAAACATTTTAAAAGTAAAAACCAATTATATTTAGAACTGATTATCTTAAATGAAAAACGATTATTAGAAATTTCAAAAAAATATAATCATGATATTAAAACTTATGTTTCACAATATATGCTTTATAATATGTTGAATTCTAATCGAACTATATTATTACATGTCATTGAAGAACGTCTAACCAATAATGAACGTAAATTAAAAGAGTTATTTGAAGAGCTCTATCGTGTCCGTGAAGAACGTATTATTGAAATTAAGGACATGACCAGTGATTATTTAAAATCACTTGAAAGCGCAATGTCGATACGTGATTATTTATCCTATATTTGGACGGTCACTTATGGTGCATCCCTACTCCTTAATTCGACGCATTATCAAAAATCAATCGGTTCACGTGAACGTTTAATCAAGCTATATATTAATCAGGCGCTGATGACGCCAGATAAAATTTCAGCCGTATAAAATTGATTGAGAAATAAAAAAGCCGAACAACTTTTCGGCTTTTTTATATATTGCACAATATCTAAGTTATGCAATCACAGGTGGGAAACCATCTTCGGTTAAAGCGCTAATCAATTGCTCTGCACTAGCACTGGATTCAACCTCAACTAATTTAGTGGCTACATCAATAGTGACCGTTGCATTTTCATCTAAGTCTTTAATCGTTGCTGTCACGCTACGTGCGCAACCACCACATGTCATATTATCAATACGAAATTTCATGCTGTTCATCCTTCTTTTCTAATAACAACACTATAAACCTTGCCACGATTGTAAGGTCAAGCGGGTTTAAATCTTTGCTGTATGGCAGCACTCAGCCATGCCCGTTTCGATTTGATTTAAAATCGTACAATCGGCTTGATCATTACCGGCACAGCCATCGACGGACTGTTGCAAGATCTCAACCATGGCCTGTAAGTCTGCGATTTTTTGATTTAAGGTCTGGATGTGTTTTAACGCCAATGCTTTAACTTCTACACTTTGCCGACTTTGATTTTTCCAAAGCCCAAGTAAATCTTTCATTTGTTCAGAAGAAAAACCTAAATCACGCGCATGTCTTAAGAAACTCAAGGTTTTAATATCGGCTTCCGAGTAAATTCGATAGCCTGCATCAGTGCGCTGCGCATTATTTAACAGCCCAATCGATTCATAATAGCGGATCATTTTTGCAGAAATGCCCGATGCTTTCGCTGCTTGTCCAATATTCATCTCAAGACTCCTGAAAAACTGGCCCTTTAAATGCTTTTAAACGCAAGGCATTCGACACAACAAACACCGATGAAAGTGCCATTGCACCTGCTGCGAACATAGGTGAAAGCAGTATGCCAAAGAATGGATATAACACACCTGCAGCGACAGGAATCAATGCTGCATTGTAAATAAATGCCCAAAATAGGTTTTGGCGAATATTATTCATCGTCGCTGTGCTCAGTGCGATTGCTGTCGGTACCATTTGTAAATTACCCGACATGAGCACCACGTCCGCAGCCTCTATCGCCACATCTGTCCCTGTACCAATCGCCATGCCCACATCTGCTTGCGCAAGTGCAGGCGCATCATTAATACCATCGCCCACAAAACATACAACACCATGTTCTTTTTGCAATTTTTGTACAAATTGCACTTTTTGATCTGGCATCACTTCAGCAATCACATGATCAATTTTCAACTGTCGTGCTATCGCAGTGGCAGTGTGTCGGTTGTCACCTGTAATCATGGCCACTTTCAGTCCTAAATCATGCAAAGCTTGAATGGCTGCGAAGGTTGTGGCTTTGATCGGGTCGGCAACAGCAACAATGGCAGCAAGCTGTTGATCGATCGATACATAGAGCGGGGTTTTCCCTTCATTGCCCATGCGTTCCGCCAGTGATGAAAAGATTTGTGTATCTAAACCAAGTTTATGCATCAAATGATCTGCACCGATATAAATGCTTTGTCCTTCAACAACCGCCTGAATCCCCGCACCAGTCACGGAATCAAACTGTTCAACCTCTAAAAGTTGCACTTGCATCTCTTTCGCAGCTTGAACAATGGCATAGGCAATCGGATGCTCAGATTTCTGCTCTACAGAGGCCAATAACTGAAATACGCGATCTTTATCAAAAGCTTCAGTGACTTCAAAATCAGTCAGTTTAGGTTTACCTTCCGTCAATGTCCCTGTTTTATCAACTGCAACCACTTGTGTATTTTTGAGTTGTTGTAAGGCTTCACCTTTACGGAACAAAACTCCAAGTTCTGCACCACGCCCTGTACCGACCATGATAGATGTTGGCGTTGCCAAACCCATTGCACATGGGCATGCGATGATCAGTACTGCTACAGCATTGACTAAGGCATAGGTTAAACTCGGTTCAGGTCCAACTACATACCAAACTAAATAGGTGATCAAGGCCAACGCCATCACCACCGGTACAAACCACAACGTGACTTTATCCACCAAAGCTTGAATCGGTAATTTTGAACCCTGAGCTTGTTCAACCATATGGATAATTTGTGCCAAAACAGTATCTTGACCTACCGCAGTGGCTTGTATTTTCAAGGCCCCATTTTGGTTAATCGTTCCACCGACAACTTGATCACCGGCTTTTTTCTCGACAGGAATTGGCTCGCCACTGATCATGGATTCATCAATATAACTGTTCCCAGACACTACAGCACCATCGACTGGGCAACGTTCACCAGGCCGAATTTCAATCAACATACCTGTTTTAACATCACTAATCGGCAAATCTATATAGCTACCAGATTGCTCAACACGTGCTGTTTTGGGCTGCATGCCGACTAAGTATTGAATAGCTTGCGATGTTTTACCTTTGGCTTTCGCCTCCATAAAACGCCCCAAAAGAATCAACGCCACAATTACTGCGGCTGCTTCAAAGTACACATGAACGGTACCTTGCGGTAATAATTGCGGAGCAAACGTGGCAACACAAGAAAAACTATAAGCAGATAAAGTCCCGACTGCGACCAAAGAATTCATATCTGGGGCAAGTCGCGCAAGTGCTGGTATGCCATGCTGATAAAAGCGTCTTCCGGGTAGGATTAACACCAAAGTAGTTAATATAAACTGAATATACCAACTATTTTGTGTCCCTAAATTATGTGCAATAAAATGATGAAAAGCTGGAATCATGTGTGATCCCATCTCCAAGATAAAAACAGGAACAGCGAGTACCAATGCGATGATTAAATCACGTTTGAGTAACCGAGCTTCGTCGGCTTTTTTTTCTGCCATTGTCGGTTGTTGCTGCGTAGCAACGGTCGCATTGTATCCCGCTTTTTTTACTGCCGCGATCAATTCTTGTGTTTTTGAAACTGGCGCCTGAACAAAGGCTTTTTCACTGGCTAAATTTACCGTTGCTTTACTGACACCGTCTACAGCGTTTAAGGCTTTTTCAACCCGTGCTACACATGAAGCACGGGTCATACCGTCAATATTTAATTCAATATTGGGCTGTGCAATATGAAAACCTGCTTTTTCTACGGACTTCGCCAATGCAGAATTTTCAACAGATGCCAATGCCGTAATTGTGGCTTTTTCAGTTGCCAAATTCACTTTTGCATCGATGACTTCTGGAACTGTCTTTAAGGCTTTTTCAACACGTGCAACACACGATGCGCAAGTCATTCCTTCAATTTCAAGTTCAATCTGCTTTTGTGCAACGCCAAAACCTGCCTTTGCAACGGCCTGAATTACAGCAGAATAATCCACATTTTTATCACTCTGAACATGTGCTGTTTCAGTGGCTAAATTCACTTGAGCATCAGTGATGCCATCGACTTTTTTTAAGGCTTTTTCCACCCGTGCCACACAAGAAGCACAGGTCATCCCTTCAATAGCAAGTATGCCATCAAAAAGTTTGCGTTCTGTCGAATCTGTCATGGCAACATCCCAATCATATGTGCTTGTTTTAGGCTATAGCTTAAACTTTACCACAATGGGAAGGTCAAGTTTTTCTGACTCACAGCAAGGCTTTTCTTTAAGGTATAAAGAATTGCGAAGATTTAAAAACATAATCAATAATATTGAATAATGATTATTCAATTAGTTTATTTTTCTGATATTAAAACTACACATTTCCTCATTATTCAGTAAGATAGAGATTCGTGACCGCCAAACGAATTACTCTCTTTCGCATGTACAAACTGTCGAACATTTGCTTTAACTGCGCATATTTGTGTGCTTTTTTATTTTTAATTTTAAGTTGGAGTCTAGATCATATTGATGTTTGGCTCACTCAAGTGGTTATCCCTGCTGTCACGATATGCATACTCTTAGGCTTCCTGTTTAAATACATCGCTCGAAAGTTAGGACATGAACCACCTAAACGAAAAATTAAACAACAAAATGCCAAAAACGATGATCAAGACGCGGCTTAAGACACTTATAAATAACAAAATCATCAATAAAAAAGCCCATTCAAATGAACGGGCTTTTTTTCATGTCAGAATTATTAGTCAGCACTAATATCTTCAAATAAAACTGAAGAAAGATAACGTTCACCGCCGTCTGGTAAAATAACAACAATGGTTTTGCCTGCATTCTCAGGACGTGCAGCAAGTTTTGCCGCAGCAGCCATTGCAGCACCACTAGAGATACCCACTAAAATACCGTCATGAGTAGCCGTTTTACGCGCCCACTCAATTGCTTCAGCACTTTCAATACCGATCACTTCATCAACTAGGTCTAGATCTAAGTTACCCGGAATAAAGTTAGCACCAATCCCCTGAATTTTATGCGGCCCAGGAGTCAGTGTTTCGCCTTTTTTCGCTTGGGCAATAATCGGAGATTCAGCAGGTTCTACCGCAACAGAATAAAGCGGCTGATTTTTCACTTTTTCAAAATAACTTGAAATGCCCGAAATCGTACCACCTGTACCCACACCCGATACTAAAATATCGACTTTACCACCGGTCGCTTCCCAAATTTCTGGGCCAGTGGTCAATTCATGAATTTTAGGGTTTGCAGGGTTTTCAAATTGTTGTGGTAAATAATACGTTTCCGGATGTTCAGCAACGAGGCGCTGTGCTTCTTCGACCGCACCTTTCATGCCTTTTGCAGGTTCGGTCAATACGAGATTTGCACCAAAAGATTTTAATACCTTACGGCGTTCGATACTCATACTTGCTGGCATGGTTAATGTAATTGCATAACCTTTCGCTGCTGCAACAAATGCCAAAGCAATCCCTGTATTACCACTTGTAGGTTCTACAATATGCATACCCGGTTTTAATAAACCTTTTTCTTCTGCATCTGCAATGAGAGCTGCACCCACACGACATTTCACAGAAAATGCTGGGTTACGGCTTTCAACTTTAGCCAAGACCGTTGCTTCTGACTGAATCGCACGATTAATACGAACTAAAGGTGTATTACCAATCGCTTCAGCGTTATTACTATATACTGCGATACCTAAATTACTCGTTGCTGGAAAAGCTGAATCTGTTGTCATGACTATTTATCCCTTGTGTATTTATTGAATACGATCTTTAGATGATACAATTATTTTCAAAGTGTGCATGATTTTTTAAGCTAATGTCTTATATTGATGTGCATTTTGTGAAAGCTTGCACTAAAATCAAGCAATAAATTTAACTGATTAACTAAATTTAAACTTATAAAAATTAATGATATTTGATTTCATAAAAAACCATAGAAATTGTCTTATTTATTCAATGTATTAAGCCGTGATATCCGTATACTTGAGCTGTTGTTAATCGTATGGACATATCCAATGAATACCGATCTGGAAATCACTACTATGCGTGATTCTGCCGAATTAGTCGTGGGCGTTTTAAAGTCGCTGGCAAATACGGATCGTCTACTAATTTTATGTCATCTAGCACAGCAAGAATTGAATGTGTCTCAGATTGAAGAAATCACTGATATTAAACAGCCAACCCTCTCACAACAACTGATGATGTTACGCAAAAGTGATGTTGTGACCACGCGTCGTGATGGAAAGCAAATTTATTATTCAATTAAAGATGCAAATTTAGTTCAAGTTCTCAATACTCTTTACCAATTGTATTGCAACCAATCTTATAAATAACACTCAGTTATTTTAAAATTTCAAGCCAGACATGCTGTTCTTGCACCACTATAGATGAATTATCGCAATGGACAGCAATTCAATACCTTAATTTACCCTCCAGACTTCTTTTAAATATCAATAATTATTTCGCATATCCTAAGCTTTAAATCAGCTCATACTTTTCATTAATTCATTTAAAATGATGGCTTCTTAAATATCCCCTTAAATTTCCTGCAATATTGTACGGTCAAAATTTATTGCACAAGACTTCTTAGCATTTTTTATGCATAATATATATGAAATTGTGATTTAGATAAGTTTATGTCAGATTTAAAACCTCATTTCTTACAGAAATTTCCTGCTTGGCAGTGGTTACAGCACTACAGCACTGTGAAATTTAAATCTGATGTACTTGCTTCGCTGATCGTGATTGCCATGTTAGTCCCTCAAGGTATGGCGTATTCCATGCTGGCAGGTTTACCCCCAATCATGGGTTTATATGCCAGTATTTTACCGATGATTGTCTACGCACTCATTGGTGGAAGCTCAACCTTATCGATTGGCCCTGTGGCAATCATTTCGATGATGACTTTCGCCACGCTCAATCCGCTATTTGAAGTTGGTTCGCCTGTTTATATTGAAGCCGCTACACTTTTGGCCTTAATGGTCGGGCTGATTTCTCTTATGCTAGGTGTACTACGTTTTGGTTTTTTAATTCAGTTGATCAGTCATCCTGTCATTAAAAGCTTCATTATTGCTTCGGCACTGCTCATTGCACTTGGTCAGTTTAAGTTTCTTGTCGATGTCCCGCTAAAAGCCAACAACATCCCTGAGTTTGTTTTAAGTCTGTGGGAATACCTGAGTTTAACTCACTTTGCTTCACTCATCTTTGGTGTGCTGGCCATACTGTTTTTAATCTATGTACCAAAAATGTTGGCCACTCAATCAATTCAATCTCGATTCGGCTCTACTGCCTTTCTAAGTAAAGCACTTCCATTGATACTCGTGGTGATCTCAATTGCATCGGTGATGTTATTTGACCTGCAAAATGTCGGCATTAAAACCGTCGGTGAAATTCCTTCAGGTTTTCCACCCTTAAGCTTTCCACATTGGAACTGGGAACTGGTACAAACCTTACTGCCCGGTGCAACAATGATTGCCATGATCAGTTTTGTTGAGTCACTGTCTATTGCCCAAGCCACTGCCTTACAACAACGAAGCCAACTCAACAGTAACCAAGAGTTGGTCGCTCTAGGTTTAGCCAATCTAAGCGCTGGGGTTAGCTCCGCCTTTCCTGTGACAGGTAGCTTATCGCGTACAGTGGTTAATGCAGATGCAGGTGCGAAAACACCGATGGCTGGCGTGTTGTCGTCATTGCTGATTATCGTTGTCAGTCTCTACTTCACTGGGTTTTTCCAAGACTTACCCTTAGTGATCTTGGCGGCCACGATTATTGTTTCTATTTGGAAATTAGTCGACTTTAAACCTTTTGTGGATACATGGCGTTATTCAAAAGCTGACGGGATTGCGATGTGGGTGACCTTTTTCGGTGTGGTGTGTATCGACATTTCTACGGGTCTCATTATTGGTATTATTTCTACCTTTATTCTGTTGTTATGGCGCATTAGTCGTCCACATATTGCGGTGATCGGTTTAGTCGAGGGCACACAGCACTTCCGCAATGTACAGCGCCATCATGTCTATACCGCACCACATATTCTCTCGCTCCGTATAGATGAAAATATCTCGTTTTTAAATGCAAATACGCTTAAAGGTTTCCTGATCAATGAAGTCAGTGAAAATATTGACCTAGAACATGTTGTTATCAACTGCTCAAGCGTCAGTTCAATTGACCTCAGTGCCTTAGAAATGTTGGAAGATTTAAATGCTGAATTATCAAAATTAGATATTCGACTGCATTTTTCCGAGGTCAAAGGTCCTGTCATGGACAAATTGCAGCACTCAAAATTACTCACGCATTTGAGTGGTCAAATTTTTCTCACCCACTATCAAGCCGTTACTGAGCTTGCGACAGCCAGTTCTGAGTACCAAATTTAAAGGCCTATTAGCTCACTGTTTAATCAATGCGAATTTGATAAACAGTGAGTTTTGAAGGGTTTACATTTTAATACACAAAAATAGATTATAAAAAACAAAGGTTTATTTTTAAATTAAATTATTTTTTAAGCATTCCACATTTTCGTATAAAATACAGGGCTAATTTTCATCATTTTGTCATTGTAATTCTGACAAGGCTCTCCTATGTTTTCAGCATTTACACGCTTGAGTTTAGTAACCCGAATTATTATCGCCATTATTTTAGGTGTATTGGTTGCTGTCGTCGCTCCGAGCGTTGCACCCTATTTAAGTTTGCTTGGTGATTTATTCATTAAGGCATTGAAATCCGTAGCACCGATACTGGTCTTTGTACTTGTACTGTCATCCATTGCAAATTTCAAAGTGGGCAGCAGTAATTCTTACATTAAACCGATTATGTTGATGTACGCTATTGGTATGTTCCTTGCTGCTTTAAGTTCAGTAGTAGCAAGCCTTTTATTCCCAAGTACATTAATTCTTGATGTTGCTGCAGAAAACCTTGTGCCGCCAGGCAGTCTTGCTGAAATATTGAAAAACTTATTATTAAGTTTTGTCGCAAACCCTGTTACAGCAATTTCTGAAGCAAATTTCATTGGTATTTTGGCTTGGGCTGTTGCCTTAGGTATTGCATTTCGTCATGCATCAGAGAACACCAAAGTCTTTTTATCTGACGCTGCTGATGCAGTGAATAAAGTAATCCGTTTAGTGATTAACTTTGCACCTGTCGGTATCTTTGGTTTGGTTGCTGTTACATTTGCCGACTCAGGTTTGAAAACACTGATCAGCTATGCACACTTACTTGCAGTCTTAATTGGTACCATGTTCTTTGTTGCCTTGGTCGTCAATCCACTAATGGTGGCATTTATGACCCGCTCAAATCCGTTCCCATTGGTTTTCCAATGTTTACGTGAAAGTGGTATCACTGCATTCTTTACGCGTAGTTCTGCTGCAAACATTCCTGTAAACCTTGACCTTGCGAAGCGTCTTGGTGTCCCAGAATCGACTGCAAGTGTTGCAATTCCACTTGGTGCTGCAATCAACATGGCAGGCGCATCGGTCACAATTACAGTCCTCACACTAGCAGCAGTTCATACTTTGGGCATTTCTGTTGATTTCAGCACCATGTTGATTTTATCAGTCGTTGCTACCGTTTCTGCATGTGGTGCTTCAGGTGTTGCTGGTGGTTCATTGCTGCTTATTCCAGTGGCTTGTGGCCTGTTTGGTATTTCAAGCGATATCGCGATGCAAGTTGTTGCCATTGGTATGGTCATTAGTGTACTTCAAGATTCAACTGAAACAGCTTTAAACTCTTCGACTGACGTATTATTTACAGCTGCAGTAGACCGTGGTTTAAGATAATATCTTGATATTGGATACTTTTTAAGGCGAGGCCATGCCTTTTCAAACTTTACCGCTTTGGATACAACTGGGTGCTTTTTTTCTCGCAGTGAATGCAGGAATGATTAATGTACTCGGGCTGGTGACGATCTTGCACCAGTCGGTATCTCACATGACGGGTAATGTCAGTATGTTAGCCATGGCCTTCATTGCATGGCAGCCAGCTACGATTATTTATTTGATTTTAGTCTTGCTCTGTTATGTGATTGGCTCATTTTATAGTGGGCTTATTCTTGGAAATAGTCACTTTAGCTTAACCCGACGTTATGGCGTCCCATTAAGCTTGGTGGCTTTTTTTATTGTCCTGTGTTGGCTGCTATTACCCTATTTTCCACGTTATGCTTTGCTTTGGGCATGCGTGGCGATGGGGGTACAAAATGCAATGGTCAGCCACTATAAAGGCACCATTATTCGTACCACACACCTCTCTGGTGTTTTGACGGACTT
Source organism: Acinetobacter sp. YH12144 (assembly GCF_013418345.1). NCBI lineage: Bacteria > Pseudomonadati > Pseudomonadota > Gammaproteobacteria > Moraxellales > Moraxellaceae > Acinetobacter > Acinetobacter sp. YH12144. Next base: position 163,191 of record NZ_VPCD01000003.1, on the reverse strand, counting down.
AGGTTTGGCTTTGGGTTATAAAGCTCGTGGACTTTCGGTTGAGTCTAAACGTGTGGTCTTACATTTATTAATTTTAGCGGGATTTATCGTCGGTGGCATACTTGCCAGTTGGCTTTATCCTTATTTAAAATTAAACGCATTCCTGATTCCTGCCGCACTCAGTTTAGTCATGAGCGCAGTATATTGGATCATCTATTTTCATTATCGACATATACACGATTAGTTGGAACGTACTATGGTTAAAAATGCATTACAGGCGCAACTGCTTAAAGCAGGTCTGGTCGATAATAAAAAGGCAAAAAAATTGTCTAAACAAGCCGTACATGAAAAACGTACTGGTGAAAGTAAAGATGCTGAAATCAAGGCGAAAATTGAGCAAGATCAGCAGCAGAAAATGGCCAAAGATCATGCTTTAGAGCAAGATCGTAAAGCCGTTTTGCAAGAAAAAGAATTAAAAGCTGCCATCATGCAAATGATTAATCAGCATAAAATTCGTGATACCGATGGCGAATCGACCTATCAATTTATCGATGATGCCAAGATTAAAAAGCTTTATATCAATCAGCAAATTTATAATGCCCTGGTTGCTGGCAGTCTTGTTATTGCACGTGAAAATAGCAACTATGCTTTTTTACCAAAAGAATTAGCCGACCGTATTAATGCGAAAATGGAAGGCTTTATTATTGTGAATAATTCTGAAGTCAATGAACAAACCACGGATGAAGAAGATCCATATGCAGCTTATGTAATTCCTGATGATTTAATGTGGTAAGCATTTCATATCGCTAATGAAGCTCCTAATTAGGGGGCTTTTTTTAGCTCAACATTTATTTATTTTAGTTCATCAATTAGGTTATACCTTCAAAAAATCATTTTTAGCACAAAATAAGTAACATTATGGACTATACATGTCGTAACTCCGTAAAGTTTACGAGTATAAAATTGCTTATATAATCATCATAATTACAATAGTTTGATCATTAAACCTTTCATTTACTTCAATAAGAGTAGGATAATTTTGGAAAAATTTCAGTTCATTAAAAATATTCAAGACTGGTCAGATCAATATCCGTGGCTAGAAATGCTGACTTCGCTCAGTCTTATTATTATTTTTGCCATTATCGCAAATTTTATCGCCAAGCAAATTGTGGTACGTGGTATTCGTAAGCTCGTGTCTAAAATGGCCTTTAGCCACAGTCAAATTTTGTCAGAACATAGTGTGATTAAACGCTTTGCCAACATTGTTCCAGCAATTGTAATCTTAAATGGCATAACCACAGTCCCACATTTATCTGTGAAGTTTATCTCAATCGTTCAAATGGCTTGTCAGGCCTTTATCTTCCTGACCATTGCTTTAGCCATTTCTGAATTACTAAATATTTTTAATCTGATTTACCAACGTAATCCAAAATCTAGAAACAAACCGATTAAAGGCTATTTGCAGTTGGTCAAATTGATTATTTTTTTGGTGTGTGGCCTGATGATTTTAGGTACTTTCTTGAAAAAAGATGTATTTACATTACTCGCAGGCTTTGGTGCTATGGCGGCCGTGCTCATGTTGGTTTTTCAGAACACCATTTTGTCACTGGTGGCTTCGGTACAAATTTCTTCTTATGACATGGTGCGAATTGGTGACTGGATTGAGATGCCTTCGCTTAATGCGGATGGCGATGTCATTGATATGTCATTACATACTATTACCGTGCAGAACTTTGATAAGACCTTTACCACGATTCCAACCAATAAACTGGTGACTGACACCTTTAAAAACTGGCGTGGTATGGCACAGTCTGGTGTGCGCCGCATCAAACGCTCGCTTTATATTGATCAAAGCTCTATTCATTTCATGACTCAGGATGAGCAAAACAAACTCAAAGAATTTTTATTATTAGATCAATATCTTGATCATAAGCATGAAGAGCTTGCTCAGTTTAATCAGCAACTTTCAAATCAATCGAAATATAATCAGCGCCGTTTAACCAATCTTGGGACCTTTCGTGCCTATGTAGAATTCTACTTACAACAGCATTCAGGCATTGCCCAACACCAAACGATTTTGGTGCGTCAGTTACAACCCACGAGTGAGGGCATACCTTTAGAGATTTATGCTTTTAGTAAAACCATTGCATGGAAAGATTATGAAGCGATTCAATCTGATATCTTTGACCATCTGATTGCAATCACACCTGAGTTTGGTCTTAAAATCTATCAAGCCCCTTCTAGTGCCGATTTTAAAGCCCTCGTTCAACCAAATGTTGATAAAAGCTAAGACTTAATTGCGCATCTCCCCATGTATATTTGAAGAAGAAATTCTTTAGGTTAAAGAATTCACAATGTCGATTGAATATATATTGGGGGCGTTTTCTTTAAAAGCTATTCGACATCTGCTAGTGCTTGTTTATCGCGCAATGCAAGGATTTAGAGCAGGCTAGATAAATGCGCTGATCGTATAATTTCCTAAAAATATAATGCATCTGAAACAACTAAAAATAATTAACTGATGTTACGCACATAACAGTAATTTCACATTTTAAAAATGATTTTTAATTCTATTCGACGGAGTCTTACATCTAGGGGGTGAATAAAGGGATTAGCCTTCGGCTGGAGGTACTTTTGTTTTGGCAAAAGCACCCAAAACCATTGTCATCCGCAAAACTCGTTCACTAGCGTCAAATTATTCAAAGTATCGCAAAAACATTTTTGATTAGAAGAAGTGCTGTCTCAAACACTTGCGGATGACGTTACCGCGTATCATACTTTTATTTAAATCAAATTACGCTTCTGGTGTTACTGCGTAACATCAGTAATTAAAAAAACCCAAACAAATACTATACAAATGTAGACAATTTTAGATACTATTTGTTAACAGTTGCATAAAAACGCTTCTAAAATAGGAACTTGATCATGGAAGGCCTCAATCAACCTTCTCAGAAATCAGTTAAAAACGAATCACAATTACTCATTGAATCGATGAATCGCACTTCTGCCAAACATACGCTCATACAGGCAGAAGCATGTGACCTAGAGAATCGTGTCCGTATTGAGCGTGCTTTATCCGACCCGATTGCACGTATTCCGGCACAGTTTAAAAATGCTTATTACAAGTTTTTGTACTATAACCAGAAAGACTATTTAAAACAGGTCAACTATTTCGCTCAATTGGCCTTTTTAATCTATTTTTGGGCAGATCACTATGTGCTGCCAGACGTAGAAATGCTTTCAGGTGTGATTCGTATCATTGCCATTATTGGTGCATTTAGCCTGAACTATGTTCTGTTTAAATATATCAAACAGATTAAATTGCTCGATTTGATTTTGCCACTCTCCACTTGCCTTTCAGCGATACTCTGGTTTGAGATATTACTTCAGTCGCAAAATGAACTGGTGCATAGTTATCAATATGCTGCCATTATTTTGATTGTATTGGGTAATTTAAGTATTCATGTGCATTTTCGCCCTTCGATCATCACCTCTGCCATGATCTCGGCAGCGATCCTTTTTGGCGCATGGCGCATTAATGATTTTGGTGATTTTACAATATTTTTATTGGTGTACGTTCCTGTGCTGCTGTTCAGTATGTATATCTGCTGGAACTCTACGCTCAACTCTCGTAAAACGTTTCTAAGAGCGCTGCTAGATGACTGGAACTTTCATACCCTGCGCAAAATTGCCCATACGGATGAATTAACCCAGTTAAGCAATCGTCGCCAATTTGTACATGCTGCAAATAAAAAAATCCAAGAAACCCCTATGACGGTCTGTACCAGTCTTTTGATTTTTGATGTCGATCATTTTAAAGCGATTAACGATCAATACGGACATGATGTCGGCGATCAAGTGTTATGCCAAATTGCTGAAATTGCACGGAAAGAAATGCGTTTTTACGATATATTGGCGCGTTTCGGGGGTGAAGAATTTATTGTACTTTTGCCTTATACCGTCCCAGAAGATGCATTAAAAATTGCTGAACGGTTAAGACATAAAATGGAACAATACCAGTTTTATATAGATGGTCAATTGGTGAAATTTTCGATCTCCATTGGTGTTTCCAAAATTGACCCTAACCACGCCAAACTTGATCAGTTAATTAAACAAGCCGATATTGCTCTATACGAAGCAAAACGCCAAGGTCGTAATCGGGTTGTACATTTTAATTCTATGAACTTTTGCAGCCAAGCTTTTAAGTAAATAAACAAATCAAAATGGAGAAAAACCAGCGAATCCATTACACTCAGAGCTGAAGAAAGAAAGATTAATTACAGCAAAATTCTCAGGTTATCTGCATGCTTAAATGGTTTGAAAATTTAGTTGACGCTTATCCTGAACAGGACTTGAATAAACCATTGCCGACAAAATTTTTCCCCTTTGTATGGCAAGCTGCGACGGGTGTAAAAAAATACCTATTGTTATTGGTACTCTGTACAGCAGGTGTAGCGAGTTTTGAAGCACTGCTTTATTCCAAAATTGGCGAATTAGTCAATTGGATCAGTAAGTCTCAACCTGAAACCTTTTTACAGCAGCACCAGACGAATCTGACCATTTTAAGCTTTATTTTATTGGCAAATATCTTCTTTTCTTGCCTTCAAACCATTATTAAACATCAGATTCTATATAGCACCTTTCCAATGCGCCTACGTTGGAGATTTCATAACTTATTACTGAAACAAAGTTTAGATTTCTTCCACAACGACTTTGCAGGTCGTTTATCTGCCAAAGTCATGCAAACTTCACTGGCTGTACGTGAGTTTTGGATTATTCTTGGTGACATGTTGGCCTATGTCTTCATTTACCTGATTTCGATCACCGTGATTTTAGGTGCTATATCGCCACTGTTGATTGTTCCATTATTACTTTGGCTGGCTTTATTTATTGGTTCTGCATGCTATTTCATCCCAAAATTAAGCAAAATTTCAAATGAACAAGCCAATGCACGCGCAGTAATGACTGGTCGTGTCACCGATGCCTACACCAATATTCAAACAGTGAAATTATTTGCCCATGCGGGCCGTGAAAGCCAATATGCCAAAGCCTCAATGAAAGAATTTATGGTGACGGTGTATAAGCAAATGCGACTTGCTGCAAAATACAACATCGCGACGAATTTGCTGATCATTGTTTTATATGGTGGCGTACTTGGAACAGCCGTTTGGCTCTGGATGGATGGTCAAGCTGAGCTTGGGGTCATTGCAGCAGCGACCGCCATGATTTTAAAACTCAGTAGTATTTCCGAGTTTATGATGTGGCAAACATCTGCCCTATTTGAAAATGTCGGGACCATTCAAGATGGGATGAAAACTATGGGCCGCCCAATTCATATTCAAGATAAAGCTGATGCAACCGACTTAAAAGTACAGCAAGGCGAAATTAAATTTGAAGATGTCAGTTTTGCTTATAATGATAAAAAGGTCATCAATCAATTTAATTTAACCATTCGACCAGGTGAAAAAATCGGTATAGTCGGGCGTTCAGGTGCCGGAAAATCGACATTAATTCAACTTTTACTCCACTTTTATGATATCAATCATGGTCGTATTTCGATTGATGGCCAAAATATAGAAGATATTACTCAAGATAGCTTGAGAAAAAATATTGCTTTGGTGACCCAAGACACCTCGTTATTGCATCGCACGGTTGAAGAAAATATTAAATATGGCCGTCCGAATGCGACTGATGAAGAAATGTATGATGCAGTACGCAAAGCGAAAGCTGATGAATTCATTCCTCAATTGATCGATTTACGTGGTCAACGTGGCTATGACGCATTTGTTGGTGAACGTGGTGTTAAATTATCTGGCGGTCAGCGTCAACGTATTGCAATTGCTCGAGTATTTTTAAAAGACGCACCAATTTTAATTTTAGATGAAGCCACAAGTGCGCTCGATTCAGAAGTCGAAGCTGCGATTCAATCGAGTTTAGATGATTTGATGCAAGGCAAAACTGTGATTGCCATTGCGCATCGACTGTCAACAATTGCGCAAATGGATCGATTGATTGTCTTGGATCAAGGACGTATTGCTGAGCAAGGCACCCATGAAGAGCTTGTCGCTTTGAATGGTATTTATGCACACTTGTGGCAGCGTCAAACCGGTGGATTTTTAATAGAACAACATAAAGTAGAATCAAAGGAAGATGAAAATGCTGTATCTGGAAGACCTTAAAGTTGGTGATCACTTTAGCAGTCGTGAATATGAAATGACTGTTGAAGAAATCAAGCAATTTGCCAACGCTTTTGATCCTCAGGAATTTCATACAGATGAAGTCAAAGCCCAACAGCACCCGATCTTTCAAGGATTAGCGGCAAGTGGTTGGCATACCGCTGCTGTAACGATGCGCTTATGGACTGAATGTTTCCCTGTGGCTTATGGCTTAATTGGCTCTGAGTCAAGTCTGCGTTGGCCGCGCCCAACACGTCCGGGAGATAAAATTCGTGTAGAAGTTGAAATATCTGCAATTACTCCGTCGAAAAGTAAGACAGACCGCGGCATTGTGACCTATGTTACGCAAGCGCTTAATCAGCACAATGACGTTCTTTATATGTCTACGACCAAAATTGTGGTCTTTTCCAAAGATTTTAAACCGAATTAATCCTTAACGGCCTACTTTACAACGCTAAGGTAGGCCGCTATAAATAGTTGAGCCTAGTCAGTTTGTCCAACAATTTTTGTGGGATACAACACGGAATCATGCCAATATAACCTTGAACAGAAGAAAAACCCGCATTGCAACGGAACGCTATGAAAACAATTAATTCCCGTCAGGATCAGGGTATTCCCGGAGTGTATGGATTGCTCCTTTTAGATGTGGTCTCTCGATGGGGCTACACTGCAGAAACATTATTTAGTCCCTTCGGATTAAACAGCGAACAATTGGCTGAACCAGATTTCCGTATTCCAACACCCATCGCCAATCAATTGGTAGAGCACGCACTACGTTTAACTGGTGAGCCAACATTAGGTTTTCATTTAGGCAACCAAATGCGCATCTCGATTCATGGTTTTATTGGCTATGCCATCATGACGGCGAAGGACATAACCGATGCCTTAGTCTTGGCAAACCGTTTTATTCAGTTACGCATGCCCTTTTTACAGCTTTTTTTCTCGACTTTTGGAACCAAAGCGACTGTTCAACTACAAACCGACGTTACGATAGAGCCTTTACGTACTGAGATTTCAATTGCCTTAATTTTTGGCATGATCAGCATGGGCAAAGCAATTACCGGTGTGGATTATTCTGCTGGTGAAATTGATTTTGATTTCCCTCAACCTGAAGGTTTTGAGCGGTTTATTGCCAAATATCCACGGCACCAATTTAGATTTGATCAGCCACATCTCTTACTTAGTTTTGATAAGCAATATTTAACCAATAAATTGGTCCATGCAGACCCGATTGCCAGTCAAATCGCCATTAATCAATGTGAAGCTGAACTTTCTGCTTTGGGCGAACGCCACCGTATTGCCATGCGCGTTCGTGACATTTTAACCAACTCTGAGCAGCACTATTTAAGTATTGAAAGTGTTGCTGAACGGCTACACATGTCCGATCGAACCCTTAAACGCCAACTTGCTGCCGAAGGGACTTCATTTTCAACATTGGTTGACGAAGTTCGCTACCGTCATGCTACTTCGCTTCTATCACGGACTGATTTTACCTTAGAGCAAATTGCTGATGAATTAGGCTATAGCGATGTCGCCAATTTTAGCCGTGCTTTTAAGCGTTGGAGTGGTCGTAGCCCAAGCAATTGGCGTAAAGATCCGTACTTATAAGTCTTTTGTTTTACCTAAAAAGCATGTATAACTCATGCCAAAAATGAATTTAATGGATTTAAGGAGTTATCAATGAATCATCCTTCAGATTTAAAGTACGCAAGTACACATGAATGGGTGCGAATTGAAGGTGACCTTGTTGTTACAGGCATTTCTGATCATGCACAAGACGCATTGGGTGATTTAGTTTATGTTGAAGCACCAGATGTGGGCCAACATATCACTGCTGGTGAACAAGCGGGTGTGGTCGAGTCGGTAAAAACCGCTTCTGATATTCATGCACCGATTTCTGGTGTGGTTGTTGAAGTCAATCCAGACCTTGAAGATGATCCTGATTTTGTAAACGATGCACCTTATAGCAAAGGTTGGATTTATAAAATTAAACCAGACAATATGGCTGATGTAGATGCTTTATTGACCAGCGAACAATACGAAGCTGGTCTGTAAATATTTCTAATATCTAAAAAATCAGCCCTCAGGCTGATTTTTTTATTTCAATTTGATAGCTAAATTGGCTTATATACCATTTGCATGAATATGCAGCTTATATTTCTTCCGAAGCTTCGGTGCTTTCAGGTTCTTCTTTCTTTTCTTCAACCATACTAAACGATTGCGCAGCCGCTGAAGTACCATTTGCACGTGAACTTTTTAGTTTAATTTGCAAACGTAGTTCATTGGTTGAATCAGCATTTCTTAAGGCCTCTTCATAAGAAATTGCGCCGTCATTATATAAATCAAATAAAGCTTGGTCGAAAGTTTGCATCCCAAGTTCACGAGATTTTGCCATGATCGCTTTTAATTCATGAAACTCACCTTTCAAAATCAAATCTGAAATAAGCGGCGTGTTTAACATGATTTCAACGGCTGCACGGCGTCCTTTACCATCTTCAGTCCGGATTAAACGCTGCGAAACAATCGCTTTCATATTGCTCGATAAATCCATAAGCAATTGATTTCTTCGCTCTTCTGGGAAGAAGTTAATGATTCGATCTAGGGTTTGATTGGCATTATTTGAATGTAGCGTACCTAAACATAAATGCCCTGTTTCAGCAAAGGCAATCGCATGTTCCATAGTCTCGGTGTCACGAATTTCACCGATTAAAATCACATCTGGCGCTTGTCGTAGTGTATTTTTCAAAGCGTTATGCCACGAATGACTATCTACACCAACTTCACGATGCGTAATCATAGATTTTTTATGCTTATGCACATATTCCACTGGGTCTTCAACAGTGATGATATGCCCTGCGCTGTTTTCATTTCGATAATCAATCAGCGCCGCTAAAGAGGTTGATTTTCCTGAACCTGTTCCCCCAACCACTAAAACCAAACCACATTTTTCCATAATTACATGCTTAAGCGAAGCCGGTAATTTAAGTTTTTCAAAATTTGGAATTTCTGCGGTAATGGTACGAATGACCATACCTACATGTAACTGTTGCTGAAATACATTGACACGAAAACGTGAAACGTTTGGCACACTAATCGCAAAGTTACATTCTAATTCTTTCTCAAATTCTTTGCGCTGCTTCTCATTCATCAAACTATAGGCGAAAAGCTTTGTTTTCTCAGCATCAAGCGCTTGCTGCCCAAAAGGTTTCATCATGCCTTGATGTTTAATACTTGGTGGAAAATCTGCCGTAATAAATAAATCAGAACCACCATATTCAACCACTTTTGTTAACATGTGGAACATAAAACGGCGTGCTTCTTCCAACAATTCAGCAGTGTACATCAACTTCCCCAATATAAAATTTCAAACACCCAAGCACAGATTGTCATTATTTCAGGCGCTGTATTGGGCTTAGATATTATTGTGCATAAAAAGTGTGATTCACTCAAACATAAAATACTGAATTATCAGTATATATTCTAGGAAATATGCCATTTTTCAATTTTTATATCGCAGTAAACAATAAAGTAAATTTCAAAATAAAAGCCTTAGAACAATCAATGTTCTAAGGCTTTGGGCTAAATCAATTCAGACTGAGTATGCTCTGGATTGTTAAGCACTACGTTTGATTTGTGATGCACGAAGTTCATTCGCAACCTGTTGAATCAAATCAATGGTTTTGTCCCAACCTAAGCATCCATCTGTTACAGATTGACCATAAGTCATGTCACAACTAATTTTTTGATTACCATCCACTAAATGACTTTCCAACATCACACCACGCACTTGGGTATGCTCACGCTCCGCAACAATTGTGCGTAATACTTCAGGTTGCTTCATTGGGTCTTTATGGCTATTACCATGACTACAATCGATCACTAAAGCTGGTAAATCGCCTTTTACTTTACTGCGAATTTTGTCTATTTCAGCCAAACTATAATTTGGACCTATATTGGAGCCACGTAAAATCAAATGTGCTTGCGGGTTGCCAACAGATTCTAAAACACACGGTAAGCCAGTTTGACTCATACCTAAAAACTGGTGTGGATGCGAAGCAGATTGAATAGCATCTAGAGCAATTTGGATTGAGCCATCTGTACCGTTTTTGAAACCGATGCTGTATGGCATATGACTTGAGATTTCACGATGAATTTGTGATTCGCTGGTACGCGCACCGATTGCACCCCAAGCCAAAAGGTCATCAAAATAACCCGTCGCCATTGGGCTTAAAATTTCAGAGGCGATCGGCAAACCCATTTCAATAATTTGTAAGTACAGCTCACGTGATTTTTCTAAGCCCAACTGCATATTAGATGAACCATCTAAACTTGGGTCATACATATAGCCTTTCCAGCCCACTGTAGTTCGTGGTTTCTCAATGTATGCGCGCATCACAAGAAAAATTTGATCTGAAACTTGTGTCTGTAATTGTTTTAATTTTTCGGCATATTCCAAAGCAGCAATTGGATCATGAATTGAACATGGGCCTGTAATAATCATTAGACGCGGATCTTGACCCGTCAAAATATTTTGAATCGTTACACGATGTGCAGCAATTTGTTCCGCTGATTGAGCAGATAAAGGTAATTGTTGTTTCAGTTGATGAGGCAAGCTCAAAAGTATTTCTTTCGACTGCGTAGATTTCTGTTGAATTTCTGAATTTTGAGTTTGTTGTAAAGCTGTATTTAGCGCATTCATTGGTTTTATTCCTTTGGACTGTGTACACAAACAGTCCGATCTTTTATCTGAGCGTTATGGGACTTTGGGACTTCAAGGCTTTAGACATAGACTGACTAAAGTAAAACCAATAACCGTTGCTAAAATATGAATTTTTTACTGTAAACATGAGATTTCTCCAAAAATATTATAAAAATCAAGACATAAAAAAACCTGATCAGGGTTGCCGATCAGGTATAAACTTGGTGGGCAACCTTTTTCATGCCCGAACGCGTTCAGGCAATTATCTAAACTGCCAAAAGTAATAATATGCGTTTGAGATTAAAGGTTGCTTTAACATCTTGATTTCATCAAAAAGTATCTGTCTGAAAATTAAAATACGCTGTATTCAGCAGTTTGACAATAGTTTTTTGCTATTTTGTTGTATTAAATAACTCTACTTTCAATTATTGCGACCTACTTTTAAAATTTGATGTATTGATTAATAAATAAACATTTATTAGACTGCACAACATTAGGCTGTCTTAAGCTTTTTTCCATTTATTTTTAATTCGAGTATTTGCCAATGAAGTAAGCCCTGTTTTTTTCATCATCAAATCCATTTTTTTGATGTGCGAACACATGGCTAATGACTTCGACTGCATTTTCTCAAATATTGTCTTTTTTATAGAATAAAATTAGTTATTTGTATTGCGCATCTTTGCTATCGCAAGGTGCATCTATGACTCAAACAGCTTGTACAATTTCCCAATTAAGTTTGGAATTTCCTTCTAAAACACTTTTTAAAAACCTGAAATTTAACCTCAATCAACAACAACTTTCGGCATGTATTGGTCGCAATGGTTTAGGAAAGTCCTGCATCCTTAAAATCTTACATGCGCAAAATCTGAAAGATCTCCCCTATGAAGGGGAAATTTCATGGAATGTACCACATGCTTATTTATCACAATTTTCTCGACTAGAAGCTGACACGATTGCTTCTGCACTCGGTGTGGAAGATTTATGTAGCGCATTTCAACGTATCGAAATAGGCAGCGCAAGTTTTGAAGACTTTGAACTGACTGAAAACCAGTGGCACCATCCTGCACTATGGCAGCAACAACTTAAGCAGGCTTCACTTCCAACAGATTTAAATTTCCCAGTCGCTCAGCTGAGTGAAGGTCAAAAAACCAAATTGGCATTGTGTGCATTATTTTTAAAACCCGACCATTATTTGCTTTTGGATGAGCCAAGTAATCATTTAGATGTATCTTCACGTTTATGGCTCATCGATCGCTTAAAAAACCATCCTGCCGGTGCATTTTTTGTCAGTCATGATCGAGAGTTGCTGCAACATGTAGAGCATATCTACGCTTTAAATGAGTTTGGAGTCACGCATGTTACTTGTAACTATGAAGAATACATTCAACTGCAAAATAAAGCCTTACAGCGTAATGCTATGCAGCATCAGCGTGAGTTAAAACAACTCAAATTACAACAACACGAAACACAAATGAAAGCACAAAAACGAGAACAACAAGGTCATGCACTACGCAAGTCAGGCTCCCAAGCTAAAGTATTACTCGATTTTAAAAAGGAACAAGCAGGTCAAAGCCTAGCGACAGTTCAAACGCAACAGCAGAAGCAATTGGAAGAAAAGATATCTCAACTGATTCAGTCACAGCAACAACTTGAGCATGTCAAAGAGCAGAAATTCGTTTTTCAACATCACGCTGAAAAAACAGGAGAAATTTTAAGAGTTAAACATTTTCATCGCAAAACATCTCAGCACCTTCCTTTCGATTTGGCCTTACAGGCAGGTGAAAAAATTCATTTAAAAGGAAAAAATGGTATTGGTAAATCTACATTTCTAAAGTATTTGAGTCAGACCACATCACAGTCTAACCATGAATTATTTTTGTCTGTGCATACCCTGTATTTAGACCAAAACTTGAATGATTTATCACCTGAATTGAGTGTTTTAGACAATCTAGCAAAGTTTAATCATGAGGTTTCATCAACGGAATGGCGTAATCAACTCGGTCAACTTAGAATCCGTGGTCAAAAAGCGGAACTGCCATTTCACTGTTTAAGTGGTGGTGAGCGTTTAAAAGTGACCTTATTGGGCTTAAATTATTTAACACCGAATATTGAGCTTTTATTGTTAGATGAACCTGAAAACCATTTAGATATAGAGTCTAGAATGTTATTGGCTCAAGCCATTCAGCATTATACAGGTGCAGTGATCCTCGTTTCACATGATGCATATTTTGTAGAATCTTGTGGCATTCAGAGTAGCGTGCAATTCGTAGAATAGCTCTTATTTTTTTAGAAATATCTAAAATTACCAAAGTAGATGAAAGCTACTTTGGCGAATTTACTGCTTTAGAAATCGTTCTTATTTAACTGATATTACGCACGTAAAAGTAATTTCGCATTTTTAAAATGCTTTTTCAGTCTATTCGACGGAGTCTTACATCTAGGGTTTAGATAAAGAGATTAGCCTTCGGCTGGAGGTACTCTTACGAAACGATGTTTCTCATTAGGCAAAATGAGAAGCAAAGCTTCGCAAGGAAACCATCTTGCGGTGCAATGCACCTCACCGACTAAACTCGTTCACTAGCGTCAAATTATTCAAAGTATCGCAAAAACATTTTTGATGAGAAGTAGTCCTGTCTCAAACAGTTGCGGATGACATTACCGTGTATCGTTCTTTTATTTGAATCAAATTACGTTTCTGATGTTAATACGTAGCTTCAGCTTCTAATTTAAGATCTCTTAGGACAATATTGCTAAACAATACTGTGTTTTAACGCCCGATTTTCTTCATGATTTTTTGTTTAACATGCTGTTGAAGTGATGCTGAACGTTCCTTGATTTCGGCTCTCCAGTCATTCGGCACTGAGCATTTCGCGAGGCGAACCCAAACGCTTGCAAATTGTTTGATAAAACTGGCTTCGTTATAGTGAATACCATATTCGTCACAAAGTGCTTTAATTTTAGGTGCGGCTTCTGCATAGCGATTCGCAGGCATATCTGGAAATAAATGGTGTTCAATTTGGTGACTCAAATTACCACTGAGTATATGCAACCATTGTGTTCCACTAAAATTACTTGAGCCACGAATTTGACGGAGATACCACTCTGCTCGAGTTTCATTTTCAGTATTATCCATCTCAAAGTTTTCCGCATCTTCTGTAAAATGGCCATTAAAGATGACAGCGGAAGCCCATAAGCTACGAATCACGTTGGCTACAGCATTTCCTGCAAAGACAGGAATCGCATTGGGACCTGCAATAAGCGGAAAAAACACATAATCTTTAATCACTTGGCGCTTAATTTTCTGACGTACATCGGCCGCTTCATGCCATACATCTTTCCAAGTTTTGGTTTTATACGCAATAACATCTTCTAAATGTAAACGTTGAATGCCGACATACCACTCAAAGAAAACCATGAGTTGGGCAGCCAGTGGAATATTAAATAGGAAGCGTGGCTCCCACTTTTGCGATTCGCTCACACGGATCAAACCATAACCGACATCATGGTCCATACCCACAATATTGGTATAGGTATGATGCACATAGTTATGGGTATATTTCCAGTCTTGACCCGTGGCAATAGTATCCCAGTCATAGTTAGCACCATTTAAACTCGGGTCATTTAACCAATCAAACTGACCATGCATCACATTGTGTCCGAGTTCCATGTTCTCTACAATTTTAGAAATACCCAATAGGCCTGTGCCGAGTAACCACACTGGTGGAATCCAGCCTGCAAACATCAACATGCCACGAGATGCGATCTCGCTATAACGGACAAAATTGCGAATTTTATAAATATACGCTGCATCTTTTTCACCCACACTCTGGATGATTTCACGGCGAATTTGCTCAACTTTTTCGCCAAATTCAGCAGTTTGTTCGGGTGATAAATAACGTGACTTACTATTCGGACTAATATATATCGATTGATTCATGATGACGCCCCTGATTTGTTTTTATGCGGCTTGGGTTAGAGTTGAATGCGTACGGGTGAAATTGCCTGAGAGACACATAACTTGATTTGTGTGTTATTCGCATGATCCATTTCGCCAGTGAGTAAGTTTTTCACTGAACCCTGTAATTTGGTACACGAACAGGTATTACAAATACCCATCCGACAGCCATGCGCAGGTTTTAAACCAGCTTTTTCAGCACTTTCCAGTAAATTTCCCTCTGCCAAAAAATCTTGCTGGGCTAAACTAAAAGTAACAGGTTGAGCAGGTACTGAATCATCAGCAATCATCTGAAAATATTCAGTATTTAAATATTCTGAAAGCCTTAACTCACGATACAATTGCTCAATGCTTTGCATCATTTGCGTTGCACCACAGGCATAGCAATCTCGCAGCTTAAAATCAGGAACCATGTGATTTAGCACCTCTGGTGAGATATGCAATTTGGTTTTCAGCGTATTAATCGCATGTAAATGTACATGGTTAGATTGCTTCGCTAGTTGAATCAATTCATCCAAATAAGCATCATCTCGATTGAAGTAAATCAGGTCAACTGTACGTCCAAGCTGAATGGCTTGTTTAAACAAAGCCATGATTGAGGTAATACCACTCCCTGAAGCAAGCAGTAAAATTGGGCGATCCGAATTTAGCTTTAGACCAAACACACCTTGCGGTTGGGATAATTCAACAACATCACCTGTTTTTAATTGCGTCAGGCAGTTGGACACTTTGCCTTGTTGTTTGACGGCAATCACCACATGACCTGATGTATTGATTTCGACGATGCTATAGCTACGTTGATGACGTACACCATCTTTGACAACTGTCACCAGAACACATTGGCCTGGTCGATAGTTTGCTGCTTTAAAATTTTGATTCGCTAAAAAACTCAGTTCATAAAACCCGATCCCCACACAACGTGATTTGACTAATTGTGCTTTTACACGTTTGTAGGCCCAAATTGCATCAAATTTTTCTGCAATAAAATCAATAAAATCTTCCCGAATCCACTCAGGCTTGTAACTTGTAGTTGTCATTTTTTGCCTCGGATAATGCATTAATATACATTTGTTTTTTAAATTATGCTTACATTAAGTTTAGTGCTAATTCCCCACCATGTGAATTCGGGACAAAATCTATCATTTGGCATTTTTTATCATTTTATGTCTAACAATCTGTCACTTTTTGCAAATCCAAATTTGAAGTTCTGATTTGTCGTAACAACACAAATAAAAAAAACTAGGCCAAAGCCTAGTTTTTAAAACAGTGAAAGTTAACGCATTAATATTTAATGATTAGTAGATAAATCAATAATATTTAAATCAATGTTTAGTCTTCAAAATGCACAACAGAGCGAATTGATTTACCTTCATGCATTAAATCAAACGCTTCATTGATTTTATCCAACCCCATGGTATGGGTCACGAATGGTTCAAGTTTGATCTCACCTGACATGGCTTCTTCTACCATACCCGGTAATTGTGAACGACCTTTAACACCACCGAATGCAGTGCCTTTCCAAGTACGACCAGTAACCAATTGGAATGGACGGGTTGAAATTTCTTGACCTGCACCTGCCACACCAATAATCACAGATTGACCCCAACCACGGTGAGCACATTCCAAAGCAGAGCGCATCACATTGGTATTGCCAATACATTCAAATGAATGGTCGACGCCCCAGCCCGTCATTTCTACAATCACTTCCTGTACAGGACGTTCATAATCTTTTGGATTAACAAAATCTGTAGCGCCAAATTCTTCAGCCAGTTTGAATTTGTCAGGATTGGTATCTACGGCAATGATACGACCTGCTTTGGCTTTTTTAGCACCTTGTACCACAGCCAAACCAATACCACCTAAACCAAAGACTGCAACTGAGTCACCTTCCTGAACTTTAGCGGTATTTTTAACTGCACCAAGGCCTGTTGTTACGCCGCAACCCAACAAACATACATGTTCGTGGTTCGCTTCAGGGTTAATTTTTGCCAAAGACACTTCTGCAACCACAGTATATTCAGAGAATGTTGAACAGCCCATATAGTGATAAATCGGCTGACCATTATACGAAAAACGTGTTGTGCCATCCGGCATTAAACCTTTCCCTTGTGTCGCTCGTACAGATACACAAAGATTTGTTTTACCCGATTTACAGAATAAACATTCACCACATTCTGCGGTATAAAGTGGAATAACATGATCACCTGGTTGCACTGAAGTCACACCTTCACCGACTTCAACCACAACACCTGCACCTTCATGCCCTAAAATTGCTGGAAATACGCCTTCAGGATCATCACCTGACAATGTAAATGCATCTGTATGACACACACCTGTATGGCTAATTTTGACTAAAACCTCACCTGCTTTAGGTGGTGCCACATCAATTTCAACAATTTCTAAAGGCTGACCCGGTCCAAAAGCAACGGCTGCACGTGATTTCATGTCTAAAAACATCCTGTATGGCTTATATTAACAGATGAGTTACAGTAACCTCTTTTTAAGCCTAGATACAACCTTAAAACATGATGTTATGATGAATTTTTCAAGGAATGATTAATGCTATTCGAATGATACAATTACGTGAAATAAGTTGTACTGTCGGTTTAACTGTTTCCATCAGCCTATTAACTGGATGCAGCTTACCTAGCAATCAGTCAAAAAAAGATGTCCCTATACAATCACATGCAGAAAAATGGATTACGTCTGCTACGGATTTAGAAAAATTAGAACAAAAACAAACGGCTTATTTAGCCTTAGATGATGCTTTCTTAAGCATTGCTTCTCGCCTACATTTAATTCGAAATGCAAAATACACCATCGATTTGCAATATTACATTTGGGAAAATGATGCTATTGGGCATCTGATGTTTCAAGAATTACTGCATGCCGCTGACCGTGGGGTAAAAGTCAGGCTACTAATTGATGATCAAAACGGGACGAAACTCGATCCGACCTTACAAGCCCTTTCAGCACATCCCAACATTTCAATCAAACTATTTAATCCTTATAAATTCAGAAAATTACGTGTCATTGATTATGCATTTCGCTTAAAGCACATTAACCATCGTATGCATAATAAATTAATTATTGCTGATGGTTTTATGGGCGTAACTGGCGGTCGTAACATCAGTAATGAATATTTTGATGCCAGTGAAAGTTTTCAATTTACAGATTTGGATATCCTTTTCTATGGGGAAGCTATTCAACAAGCCAATCAGGTGTTTTTGAACTTTTGGAATGATGATTTAAGTTATTCTGTTCAGCAATGGATTGGTGCAGGTACAAAAGAAGAATTAAGTCAATTAAGACAACAATACCAAGAAAACTCTACAACGTTGACTAAAGATCAACAGCGCATTAACTATGCACAGCAACAACTGGCGGCTCAGCTTAAACTAATACCGGTGAATTGGGCCGAAGCACATTTCATTGCGGATAGTCCGAATAAAATTCGTGGTGAGGCTAAAGAGCAAGAATTAATTTATAACCAATTTTCTACTTTGATGGGACAGCCCAAGGAACGTATGGAATTGGTTTCAGCTTATTTTGTTCCCACGCAACAAGGAACTGACTTTTTGACGGGTCTTGCAGGCAAAAATGTAGAAGTCCGTGTGTTAACCAATTCATTTTTAGCCAATGACGTCGCTGTCGTTCATGCGTTTTATCAAAAATATCGCAAAGATTTACTCGAAAATGGCGTGAAACTATATGAATTTAAACCTTATATAGAGCGTTCAAAACGCACATGGTATGAGGTCATGACGGGAAATATCATCCCTGCAAAAGGCAAAAATGCCTCTAGTTTGCATGCAAAATTTTTCGATATCGACGGAATGGTGTTTATTGGATCGTTTAACTTTGATCCACGTTCCGCAAATTTAAATTCGGAAGTTGGCCTTGTCGTTAAGTCTGATCGATTACAAAACGATATTTCTGCCGCATTAAACGAATATTTACCGCAAATTGCGTATGAATTAAAACTGGATGAAAACGGCGAAATCATTTGGTTAGAGCATCAAAAAAATGGAAAAACCAAAACCTATACCCATGAACCTGAAACAACTCGATTCCAACGATTTAGTATAAAAGCAGTATCATACCTCCCGATTGAATGGATGATGTAATGACAACGTACTGCTAAATGATTGAATTGCCCTCGTCGAGGCTATTTATTGAAATAATCTGATAAGTTCGATCAAGTCAAAAACGGTCTTAGTCAGTCTCGTTCATATGAGTGCTGGCTTTTGAAAAGAACCAAACCATTGACTTCACCCAGACATTCCACTTGGCCATAATTGGCTGCTTTCAGCGCGGCTAAATGTTCCTCAACTGACATATACAACTCATGATTTTGCTGTGCATGTGGTGCATATAAATGATCACATACAAAATACACGCCTTGTGTATTTAACAACGTTTTTACAGTCCGATGAAACTCTGCTGCATACGCCTTATGCCTCAACTCATGTAAAGCTTGATGAATAACAATCACATCAAAGGTGCTTTTCTCATTGAAATGAAGAGGTTCTTCCCAATTAGATTGTTTGAAATCCCCTGTTGTAAAATTACATTTTAAGCGTTGCGATGCACTTAGTTTTCCTTTTGCCAAGTCATGCATAGCTTCGGAAAAATCAAATGCTGTGTAATCTATATTTGGACAATGATTGATTAAAAACTCAGCCAAATAGCCTGGGCCTGAACCGAGTTCAAGCACGTGCACATTCGTGTTGAAAGCCAAAATAGAGTCGACATACATTTGAAAGATGTCATAACGCCACGGACGTTTAAGATTGACTTCAGCAGCCCATTGTTTAGCTTGGATTGGATCTTTTAAGTCTATGGGGCTTGGTACATCGTTTGTGTGTATATTATTTTCGCAATTCATTTTTCTTAGACTTAATTTAGATAGATTGAATGCTATTTATACATAAAATATCTCAATAAAAGCAAAGGTTTTACTCAAACTTGATGATGCTTTAACATCCACCTCTTATTTTGTTTTATCTCCTCCTAAAGTTTTCTAATGCAATTTTTTGATTTAAGCCGCCAATTTAATTTAAGTGATATTTTAACGCCTTTTACGACACTTCCTGAACTTGGTCATCAAGAATGGTTTTTGTCGAAAGTTCGGGTTGAGCATGACTGCTTATCTGACAATGACATGATTGAAGGCCAAGCTGTGCTTAAATCTAATCACAATATCCAAATTGAGTTGGAATGGTTAATCCAAGATACAGGTCATGGATTACAGCTTTTATTTAAAGGCATTGAAACTGCAGCTAGCGAAGAAACTTTGGTGATCGTGAAAGGCGCACAAATTTTAAATGATGCAAACAAAAAAGTTTCATCTCAGACACTGAGTTTATGGATCGATGGTACTTTACTACCTATGCTGCCGAATATTCGCAAAGAAATTAAAGCGCGTTTAAACCTTTGGGATTATGTTGAATATGATGGCTAATGCCTCGCCTGAAAAACTGTTTGGCCTTAAAAAAGGTAATCAATCACAGACCTGAAATCTGCATCATTTTTTAGTTAAGCTGTATCTTGCAATTTCAGCTCATTCAGACACTGCTGCAAAACATCAAATACTTTTTTGTCGATGCACTGCGCGACATTAAAACGCATGTATTGCCCTGCGTTCTGTGCTGAGCTGAATGAATTGCCTGGTGCAAGAATGATACCTTGCGTCAAACAGCTTTTTGATAGCTGTGCTGCATCAATATTTGCAGGTAATTGACACCATAAAAAAATGCCAGCTTTGGGCATAACGACTGGATGAATGTCTAGAGCTGCAAGTTTCTTTACGGCATCCATCATATGTTTTTGTAGCTGTTTTTTGACCCATTCAATATGCCTTATATAACTACTGTCCATAAGGGCTTGATAAATAATCTCTGCATTTAAATGACTGGTATTAAAATGAGTTGCAATATTCAAATCAATCAGCTGATCAATTATTGATTCGTGAGCAATGATATAACCACAGCGCACCGCAGCAGAAAGCGTTTTGGTAAAACTGCCAATTTGAATTACCTGCTTTAAACCCAATAAAGTTAAATAACGTGGCGCATGTAGATACTCAAATTCGGCAAAAATATCATCTTCAACGATGATTAACCCACTTTGCTCTGCCAATTTAGCAATTTCAAATGCCGTTTGCATAGAAAGTGCTGCACCAGTTGGGTTGTGTATGCCTGAGTTGGTTAAATAGATTTTGGGCTGAAACTGCAGCACTTGCTTAAATACTTCTACATCTGGACCATTTTTGCCATACGGTAATGTAATGCAATTCAGCCCATGTGCCTTAATCAGTGCCCTAAAATTAAAGTAACATGGATCATCGATCAGAACCGTATCACCAGTTTTAAGTAAATGCCGAAAAATCAGATCAATAGAATGTGTTGCAGAATCACTAATGAAAATCTGCTTCAAATTAAGCATTACATCATAAACCTCACCTTTACGAGCAATATAGCGGCGTAAATTTGTATGACCGTGTGGCGCCGAATAATCTATTAAGAAACTGCTATCAGATTTAGCAGCCGTTTTTAAGGCTTTACGTAAAGTCTGCTCTGGCATCCATTCTTTTGGCAGCCAGCCGCAACCGGGAATCAGCATACCTTCATGAGCATCTAGCGATTGGCGTGAAATCCACAACGGATCGACCTCTCGGTTATATTCAATAGCATGCTCACTTAATAAAACATTTGCAGTAGAACGTTTGCAGACATAATAGCCAGCTCCAATTCTTGACTCCAATACACCGCTACTGACCAACCGTGCATAGGCTTCTACAACAGTTGAAACCGAACAGCCCAACTGTTGGGAAAATTGACGTACCGAAGGAATGCGGCAGCCTTCAGAAAGCTGTTTCTGATCGATCAGTGTTTGGACTTGCTGCATGACCCATTCGATTTTTGTCATCTTTTCATTTCCTTATTCATGCAGTTTTAGTGAAATATTACGACACACTTTGAACTTATTAACTGACAGTTCAGTCTATTAATCGTTCTAAATCTTGGCTTTACAGCTTATTCAAAGATGGCTATAGATGCAAATTGTATGGGTATTTTATCCATAACAGTTCTTTTTAATTGTATTTGACTGTATCTATTTCAGTCATACAGTACGGTATAAATTTTATTACATATCTTTAGACCAAAAATATGGAATGAACATGCAATTTGACCTCAAAGAAGTTCATCAGGGCTGGCTCAACGGTTTTATTGGCGTTGTTATTTTTGCAGGTTCTATGCCTGCAACCCGTGTTGCCGTTCAAGGCTTTAGCCCCGAATTTCTGACAGGCGCTCGCGCCTGTATTGCAGCTATTTTAGCATTGATACTTTTATTCGTTTTAAAGCAGCCTAAGCCATCTATGCTGCAAATTAAATCCTTATGTATTGTTTCAACAGGTGTTGTCATTGGTTTTCCATTATTTACGGCACTGGCTTTACAAACAGAAACTGCGGCTCACTCTTTAATTTTTGTAGCTTTACTACCATTGGCCACGGCTTTTTTTGCAGTGCTACGTGCCAAAGAAATCCCTAAAAATGCCTTTTGGCTGTTTGCAGGTGCAGGCAGTGCTTTAGTCATCTTTTTCATGCTACATCAATCTGGTGTTAAAGGAATTTCTCTCGGTGACATCTATATGATTATTGCTGTTCTGCTCTGCGGATTGGGCTATGCCGAAGGTGGCGTACTGTCTAGAGCTTTAGGTGGATGGCAGGTCATTTGCTGGGCTTTAATCATTGCTTTGCCACTGATGCTGCCACTCTGCTGGCTCTATTTCCCAAACGATTTTCAACATATTCCTCTCAGCGCATATATTGGCTTAGCGTATGTGTCATTGTTCAGCATGTTAATCGGCTTCTTTTTTTGGTACAAAGGCTTAGCTTTGGGTGGAATTGCCAAAGTCGGTCAAATCCAGCTAGTACAGCCCTTTATTGGCCTTATGCTGTGCGCCGTATTATTAAATGAACAGATTAGCCTACTGATGATTGCGGTATCTTTAGCTGTAGTGAGCTGTGTTGTTCTAGCTAAAAAGTACGCTTAAATATTTTTTAAATTGCCTAATTTTAAAGCAAATACAGTGGCATGAATGACCAGTTTATTGCCATTGTTTAGCACAAAAATAGTGAAAAACTCTGATAGAGTGATATGCATAGACAATAATAAAAAAGGCAAAATCATGAATCATCAGAATTGGACTCAAATTCGTAAAGTCGTTGCAAATGCCCAACGTGCGTCTATGCATTGCTCGATTGCTACGGTTGATCAAAATTACCAACCAACAATCACCCCAATTGGCACTTTATTTTTACATGAATCAACCTTTTCAGGTTTCTTCTTTGATACTTATTCAGCGTCACTGCGGGATAATTTAACAATGAATCCAAAAGCCTGCATACAAGCGATAAATAGCAGCAAAGCCTTTTGGCTAAAATCATTAATCAATGGTCAATTTCAAGAATATCCAGGGATACGCCTATATGCTGAAATTGGTGAGTTACGGCCAGCAAGTGAAACAGAATTCGCTTTGGTTCAACAAAGAATTAAGGCATTAAAATGGACTAAAGGTAGCCGCCTAATTTGGAATAATTTTCATCAAGTGCGTGATTTTTCTGTACATGACTTCAAATGGGTACAATATCCTGCAATGATGCCTAAATCATCTTTCTAAGGAAAGCAACCATTGATAAAAGATTACACCAAAGCTTTCTTATAGTAAGTCAATTTCTTTAAATAATTTACTATACGCTTCGGCTTTTTTTTCCAATGCTAGTGGATAAGCTCTAGATGATGACGGCATACGGTATAAAGTCAAATCTCTGCCTGCAAATTCGGTACGAACAGCATGCCCAATGCGTGGTTTTTCAGTATTTTCTGGCATCGAGAGCATCAACGTATCAGTCGCCTTGTCTCCCGTCGTCATAATACTGCGGCAATTCGGCATCTGCGTGAGTAACTTCGCAATATCGGTTGGCTGATAAATCTGTAAAAACTTGTCTGATGCATTACCTTTCAAACGAATCACTTGATAGGCAGTATCAAAAATGCCTATACCTTTTTCATTTAAAAAATCTCGAATGAGCTGTTCTTTAAAAGTCTTGCTCTCTAGATTGAGAAAATGATTTTTATCCTGAAAAAAACATAGGCCAAAGATTTTCCACATGTCATTTTGAAAATTTGGATAATAAAAATCCATCTTCCAGCGGGTTTTTGGAGGTGGAAAACTCCCTAACATCAAGAGTTTCCCATTTGATGGCAAAAATGGCGCTAAAGGATGTGTTTCGATTTGCGGATTCACGCCTGAAATATCTTTGCTCATGTAAATTTAACTTCGCCCAGTGGTTGAATCATAAAATGTCTATGAAAATTGTTCAGTGATTTGTTTTGCTATTTTTTCAGCCCATAACTGATAAATTTCTTTGCTCGGGTGAAAGCCGTCTTTTGCCATTTGTAAATTTTTTTCACGATATTCTTGTAAATCGTATTCAATTAGCCTCGTATTAGGCTTTGTTTTAATAAAATTTTTTAACAGCGCATTCATCTTCTGAGAATATTGTCCAAACAGCCATGACAATGGAAACGGTAAAGCTGGAAACTCATCCATTGGTGGCACACCTGAAATGATCAATAGCTGTGGTTGAAACTTTTCCTCGACAGTTTGATATAAACGCTGCTGGAGCTTCAACCACTGGTCTGGTTGTTTTAATGCTGTGACATCATTGACACCAACAGAGCTGATCACGACATCAAAGTTCTGCGTTGTGACATTATCCAAAGCATTGATGATTTGCTGGCTGTTAAGCCCCGTTGTGGCTTCAAGGCAAAAGTGAACTTGATAATCAGGCGATAAAATTTTAAGCAATTGTCCCAATAGCGCATCTGACTGATGCTCGACGCCGACACCTGCTGCTGCTGAATCACCTAGTATTAATAGCGATAATGGTCGATTACCCTGACCACTCATCCCACAACGTTCTCCCATCGGTTCTGCTAAACGTGGGGTATTTTTTTTCACACGGTAACCTTGGATCAGTAACGCAGGTAACAGCAGCAGTGTTGATACTTTGACTAGCATAATATTTGGGTAATGATTTAAAGCTTATCGTCTTCATTATTTTAAATAGTTTAAGAAACAAAGCATTGACTCTATTGTTATTTTTCTACATTTTCTTTTATTAAAAGCATCATTCTGGGGCATATTGCTAGTTTTTTATATTAATAATGATTATCATTTATTGGTTTTCATCCTACCTATTTTATTATTTCAATGAAAGAACTTTCCCCACTTTTTTTAGCTTGCTCAATTAGCTTTGCTGTTACTTCTGCTTTTGCCCAAACTCAAAATTCACCCGCTTTAACCGATACAATAGAAAAAAAACATTTTCCCTATGCTGCTGCATGTGAAGATGTCAAAGCGCAAAGCCAAATATTATTAAACCTACAACATCAGTTAAATCAAAATCCAAAACAACATGCTCAAATTATTGAAGATTTTTGGAAGCGTGTAGAGCTTATAGGTACACCAATCATTGAAAACTATGATGAAAAACATGACCGTATAATTTTTTTATGGAAAGGTGCGCAGCATAATGTACGCCTTATTGGTGGCCCGAGTAATGACCATGAATGGTTAACACGCCTACCAAATACCGATATTTGGTTTAAAGAATCGATTATTGATCATCGTTATATTGGCTGTTATAGCTTTGCTGTCGACTTACCGAACTTAGAAGGTTATCTGTCAAATTATTGTCCGCATCTGAATCCTAAACTTAAAGAATCAAGAACGCAGCGTCGTGCTGTGATACAAGTGCAACGGATTGATCCTTTCAACAAAAACACTTATCTCGCAAGTAATGATACATCAGGCTTGCGTAATGAAAATTTAGTGGCGCTTAAAGATGCCCCGCCTTTTATTGATCCAAAACAATATCCAAATGTGAAACAGCCCAAATTACTAGAGTTTGTTCTAGATAGCAAAATTTTGAATAACTCACGTAAAATCCTAATTTACCAATCTAAAGCCAAGAAAAACCAAAGCTATATCACTGCTATATTTTTTGATGGTCAGCAATATAACGAGTTGCTTAATGTTCCAAAGGCATTAGATATATTAGTTGAGCAAGGTCAGTTACCGCCAATTCAAGCCATTTTTGTTTCTCCACCGAATGATCAGGAACGACCGAAAGAATTAACACCCAATGCTAAATTTTCAGCATTTTTTAGTGATGAACTGATGCCTTGGATTCAAAAAAATGCACCGGCAAAAGTCGATTCGAAAAAAACGGTATTACTCGGCTCAAGCCTAGGCGGTTTAAGTTCAGCTTATTTAGCCTTAGAAAATCCAAATCAAATTAGTCACGTCGTACCGTTATCTGGATCATTTTGGTGGCAAAATGAAGCGACAGACCTCCCAAATGGCATGAGTAAAATCATTCGTGATAAAACCTCACAACCTAAACAGCATTGGTTTATTACTGCCAATAGTTATGAAAGCTCACGAAATAATAATGAACTGAGTATTTTAGAGACTTCGCCTATTGTTGCAGCCGACTTAAAAAATAAAGGTCATGATGTGCATTATCAATCGTATATCGGCGGACATTCCTACGCGGTATGGCAAGTTGCCTTGCAAGATGCACTCAAACATTTTTTTGCGCAAAAGTAGTTTATAAACGTTTAGATCATAAAAAAGCCCTCAATTGAGGGCTTTTTTTGAAGATTGTATTTAATTAATTCCAGCGGTTTATGCGTTTAAAGGTTCCAAAATCATTGAAACGCACACCAACTTCACGCATGACTTGGTGTGCAGTTCTTGCAGTTAGGTGACGAATATAAAATGGTTCTTTAACCACAAAATGGTGGATAGCATGGGTCGAACCGAAGTTAAAGCAAAACAATTGCATTGGGAACAACCACCACGGATTTAACACCTGAGTTTGTTTAATGACATCACGTGGGTCAATATCACCATAATAATGCATATTTGAGCTGATAAATTGTAAGCAGAAAGAGCGTATAAAGTTCGGAATAATCCAAACCACGGCTAGAAAATTAATCGTTGGAATTAACTTCACTAAATTAACTGACCAACTAATACTTTGTCCTAACATTGGACCAATACCATTCACCACATGATAAATGACAAAAACATACCAAATGCCGTAATAAACAAAACTTAAAGGAAAAAATCCAGTCAGTTGAGAGATCAATGCAGTTTTACGTTCTTTTTCAGGTTGTTTTTCAATGAATTTCCCAATCATTTTAAACATTTGAAATGGGCGCAAATACACCGTCATCAATTGATCGCTAATGACCAATAGACGACGCAATCCCCACGGCATGCCATTACTGATGCCCCGTTCTTCCAAATCGTATTCGGAACCTGAATACTTGTGATGATTGAGGTGCAAACGACGACGTGCCCAAGGACTAATGGTATTGGGACGTGCTAACCAAACCAAAGCCAACATGAGATGGTGAGCCCATGGCGTCTTTTTAAAATACATATAATGAATCAGGTCATGTTCTAATTCATGTGTCAGTGAAGCAAACATCGCCACCAAAATCACACAAGCCCATGCCGGTAAAATGCCAACAGCAAACGCCCAAGCTGAACCCAACATTCCCAGTAGCGCAAAAATAAGGATGGCTGCGCCTATAAAGTTTTGATGTTTTAAAATGGGATATTGCTGACGTAAGTCTTCACCAGCTTTCGTTACGACAGTTCTGACTTTGTTAATTCGCTGTTGATCTGTCATATCGGAAGACATAGACATAGTACAAACCTAAAAATTAATGAACAGTTGTACATTAAAGCAAATTAAAAAAAAGGAAATCGCTATTTTGAGAACAAATCATCGTCTGTTCAAATATTCAACATTTTATTTATTTTCAATATCTTATTTATAAATAATCTGAGTAATTACTCCAATTTTTCTTTGCAAAATCGGCTGCTTTTAATGTCTTTTGATCACAGGTTTTATGTATTCCTTTTTAACCTACAGAGGAAGGTGAAGATCATTTGAGAATAAAAAAGCCCCAAAATTGGAGCTTTATTATTGAATAAAGGTTTAACCCAATTTATTCACAATTTTCAACGGCAATACTTTCATTGCAAGACCTAAAGGCAACCAGGGCCATTGTGGTACATAAGCTTTAACCGGTGCTTTCTCAATGGCTTTTGCTAAAAGATGTGAACCAGTTTTTTCATCGACTTCAAATGGCAGTTTTTTCGCACCTTCATTGATCTCTGTACGAATATAACCAGGGAAAATAGTCGTCACTTTAATTGGGGTATCAATCAGTTCTGCACGAATACCTTCAGCTAGAGCAGCAACACCTGCTTTACTCGCACCATAAGCCGTTAAATGTTTAGGCATGCCGCGCATAGCACTCATCGAAGAAATCACCACCAAATGCCCTGCATTTTGGCTACGGAAAATTTCAACCGCAGCTTCACATTGCGCTAATGCAGAGATAAAGTTAGTTTCAACTGTGGCACGGTTAATTTCAAAATTGCCTTTACCAATACGACGACCTTCACCGATACCTGCGTTGACAATAACACGGTCAATACTGCCAAAATCTGCTTTAAAGGCACGGAACACTTCAAACACTTGATCGTAATTTGTGACATCGAGGGTTTTCGCAATCACTTTGATGCCATATTGGCTTTCCAGTTCATTTTTTAGCGTTTCTAGACGCTCTAAACGACGTGCACAAATGGCTAAGTTGTAGCCTTTTTGTGCAAACTCGCGTGCCATTCCTGCACCAATCCCTGAGCTTGCACCTGTAATTAAAATTGTTTTAGCCATGATAATTCCTTTGTTTATCTTAGATCCAAGTTAATAAATTTGGATCAACTGCTTTTATAAAATGGTGTTCATTTAAACTGAGTAATTGCGGTTCATTTCCAACCAAACGCAGTGTTGTCATACTGGTATTGGCAATGGCCCAATTAAGTGCAAATGTTTTTTCAGGACTCAGCCCTAAAATTTTACCGACTGCAACGGAGATCACTCCACCTGAACTAAACACAACGGCATAACGCGGTTTGGTTTCAGCCAGTTGAGTGCATAACTTTTCTAGCGCTGTTTCGACTCGACTTTTAAAATGTGGCCAAGATTCATCATATTCATGATGAAATTCTCCGCCTGTCCAACGTTCAATAGCGCCTTCAAAAATTTTAGATAAATAAGCACGCGGGTTTTCATGCTTAGATACATCTTCTTTTAATAAATGCGGCTGGTTAAATCGAGGTTCATACTGAGCAAAAACTTGCTGATGATTAAATTCATTCCATGCGTTATCTGTATCAACTTGTGCTTCTGGAAAGCATTCAGCCAATGCAAGATTGGCTGTTTGTTGATGACGTTGCATGGAGCCCGCAACCACATAAGGACTTTCTTTTAAAATACGGTCGAAATACTGTCCCAGCACCTTAGCCTGTAGCTCACCATTGGGAGAAAGCTTGTCATAGCTTTCTGCACCAAAAGAAGCCTGACCGTGCCGAATTAAATATATCGTGGTCATTTCCCTAAAATATCCTTCATTTTTTCAATATATTTTTGTGCCACTTCATTGGCTTCAAGTTTTTGCAAACCGATAAGTTTTAAGGCACGAATATGTAAAGCATGAATCACAATCCAAAAATCTTTAAATGCTGGATTATTGGTTTGCTTGTGGTAAAAGCGGTAATAAATTTGCTGTGCGATTACCGCTAAACGGAAAATGCCGAACACTTCATAAAAGGTCCAGTTGTCTGTTTGTAGACCAGTTTTATCCAAATAATATTCAACGACTTCTTTACGGCTAAACATGCCTTTCAAGTTGGTCGGCTGACGGCGTGTGGCTTTAAAAATTGCGTTATCGCCACTTTCAACCCAATACGCCAAAGCTGAGCCTAAGTCCATCAGTGGATCACCTAATGTTGCCATTTCCCAATCCAATACACCAATCACTTGGGTAGGATCATTTGGATCTAAAATCACGTTATCAAAACGCCAATCGTTATGAATTACACAGGTTTTAGAGTCAGCAGGAATATTGTCTTTGAGCCAATTACGGACATATTTAAAAGAAGGAACATTTAAGGTTTTGGCTTTTTCATAGCGTGCGTCCCAACCTTCCACTTGACGACGACAGTATCCGTCGCCCTTGCCTATTTTTTCTAGAGCTGTGCCTTCATAAGGCACTTGATGCAGTTCAATTAACTTGTCGATGACGTTGGTACACAACGCTCGAACTTGAGTTTCATCAAAATTGATTTCTTTGGGTAAGTTTGCACGTGGAATGATGCCTTCTACGCGCTTCATCACGTAGAAATCACAGCCAATCACTGATTCGTCCTGACATAGTGCCACCATTTCAGGGAGCACAGGATAAAATTCAGATAATGCTTTCTGTACGTTATATTCACGTGCCATATCATGTGCAGACTTGGCTTTGGTGCCTTTCGGTGGACGACGTAAGATTAAATCAGCATTGTCGTATTTTAAGCGATAAGTCCAATTTGATGCACCGCCTGAATATTGAGTGACTTCTACAGGCCCTTCTATTTCAACGCCATGTTCAATCAACCAATTGCCTACAGCACGTACATCCAGTTCTTCACCCTCACGAACTGAACCGCCTACATCGATCACTGACATGCTTTTCTTCCTAAACTTGAATCTATCATGATGATAAAAATATAATTTTCTATAGTTTTATAGCATGGACAACTCCGGGTTGCCATGCCAAATATGTGGCTACAACTTGTTTATTTTTTACGACGGCTGCTGTAACCGCGCTTAGCCAATTCTAATTTAGCAATCATGCCTTTATGTACTTCATCAGGGCCATCAGCTAGACGCAGTGAACGTGCTTGGGCAAAGAAACCTGTGAGCGGTGTATCTCGAGAAACCCCAGCACCACCGTGAATTTGAATCGCCATATCAACGACTTTTTCTAAGACACTTGGCGCAACCACTTTAATTGCCGAAATCTCGGTTAATGCAGCCATATTCCCTAGAGTATCCATTTTATATGCTGCATAGAGGGTCAGTAAACGTGCTTGATCGATCGCAACACGTGCTTCTGCAACACGCTCTAAATTGCCACCGAGTTTTAAAATTTCTTTACCAAAAGCAGTACGGCTCATACCGCGGTCAATCATCAGTTCTAGCGATTTTTCGGCAGCACCAATACAACGCATACAATGATGAATACGGCCTGGGCCTAAACGACCTTGTGCAATTTCAAAACCTTGACCTGCGCCGCCAATGAAGTTTGCAACAGGAACACGAACATTTGTGAAGCTAATTTCACCATGTCCATGTGGCGCATCATAGTCGCCAAAGACCGGAAGCATACGTTCTATTTTGACTCCATCCGTATCTACTGGAACTAAAACCATAGAATGCTGATGATGACGGTCTTTGCTTTCATCTGGTGTATGCGCCATAAAGATAATAATTTTGGCATTTGGATCACCTAAACCTGAAGACCACCATTTACGGCCATTTAACACAATTTCGTCGCCATCAACGACAGCCGTTGCTTCCATGTTGGTGGCATCACTTGAAGCAACAGCAGGCTCTGTCATACAAAATACTGAACGGATTTTGCCGTCCAGTAATGGTGTTAACCACTGCTGCTTTTGTTGTTCCGTGCCATAACGCCAAATCACTTCCATATTGCCGCTGTCAGGTGCGTTGCAATTGAATACCGTGGGTGCAAGTAGGCTACGGCCTGAAAGTTCTGCGATGTGTGCATATTCTTGTACAGATAAGCCTTGCCCAAGTTCAGGACAAGGTAAAAACATATTCCATAAGCCTACAGCTTTGGCTTTATCCTTTAAAACCTCTAACTGTGCTGGCCATTGCCATTTGGTCCAATCACCACCTTGGTTCAGCTCATGAACTTCTGCCCAAAACTCAGTTTCTACTGGCTCAATTTCATCTTTAATAAATTTTTTTGTTCTTTCAATATAATCTTGTGCACGTGCTGAAAGTTCAAACATGATAACATCCTTTAAATATTATGTTCTTTACGCTTTACAACACCATAACCTGAAATCTAATATGAACAAAATGATTTAATTCAATAGATGAACATGAATAGTATTCATAAAAATACCGTCATCGATATGGGTGTTTTCCACCGTATGGATATCAATTTATATCCACTTTATATCGCAATTTATGAACAAAAAAGCATTTCAAAAGCTGCAAAAATTTTGTGTATTACTCAGTCTGCAGCGAGTCATGCACTTCAACGGTTAAGACAACATTTACAAGATGACTTATTTGTACGTGCTGGAGCAAAAATGCTTCCGACACCATTTGCCGAGCAGATTTATCCTGTAATTAAAAATGCGCTAATTGCGATTCAAAGTATTTCTATCCAAAAACAACAATTTACTCCTTCAATGGTACAGAGCTTAAAAATCGCGGTACATGATGAAATTGAACCGATCATTTTTCCCAAGTTAGTTGAACACTTTCAACAGCAACAGTTTCAGATCCAATTTTCCAGTATCAAATTAGATCGCAAAACCATTGTGGCTGATCTTGCTGCACAGCAAATCGATTTTGCGATTGACCTTGAGCAAAACTTTGGTGAAAAGATCAATTTTCAAACCTTGGTTGAAGACCAATTCGTGATTTGTAGTCAACACCCTAAGATGGATGAGTCTATTTATCTTTCTGCTCCTCACATTGGGGTTTCTTCCCGACGTGCAGGTGTATTAGTTGAAGATATTTATTTAAATCGTAAAAAACACTCTAGAGAGATTTTTTTACGCTGTCAGCATTACTCTACTGCGCTACAAATTTTGGCACAGCAACCCAAGGCAATATTGACGATTCCGCAAAATATTTTGACGCATTTACAGGTTGCTCCCGAACTGAATATTTTTGATGTACCTGTAGACTTGCCGAAAATTAAATTAGGGATGTATTGGCATAATGATTTGGAATTAAATTCACGGCATGTCTTTTTGCGAAGCCAAATTTCTAAAATTTTTACTTAGGCTATTTTATGATGATATATCAGCTTGCTTAGGCTATTTACATGGATTTAGATTTAATTCTGCGTGATGAAACTTGCTGTATATTTATAGATCAAATGCTGATTATTTAATGTATTTTTAACTGACCGTCGGTTTATTCGACAGCCATAAATCATGAGTTCTTATAAAATCTAAATTCCTGTTTTTATGCGATATGAGCTCGTTCATATCATTTTGTATGCTTTCAAATCTCTCCGCGAATTGGCTCATGGCGTTAGGTGCAGTACTGTGCCTGATCACAGTCTATGTTCTCTATAAAGTCTCCATTTTCCTAAAGGATTTTTTCCAGCCTTTTAAGAAAGGAAAATCTTACCTCTGCCGTGTATCCGATATTAGTGATGGCGATACCCTCACCTGCTATCGGATGAATCTGAGACGTTCTAAAACCAAACTTCGCTTTGCTTATGTGGATGCGCCAGAATCGACACAAGCCTACGGTAAAGAGTCAGCCCGCCTGATCAAATCCATGGTTTATAAGAAATTTGTCCGCGTAAAAATCACTGATGTAGACCGTTATGGCCGCTGCGTTGGGGTTATTTATCGCTATCGTAAATGCATGAATGAAGAAATGGTAAAACGTGGTGCTGCGTGGGTGTACGAAGAATACATCCGTGACCAAAAGCATTTGCACTATATGATGAATTTACAAAGTAAAGCACGTAAACAAAAGAAAGGTTTGTGGAAAGCCAGTCGTCCAATGCGCCCTAAAGAGTATCGTAAATTACATAAATAACAGACCACATTACAGCATGGCTAAGGAATATTTGATGACTTAGCCATGTCTAATATTTGACCTTTTTTTACTTCGCTATACAATAATGCTGCCCTTTTGGGTATAGAAAATAAATTAGATAATTAAAATTGGAATAATAATGACTGAACTTACTTCAAGCGAATTGAATCCGTTTCAACAAGATCAAAATATTCAGCCTCAAATTCAAAAAGCCGATCATCCCCTGTCTCCTGAGGGACGTTTTGGCCGCCTGTCCTATTTAGCGTGGTTATTTATCATTAGTATGATTTATACCTGCCTATTGGGCATCAGCGTCGCGCTGGGTCTTTTTGCATTTTTCAATTCAGCAGAACGTAGTATTGATTCACTTTTTAATTCATTCTTAGGGCTCAGTGCAATCGCTCTGATTGTCGTTTCCATCGTTGCAATGTTTGTCGCAATGATCTGCATTACGATTCGTCGTTTACATGATCTAAATAAAAGCGGTTGGCTCTGTTTAATTTTTCTCATCCCACTCGTCGGTACCATCTTTAGCATTTATGTGATGGCTGCAAAAGGCACTGATGGTGAAAATAAATATGGCTTTAAACGTCCAACGGAACAAACAGAGAAAGTTATTGGGTCACTGTATCTGATCTTGATGATTGTTTATTTATTGGTCATGATCCCATTGATGTTCAATATGCAAAGTATGATGAGCAATTTAGAACAAGCGCAATTACAAGAACAAGCAATGATGTCTGAAGGTGAACCTGAAGAATTAACAGATGAACAACTTGCGGCTTATTTAGAGCAAGCTGAATCAGAAGGTGAAGAACTTGCTTATGCAGATGGTGAAAGTGTAGAAATTTCAGAAAATGCAGACAGCTCAGCGGAAGATGCAGCAATTGCAGCTGCAGAAGCTTCTGTAGAATAAACACGTATTGTTTAAGGTATCAATTCATCGATATGCATTGAACGATAAGCTTTAAATGAAATGTTATGCAAGAAAACCTGTGCGCACACAGGTTTTTTTTATACCTGATTTTTATGCTTTGAGTTGTTCACTTGAATTGAAAATAAATTAGGCGTAAAGTTGCGATAATTTAGTTACCCTAGTTAACTATCATGAATTCCACATTAGGTTTCCGCTCTTCACTTCTGCGCTGTGCGCGTCTGATGAGTGATGAAATCAACACGATTTTACTGCCCTATCAATTGAACTATTCGCTTTGGCAAGTCATGTTTGTCATCCGTGAAAAAACCGCTTGTACATCTATTGAAATGGCTGAATATTTAAATGTATCCAAGCCATCCATCACTAAGCGTGTCAAAATTCTTGCGCAGATGGATATTTTGAGTCATGTACAAACTGACGATAAACGTCAAAAGAAAATGATGCTCAGCGAGACTGGACGTGAGTTATTTCAGCAATGTGCAAAAGACATAGATGCCTTTGAGCAGCGCCTGATCGCGCCATTAGCTAGCCAAGATATCCAACACTCCATTCAAATTTTACACCGTGTCATGCAAGAACTTGAACAAAACACTGTAGGTGATGATCATGCAAGATAAAGCACCACTGTGGACTCGAAATTTTATTTTAGTCAGCGCCATTAACTTCCAATTGGTTTTAACCTTTTATCTCTTGGTTGTGGTGATCGTGGGCTATGCGGTGGCTGAATTGGGTGCGACTACAGCCCAAGCAGGTTTAGTTTCAGGCTTGTTCATTGTCGGCACATTGGTCGGGCGTTTATTGGTGGGTAAGTTCCTAGAACGTTTTGGTCGTAAAACAACACTGATCGTTGGTTTAATTGGCTTTTTAGTCTTTTCTGGTTTTTACTTCATTCAGTTTGGCGTCGGCATGTTGCTCTTCATACGCTTTATGCATGGCTTTATGATGGGTATGGCATCAACAGTACTGGGTACCTTAATTGCCCAAATCTTACCAGCGACACGTCGCGGTGAAGGCATTGGCTACTACAGCATGAGTAGTACTTTAGGTACAGCTATTGGGCCATTTCTTGCCATTTGGATGATGTTACACATTGGTTATCACGCGATTTTTATCGTTTCTACGATTATCGCATTGAG
The DNA here is from genome assembly GCF_013418345.1 of Acinetobacter sp. YH12144. Taxonomy (NCBI): domain Bacteria; kingdom Pseudomonadati; phylum Pseudomonadota; class Gammaproteobacteria; order Moraxellales; family Moraxellaceae; genus Acinetobacter; species Acinetobacter sp. YH12144. The sequence continues at coordinate 127,506 of NZ_VPCD01000003.1, read as the reverse complement.
CTGCTTATTGGTTGCCTTGCTGATTCAAGTGCCCGATTTACCCAAAATCAATAAACCCTTAGATACTGTTGAAGCTGTCAAAAAACCGAGTTGGATTGCTCAATTTGTAGAACCTAAAGCATTACCGATATCGTTCATCATGCTTTTCGCTTCAATCTGCTATTCAGGTGTTTTGTCTTTCATTAACTTCTATGCCAAAGAAATCGATTTGGCTGAAACAGCCTCGTTTTTCTTTTTGATGTATGCCATTGCGATTTTAATTTCTCGCCCATTTACAGGCCCGTTAATGGACCGTAAAGGTGAAAATGTAGTGATCTACCCTGCTTTTGTGATTATGGGCGTGGCATTGGTATTACTCAGCATCACTCAGAGTTCATGGATGCTTTTACTTTGTGCAGGCCTACTTGGACTCGGTTATGGCAATATTCAGTCGGTCTGCCAAACAGTTGCGGTAAAAAGTGCTCCGCTTGAACGTATGGGCTTTGCCACTTCGACTTTCTTTATCTTTTTGGATGCCGGCTTAGGCTTTGGACCATACTTTATCGGTAAATTGCTCGACCATATTGGCTACTCACAATTGTATTTGTATAGCGCATTTGCTGCCTTTGCATGTATTGGCGCCTACTATATTTTACATGGTCGTTATACTGTTCGAACTGCTTAAACTATAGCTAAACATCAAATCGTCGGCTGAAACGTCGACGATATTCTAAGGGGCTCAGCCCCGTTTTTTTCTGAAATAACCGTCGAAATGAGCTTGGATCACTATAGCCGACCTCTCGCATAATCAGATCTAAAGCGTGTCCCGTTTCTTCTAAACGCTTTCGTGCAGCTTCAATCCGTATTGATTGTAAGTATTGATTGGGAGGAATATCCAAAGCCGCTTTAAAATGTCGAATCAATGTCCTCGTTGTCACATTAAACTGCGCCGCAAGTTCATCTAAGACAATATTTTCATGATAATGCTGTTCTAACCAATCTTGAACTTTTTGCACCAAACCATCCTGATGCGGTTTAGATATTTTCAATAATGAATAGGACAACTGACTGTCACGACGATAATCCAGTACAAATGATTTTGCCGTGTGGATTGCCGTTTCAAAACCATAAAAACGTTCTATTAGGTGTAGTCCCAAATCAAACCATGCTAAGCCGCCGCCTGCACAGTAAATATTTTGGTCATGGCTAATGAGCTGATCTACATTCAGTTTGACCAAAGGATAGCGTTCACGAAACATTTGCTGAAAGCCCCAATGCGTCGTTGCCTGCTTACCATCTAAAAGCCCTGCTTCTGCCAGAAAAAAATTACCCGTACAATTTCCTGCGATCAGTCCGCTTTGTAATTGACGAGTTTTTAATAACTCGATCAGTGCTGCATTTTGCGCTAAAACATCCAAGATCGGCGCGCCTATCGTTGGGACAATGATGATATCTGCATCTGTTATTTCAGAAAATGCTAAATCTGCATAAAGCTTGATGCCATTGATACATTGCACAGCTTGAGCATGTTGTGAGGCAATTTTGACCTGAAATAGCCGCTGCACATTTTGTTTTTGGATCCGATTCCAACTGACACCCGCCATTGCAAAGAGATCAACAACCCCAGTAATCGCAGAAGCCAAAGCACCATCAAATGCTAAAATTATGATTTTCTTCATTTAAATTTCAAATTATCAAAATGTCATTTTTGACTTATTAAGTGTCATTATTGACAATTCTATATCTAAAAATCAACTGCTAGGCTTAAGCCATAAAATTCGACCCGATTAGAGATTGATCAATGGCGCAGTTAATCAATGACAAAGATTTAAATTTTTTGCTATTTGACGTGTTTAAAGCGCAAGACTTAACGCATTACCCACGTTTTGCTGAGCATGATGCTGAAACTTTCAAAAGCATCCTAGAAACTGCACAAGGTATTGCTCAAGACTTTTTTGCACCCCATAACGCAACAGCCGATCAAAACGAACCTACGTTTGATGGTCAACAGGTTAAAACCATTGCTGAAGTCAAAACGGCATGGAAGCAATTTGCAGATGCCGGCTTGCTTTGTGCACAGCATGATTATGATGCAGGCGGTATGCAACTTCCGACTTTGATCAACATGGCTGCAAATGCTTATTTCATGTCAGCAAATCCTTCATCAGTGGCTTATTCATTTCTAACCGCTGCGGCTGCAAATGTGATTCAAGCTTTCGGTACGACTGAACAAAAAGATAGGTTTGTACCGCATATGTTCAGTGGTCGCTTTGCAGGAACGATGGCCATGACTGAACCTGATGTGGGTTCATCTTTAGGTGATTTGACCACAAAAGCTATACCGCAAGCCGATGGTACCTACCTCATCAAAGGCCAAAAGATGTTTATTTCAGGGGGTGACCAAGACATCACTGAAAATATCGTCCATTTGGTCCTTGCTCGCATCCAAGATGCACCTCAGGGCGTAAAAGGTATATCTCTGTTTATTGTTCCGAAGTTTAAAACCCTGAGCGATGGTTCACTTGCAGGCGCCAATGACGTTCAACTGGCTGGCTTATTACATAAAATGGGCTACAGAGGTACAACATCGACAGTACTGAGCTTTGGTGAAAAAGACCAATGTACAGGCTATCTGATTGGTGAAGCAGGTGCTGGTCTTAAATATATGTTTAAGATGATGAATGAAGCGCGAGTCGGAGTCGGCTTAGGTGCAGCCATGATTGGATACCGTGGCTATTTAGAATCGCTCGAATATGCAAAGAATCGTCCACAAGGCCGCTTAGTTTCAGATAAAAACCCTGCCTCAAAACCTGTCAATATTATTCAACATACAGATGTTAAACGGATGCTTTTGGCGCAAAAATCCTATGTCGAAGGCGCACTTGCATTATGCCTATTTGCTGCACGTTTAATTGATGAACATCAAGCCGCTAACAACGAAGACAGTGCGCTGTTATTAGATTTAATTATCCCTGTCGTCAAATCATTCCCTTCTGCCTATGGACCAAAAGCCAATGATTTAGCCATTCAAGTTTTAGGTGGCGCTGGCTATACGCGTGAATATCCGCTTGAACAATGCTATCGTGACAACCGCTTAAATCCGATCCATGAAGGCACATTTGGGATTCAGTCTTTGGATTTGTTGGGTCGTAAGCTTTGGCAGCACAACAGCAAAGGTTTGATGCTGTTATTACAACGTATGCAAAATACGATTGATCAAGCTCAACATCCAAAAACTCAAGCGCTTGCAGCAATTTTTTCAGGGCATTTAAACACGGTGAAGAAAACTACACAAAGTTTGGGACAAGTCCTCGCACAAGGTCGTGTCGATCAGGTACTGGGTAATTCTGCCTTGTATCTAGACATGATGGGCAAAGTCATCATTTCATGGCTATGGCTTGAAATGGCTAATCAAGCTCTTGTGAAATTTGAACATTCAGATTTAGCTGAAGATCAACAATTCTTAGCCGGTAAATTACAAGCCGCGCAATATTTTATCCGCTGGGAGTTACCTGAAATAGAACATCAAGCCAAGTTATTGCTAGAACTTGATGATACTTGCCTCAACATGCAAGAAAGCTGGTTCTAGCCACCCGTTTAGCTCAGTCCTCAATGGGCTAATTTGGACAAGGTTTTCACGGATGAAGATCTTGTCCAACCCTATCTATTTCAATAAAAACTACAATAAAAAAGGAACTTAGTTTTCGTTCCTTTTTTATCGAAATTGTGTGTTATACGCTGCAATTATTGAAAGATTTTAAAACGAGCTGCATCATCCATATAGCCTTTTTCTTTCGCTTCACCTTCCACTGAACCAAAAACCAATTGAGCACGAAGTTTCCAATGCGCGGGAATGTCCCATTCAGCATGCACTTGTTCATCCACAATTGGGTTGTAATGCTGTAGTGATGCGCCTAAACCTTCGGTGTGTAACGCAGTCCAAGTCGCAAATTGGGCAATGGCAGTTGAGTATTCTGCCCAAATTGGAAAGTTTTCTGCATAAGAAGGAAACTGTGCTTGTAGAGCACTGACCACATCCAAATCTTCAAAGAACAGAACCGTACCCAAACCTGCTGCAAAACTTGCCATTTTCGCCGTGGTCTTCGCAGCACTTTCTTCATCTTTTGCATAAGATTTTAATTTGTCAGCGACTAAGCCCCAAAATTTTTCGCTTTCACCAGTAGAGTCTGTTGATATTTAATTATGCTCATCTAGAGATATTTATGCAGCTGATTTTAAATTAATTTCTGTATGAATAATCGTGCAGCCTTGCTGAGAATGAATTTTGAAATTTCCGCCTATCCGTTCTACACGCATTTTCATACTTCGCATGCCGATACTCATGCCATGATTTGAAACACTCTCAACATCAAAACCTACGCCATCATCTTCAATGGTTAATAACAATGCGCCATTCTCGAACTGTGACAGCGTGACATTGACATGATTAGCTTGGCTATGTTTCACAATATTGGTCAGGCTTTCTTCAATTACTCGTATTAAAGTCAGGCACTGAATTGCCGTTGGTTTGATCGCCCACTGCGAAGGAATGCACCATTTGGCATTCATTTCCACTTCATCCATCAACTGGCTAAAGCGATGTCGAACTGGTGCGATCCAGAGCAAAGGTGAATCTGGCACTTTGCTGTCCAAAGATGATCCACTATCAATAATTTGCCTTAAATCATCCCGTAGTAATTTCAACATCGACAAGAACTGTCTGTTTGGAATATTACTTTCACACTGATCAACCAAGATCATCGAGCGCACAATAGATGCGCCCAGACCGTCATGTAGATCATGTGATAATTTAATTCGTTCTTGTAGGCGTACATTACTGAGTTCAAGCTGATGTTTATCGTTTAGGCTACTGCATAATTCATCACTGACTTTCTGAACTTCAAATGCCAAATCATCATTATATTTTTCAATTTTCTGAATATTACGATTGAGCCTCGCCCCCAAAATCACCACGATAAATAGGGTAATAATCGGTGAAGTAAAGGGAGATAACGGTGTAAAACCTTCTTTTGGAAAGAATACCAAGGCTGTGATGTCTGCAATAACAATCACAATGATCGCAGTCATACACATTGCTAATAAAGTGTAGTCTCTACGTTTTTCTTTAAAACTAATCCAACAAAGATAAATGTAAGTGATAAAAAAGAGGATGCAATATAATAAGAAAATGAGGCTCGAAATTTCCGCATTTTGTTCAAATGGCCAAATACACACTACACCAATCAGAGATGCTGTCAGCATGGTAAATGACAGCTCAATGCGAGGAAATTTACGCCCAAGAAAGCGCAAAATATAGATGCTAAAACACTGAAAGTACAGCATTGAAAATATCAAATTAGCTTTGGTGGAAAAAACCGAATTTGGATATGGAAAGGTTTCAGTGGTCAGAGCATTACTGAGAAATAGAATCCACAAAACAGTTGAAAGTGCAAACCAGCCAAAACTAGTATCCCGACGTCGCATCAACCAAATAATGAAGCAAATTAGACCCAAGACCCCAGAAAGAAAAATATTTAATTGTAATATGGTTCGACGAGTCCAAGTGGCTTCTTCGGTCTGCTCTATTGTTGCCATGACATTGTTAAATTTCACCGGACCCAAGCCAGCATTTAGACTCGAGTAGCCATAAACATAGATCAAGGTTTCATTATGATCATGCTTGATTCCACTTATCGGTAAAATCCAATAGCGTGCAACATTCCAACTTTTAGAGACCGGTTCTTGAAGATTTTTATTGGTCCACAGCAAGTCGCCATTCAGAAAGACTGAACCCGTATTAATGATATAATCAATATATAGTGCGATGGGTTCTGCCAAACGCGCATTATTTTTACAGTACCAAGACCAGTCTAATTTATACCAAGCACCACCTTGATAACCCTCCCAGTCTTTATCTTCTTTCCAACGGTCAGGTAATTGCGTGGTTTTCCATCCAGTTCTGGGTAATTCTTGATTGGATGGTGTCTTCACCCGTGAAATGCTATTCACAGTTACATTACATTGATCATTTACAGGGAAAACTTGCTCTGCATGACTCAAGCTCCCCCATACTAAACAGAGGATAAATAAGAAAAAATATCCTCCTTTACGCATTATAGAATACCCATAGATCTTGCTGTACTCACGGCTTTGGTTCGTTTCGTTACGGCTAATTTGCGATAAATATGTTTAATATGGCTTTCTACCGTATAGCGAGAAACAAAAAGCTGTTCAGCAATCTCACGGTTACTCAAACCTTGAGCAACCAAACATAAAATTTCTTTTTCACGACTGGTCAAGAGGTTCAAGTCTGCTTCATCGGCGACTGTTTGTTCTGGACTTGGCGCTTCGGCTTCGGATATTTGTTTAAGGATTTCTCGTGCAATAAATGGGTCAATCGGCGCCCCACCACGTAAAATACTCCGAATAGATAAAAGTACTTCAGCATCATCACGTTCTTTTAATACATAGCCCGTTGCACCTGCTTTAATTGCGGCAAATAAGCTTTCTTGTGTACTCCATGCAGAGACAACCAAGATCATGGTATTACTTTCGAGGGAACGTATTTTTTCAATAATTTCGATACCACTACCATCAGGCAAACCTAAGTCAACTAAGGCTAAGGATATCGGTTGGGTCTCTACGGCTTGAATAGATTCTTTAACATTTTTGGTGAAGATAAGCTCTTCCCGCTTATAACCCAGCTCTGTCAAAATTTGACGTAAACGTAATTGAATAATTTCCTCATCTTCAACGACGAGCACCGGTACGGGTAGTATGACTTCTTGTGGTGACATGATTTACTTCCCCCGAAAAAATGAAATGTCTTTTACATTAATGAGTTTAATCCTTTTAGGATATCCCTATAATTAAGTAAATTTCTTATTTTTTAACAATTTATTCTAATTCAATTGATGCAGCTATGATGCATTTTTCTTCTAATTTTAAATCCATTTAACATTACAATATGTGTATAGCCATCAGTCTGACTATACACTGCACTTAGCTTAAACTTGAGTGTGATTAGCTCAAATATTGCTTCTTCAGATATTTTACAATTTTTTCAGATTCAAAAAGTTCTACACCAGTATTAGGATCTTTCAAATATGGCACTTGAATATTGTTCCCCATGATTTTTAACACTTGTTCACGCTTGCCACCTTTCAGGGGTACATATTTACCCGGTTTTAAGCGCATTACCGCTAATCCCTGATCTTGCCAACGTTCCTTAGCCACATTATGAAAGGTATATGCCAATTCCATTTCAGACAATGCGCTACGTACGATGCGTGTATATGGACTCGCTTCAAAACCCCATAGTTCTAAGAGTTGACTTGGAGCATCACGATGAATGACTTTACGGTGCACCCACACGCCTTGAGCCCCATTAATTAAGGTTCCAACATAGGCAACATACGGAATTTTAGGATAATTGGCATATTTCTTAGGAGTCTGACCTGTTTTGCCATAATGTTTAAATAGATGATGAATTATTTGCTGAGATTCGTACAAACGATCCCCAGTATTGTCATCCACCAAGAAAGGGAATTGCTGTTTTCCACCCAATTTTTGTACCTCTAAACGGTACTTTTTAGCCCCTTTGGGACATGGGTAAACCTCATAATCCAAATTAAGTGTGGTCAAAACTTCACGCACACGACGGCAATACGGAGAACCTTCAAATTCGTACAGTTTAAGGGCTTTATCAGGTTGTTTGGGATAAGACGTCCCATTTGTACCTCGTCCGCCCTCTGCTACGCCTGAGAGCAACGCTTGCGCCACTTTTAATTGATGCAACAACATATATTCTTCCTTTCTTCTTTTATTTCGTATTTTTATACAACAGCCGAGAGTCCTCAGCTGAAGTTTGTATTTTTTCCAGATTTATATCGTCGTATATAAGTAAGCAATGCCAACTGATTCCATGACTAAAAACTCAAACCCACTTAAAGAACAACCAATTGCTCTTTTGAAACAACAATGCCGTTATTGTCAGCATAAATAAAATCACCAGACTGAATGTTTACACCACCAAAACTTAATGGAATATCTGTTTCACCCACGCCTTTGCGGTTACTTTTTTGTGGAATCGCAGCCAAAGCATGCACACCTAAATCAAGTTCGGCAATCGCATCAACATCACGCACGCAGCCGTAAATAATGACGCCATTCCAATGATTGTTAACTGCAGATTCAGCAATCATATCACCCATCAAGGCACAGCGCATCGACGCACCACCATCCACAACCAATACTTTACCCGTACCATCGGTTGCCAATAATTCTTTAACACGAGAGTTATCTTCAAAACATTTGACCGTCATCACCTGACCGCCAAAACTTTTTCGTGCACCATAACTTTGAAAGAATTTACCATCCAACGACGGGATCACCACTTGTAATTCTTTATCTGGATGATCATCAAGTAAATCACAGGTGACGAATGGAACTGTAGACACGGTATTTCCCTCATTTAATTGTTAGTATGCGTAAATTATCATAAATCTCGAACTTTTCAGTCTGAGTTTGTGCTGCATCGACCATAGTATGAGCCACTTGCTGTGCTGTCACTGGCTTAAATTTGAAACGGTCTGGTACAAAATGCGAAAAGCGCATATAAAGTTTCTGTGTCGCATCTTCTAAACGTCGAGATTCATGACGCTCGCCAAGTAACAGCGAAGGCTTTAATATCGAAAGTTGATTTAACTTTAAGGTTTTTAAATAATATTCCAATTCCCCTTTGACTCGATTATAAAAAAATGCGGAATTGGCGTCAGCGCCCATAGCACTAACTATGATCAAATGGGTTTCTGTATATTCTAATAATTCAGCAAAATGCGCATTGATGCTAAAATCGATCTGATAAAAATGATCTTTAGACCCTGCTTTTTTAATGGTCGAGCCTAAACAACTAAAGGCATGACTATAATCTCTCACATCATCCTGAGTCAGAGAAAGAAAGTCACTGATCACCATTTGTTGAACTTTTGCCAGTCCATTCAGTTCATGGTCACGCTGACGTACCACAGCCGTAATATTCTTACATCTTGCATTTTGACTGAGCTGACGAACCAGCTCCCGCCCGACCAATCCTGTTGCTCCGATGACAATCGCATTCTCTATACTTTTAGTCATTTTTCATACAATCTCAATCACTTTAGACTAATCTAACGTTTTCTTTAAAATTTTTCTGCATCTAAAATGTTGTCAAAGCATGTCAAGACTTGACTTAAGCGCTTAGTTTAATCACAATATGGCACTTGTTTACGGGCTGGTGATAGTTCTTCTGATGTTGGTTTTCAGATGTAATTTCAGCCCGCCCAGACCAATCTATTTCAAGGAGTGCACGAGTGGCAAACTCTGCTCAAGCAAAAAAACGTGCTCGTCAAAACGTTAAAGCACGTCAACACAACGCAAGCTTACGTTCTATGGTTCGTACTTATCTTAAACGCACAGTAGCTGCTATTGCTGCTGGTGATTATGCTGTCGCTACAGAAGCTTACAAAAAAGCTGTTCCTGTTATCGACCGTATGGCTGATAAAGGCATCATCCATAAAAACAAAGCTGCTCGTCATAAGAGCCGTTTAAATGCACAAGTTAAAGCTTTAGCTAACTAATTTGTTGCGATAAAAAAAGCCCTTTTTAGGGCTTTTTTTGTGCCTATAGATTTTTAAAAGCAAAAAAATAAGGTCCTTATTGGACCTTATTTTTCTATCTACAGATTATTTATTAATCAGCTTCATATTCGTCGCTGATAAATATGTCCATAATAAGTTTTGGCTTGCTGTCAAATTTGTCCAACGTTGATTGCCACCGTTGGTACAGCTATATCGAATTAAATCCGCACGGTTATTTTGCAAACGTCCCGTATTTAAATCCATACATTGACCACTTTGACGAATCGTTGTAGTCGCAGGGTCCATGGTCCAAATTTGATTGGTTTGGTTTAACACGCAACGTTCTAGCGTCACTTTAGCTGAACCACCGTTGCCTGTTACGCATTGATCTGGATTTGACTTACTGTGTATACGACCAATGGCATCATATACCCACTGTTCAGTATCATCCGCAGTACATCCGCTTGGACCACTGATGTACAAATTTAATGCTCCATCAGTTAAGGTTTCAGATTTCAAACAGTTGTTTCCATTTTTGATCAATGTCGCCTGCTCGAACAGACCTTCTTGAGTGACTGAAAGCTTTTTCATAAATGCTTCGAGTGCGCTTTGCGCCTCAGGTATTTGATTGGTTAGGTCTTGTGCATACACATTCATCCAACGATTTAGTCGGTATGCGGTGTTTTGTTGCGACTCATAACGGGTTAATTGCTGACGCGCCACACTATTCATCAATGACATGTCATTTTTATATGACTCATATAGCATTTTTTCAGTTGGATTAAGAGCAACAACAGCATTTGCAGCTTGCGCTTCCAAAGCACTTTCTAAGTGAGGAAGTTCGATAGCACGCAAAGCACTATAACCATGCTGACGTCCAATTTTGACGGCCGGCTTGATCGCTGTGCTGTAAACTGGAATATCAATATTTGCTAATAATTTGGCTTCTTCACCTGCTTTTTTACAATATAAATTGACCTTCTGTGGTTGATCTGCCAAAGCTAAATTGACATGCAGTTTATTGGCATTACTACCTAGTCGTACAGCTGCTAAAGCAATATTGTTGACTTTATTCGTGTATTGCACATTCAACCAACATGCCGCTTGATCCAAAGCGGTATTGGCAGCATTTAAGTCATACACATTACCCCAGTTTGAACGTGCCGCAGGATACAACAAACCAACTTGATTGACTGGATCATAGCCCCCTAAAATGGTAATTACGGGCTGACCAAAGACCCGTGGTCGTGGATAATTTTGATCTGCGTTATACCAAACCGGAGCCGTAGAATTTGGCATCTTCGGTTGAGCGACTTCCATTTCACGAGTGGTTTTATTCCACTTTTTGTAGCCGGTAGGTGATGTTTCATCCCAGACATAACGGTCAAAGTGTGGTTGAATTTTCAGGAATGTGCTGTAACCCGTATAGTGTGTGTAGCGTGATACATTACTATCAGGATACCCGCCGGACATGGCATCTTTTCCGTACGGGAACAAATTTTTAAAATTTGGGATACCATTCGCTCCATCCCACTTCCATGTCGCCGTCCATGATAGATTTCCGCGCATCATATTGCGATTGGCAATATAACCCCATCCACTGTCCGCATGATGTGCAGCCCAAAATAGATTGTCACCTACCTGACCAGGGTAATGTCCTAAACCATAGTGATGGCCAATTTCATGGCTAAATTCATTCCCTACAGAATCATAAAGCGTGAGCATGCCATTACCACCACTCAGTCCATGAGTATGCACACCATTGGCATAGTTCCCCTTTGTATGATGGACAACTACTGTTTGGGTTAATTGTGGCTGACTTTGATTGGCCATAGATGCACTGGTAATACCCCAGTTAGCAAGGTTTATACCAACACTAAAGGTTGATTTACCGACATCCTCACGCATGTCTCCTGCATAAACACCACCATCTCCGGCACTTTTACTGTCATAAATAACACCTGAAGATACCATTGCACGTGTTAACTGAATATCATCATATTGTGCAACGGTCATTTCTGCTGCAGGAATGGTTTGGAAATAATCTGTGCCCGCTTTTTCAGGCTCTAGTAACATATAGTGGCCGGTAGAATTTGGCTTATCTGCCAACATACCAACACGGATATTATTTAAAACCAATTCCCCTGGTGCAGCAAAATCGATTTTATCCTCAGCCAATTCACCGCTGACTTTATTTGCGTCAATAAATTTTAATCTTAGACCGGGTTTAACTTCATCCCAATTGAGTTTCGTGGTCCACGCACGTTTACTGTACCAAACATCTGGACGACCTCTTTGCCCACTCTGGTCTGAAACAGGCATCTGCGTTGGATCATCCAATGTCGCAGTGCGCACTAAGCGATTGTTTTGATAGATTTCTACTTTGAGTTGCTTGATGTTTTGCATATCAAGTGTTGGCGTCACGATGAGCAGTGCTTCTTTTTCACTGGTTAACCTTGGCATTTTCTTGGCTTCATTCGCATTCGGGTCGACGACATGACTTTGACCAAATTGAACTTGTGCTGAAAAGTTACCGACTAAATCATTTCGTATTTCACGAACAGCATCATTGGCATCGTAGTCATAAAAACCAATGCTTGTTTCATCTACAATATCTTGGGGCGGTTCTGGATAATTTGCAGTTGATGCAGAGCCACCTGAACTATCACCACCGCCTCCGCCACCACAAGCAACTAGCATTAACGACACAATACAAATTGATAATTTGTTATATGAAAAACCTATCACACTTTGCACTACTATTCCCCAATTAGCCACAAAAAAATCCAATTAAGAGACCTACATAAAATATATAAATCAATTGGTTATAATAAATTCAATACTATTTCTTTTGTATAAATCATTCAATTGCCGCGTTTTGTCACTTATTAACAATTCAAATAGAATCTAAATACTTTGTATTGGCTGAATCACTATTGCTGTGACAGGTACTTCACTTTTCAACTAAATTTAAGGTGTAAGCCTTTAAATACAATCGTATATTCCCGACAAAAATTGTCAGGATATTTTTAGAAACTTTGTAAATAAAAATTTTTAGAAATGGTTTAATCCCATATATTTTTTATGGTATTTTAATTTTCATCCTAAGGCAGCCATTGCTGTACAAATGAAAAGAGGGATAAAAATGTCGATTAACCAATTTTTGCCATCATTAGAAAAATTTGCAGAAGCAGAACATCAATATATTGAATATTTTACATCGAAAGGTGAAAAAGACATTTTAGGTAAAGTCATTTCAAATATGAAATCGACCGCTGAGATTCAAGCCTCTCAAGGCGTAGACTCATGGTTAGCATATGGCGTGTATTTACCTGCTGTAGAACGCATCTTTGCGCTACATCAAGGGGAAACAGAAGCTGAATTTTTTGAACGCACACAATATCCAGTTGAAATCGTACAAGCGTATAGCATTAAGGATCATGACATTGCGACATTGATTGCTGCAGACAAATACAGTCGAATCCACCAACAGCACCTCCCAGTTAATACTAGCCGCTGGCCTTATAGTGACGACGGTTCAAGTATTGATTTAAATCAATACCCTGCACGAATTAAAGCCAATATTTAATCTTTTATTTAATGAAATACTGAAAACAGATATAAAAGGCATCCGCACATGGATGCCTTTTATAAATTTTTTATTATTAGCAAAATTTCTTAAAGTTGCTGCTCAGCCTGCTGAAATTCACGAATATTTAATTCATTTAGTTCACCACGCCAAATCCATTTCAGTTTTGACTCAAGGAATACATCTCCTTCAAACCAAACAAATAAACCCTCCATCATTTTCGGCCAGTCTTCGCGTGTCACGATATTTTTACCTGAAATAATGGCAAGAATTGCAGCCAAAATCGTATCATGACTCACCGCTAGACTCAGACCATAATCATTGGTTGGATGAGTGTTGTAAATCAACTCCAAAACATCTACCACCCCATGAATGGGCTGTTTCATACCCGGCAAAGCATTATTCACAAAACTATTGATAAAGCCCAAGGCACCTTGCTTTTGAAAATATGGTCCTGCTTTTTTAATATCCAGCACAAAACTTCCCGGCTCGACCAATAATCCTTGTTCAATGATCTCGATATGGTGGGTATTTGGCTCAATCGTGACGTTATCTGCACCTTGAATCATCAATGCTGCCGTATCCACACAGCGCTGAATTGGACTAGAAATACAGTGTTGAATAACACGATCGGTATTTTCAACCAAATAGCTGCCCCACGCTTCGGCTAAATCACGTCCTTGATGCGTAAGTTGTAAGTCATAACCGGCCAAACCCTGTCCTTGTACAACTTCACGAATGGAATGACGTGTAAACAATGTTACAGGCGTCTTTTCATCCGGCAATAAGTCTATTGCTTTCAGCATACTAGGAGGGAGCAAATCTAGGGCCATAATTGACAGTTCTTATATGCAGGAGATTTAACGGAGTGTGCAGACACTATAGCATGAACCCGATTTAGCTCAAGTTTTGTCAGGCATGTTTGCCAAAGCATTTAAGGCCAATTCTTTCATTTCGGCATTTTTAAATGCAATAAATCCACCATTTAATAAAGTCTTGCGCTGGTTATATAAAAAAGCGCGACCTTTAAAATCAACCAAACCACCACCAATACGCTCGATTAAACATTGTCCAGCGCTCGTATCCCATTCACAGGTAGGATGAAAACGCGGGTAAATATCCACTCGATCTTCTAACATCATACAAAACTTATATGCACTACCAGCATGGTATGCCTGATAAGGACTAAGTTTTTCTAAAGCGTCTAGATAGTGCTTATAAATCGGCTTATTTTTAGCACTTTGACTCAAGCCAACGTGTACGACATTCTCTACAGAGGTTTGAACATATTCATACCATGTGGTTGACTGGCTATCATATTTCAGCGGCAGTCCCTCAAAGGGACAAATATATACGCTGTATTCCCCAGGGATCGCCAATATGGCAAAGGTAGTATTAGCACCCTCAACCAGACTCAGATTAATGGTAAATTCAGGTCTTTTATGTAAAAACTCTTTGGTACCATCCAAAGGATCAAGCAGCCAAAATTTTTGCCATTGCATACGTTCAGACTTGTCACCTTCCTCTGACAATAAAGGCAAGCTAGAAACTTTAGATAATGCTTGGGTAATATAGCTATTTGCACGAAAGTCAGCTTGCGTTACAGGTGAATCATCACTTTTACGTTCCACATCAAAATCTGCACCTGAGCAATAACGCTGATATTCTTCTCGCAAAATTTCGCAAGCTTGTGTCACAATGGGAACCAACTGCAAAATCAGTGGGTCTTGCGGTGCTGTTGTTGTTTTAAACATAGAATACCTTTATATGCCAAATTACTCAGAAAAGCCGACGATCATTTTCGATATGGACGGTACTTTACTCGATCTTGCTTATGATGATTTCATTTGGAATGAGCTGCTGCCAATTCGTTATGCTGAACAGCATCAATGCTCACTCGAACAAAGCAAGCAAACGCTATTTAGTTTTTATCAACAGCATAATCATACCCTAAAATGGTACTCCTCTCGCTTTTGGACGTCACAAGTTGGCGTTGATGTTTTGGCAATGCAAATAGAACAAAAAGCCAAAGTGGCTAAACGCGAAGGCTGCATTAAGCTGCTTACCTATCTAAAAGAAAATGGCTATCCTATTTGGCTTGCGACCAATGCCGACTTTGCAGGCTTACAATTCAAACTCGAAGAAACCGGTCTTCGTGATTATTTTGATGTTATCGTCAGTTCAGAAACTCTCGGTCATGCCAAAGAGTTTATTGAGTTTTGGCAAATATTAGCAAGCAAACACCCCTTCGATGCAAAAAACTGTTACTTCATTGATGACACAGAAAAAGTGCTCAATGGTGCAAAACTTTTTGGGATTGAACAGCTCTATTCGATTCAGCAACCTTCATCTGCCAAAGCGCCTCGCGAGACTTGCAATTACCCAATGCTGTCCGCATTAACAGATTTAATCCCTATTTTAGAAGCTCAAACGACTGAGCAAGCCGAGGAACAGAAAAAATATGCGTAAATCAAATCTATCCGAAGATGCGGTTGGTATGCGTATAGACAAATGGTTGTGGGCTGCACGTTTTTTTAAAACACGCTCTATTGCCAAAAATGCTATTGAAGGCGGTAAAGTTCATCATAATGGCGAACGCGTTAAAGTCTCTCGTGAAGTTCGTGTAGGCATGGAATTAACCATTGCACAAGGCCTTGAGAAAAAAACCGTGGTGGTGAAAGCACTGTCGGATGTTCGTGGGCCTGCCCCAACCGCTCAGCTGCTTTATGATGAAACTGAGGTCAGTATTGCAAAACGGGAATTGCTCGCATCACAAAGAAAGTTGCATAATCTAGCTCGGCCAGATCATCGACCAAGTAAAAAAGATCGTCGAGATATTGGTAAATTTAAAAGAGAAAATGATCAACAGTTTGACCAGCAATGGTCTTATAATGATGATTAAGTTAAAAGCGTCACAACATGTCGCACCTGTTGTGATTTTCATAGAACAAAAGGATGATTTCTGTCACTATACCCTCGTGGAACAGATTTAAACTGAATACATCCACTTGAGTATATTGTTTCGTGACATCGTATTGAGGTTGTAAGATGGATGATAATAAAAGCAAGGCGTTAAATGCGGCCTTAAGCCAAATTGAAAAGCAGTTTGGTAAAAACACCGTTATGCGTCTTGGTGATAACACCGTACAGGCAGTTGAAGCTGTCTCTACAGGTTCTTTAACATTAGATATCGCACTAGGTATTGGTGGTTTGCCTAAAGGTCGTATCGTAGAAATCTACGGTCCTGAATCTTCTGGTAAAACGACTATGACATTACAAGCTATTGCACAATGTCAGAAAGCTGGCGGTACTTGTGCATTCATCGATGCTGAACATGCATTAGACCCTCAATACGCACGTAAACTTGGCGTAGATATTGATAACTTACTTGTTTCACAGCCAGACAATGGTGAACAAGCACTTGAAATTGCAGACATGCTGGTACGTTCAGGTGCCATTGACCTGATCGTTGTCGACTCGGTCGCTGCACTGACCCCTCGCGCCGAAATTGAAGGCGAAATGGGTGACTCACACATGGGCTTACAAGCTCGTCTGATGAGCCAAGCACTGCGTAAAATTACCGGTAATGCGAAACGTTCTAACTGTATGGTGATCTTCATTAACCAAATTCGTATGAAGATTGGTGTAATGTTTGGTAGCCCAGAAACCACAACTGGTGGTAATGCACTTAAATTCTATGCATCTGTACGTTTAGATATCCGCCGTATTGGTCAAGTGAAAGAAGGCGACGAAATCATTGGTTCAGAAACCAAAGTGAAAGTTGTGAAAAACAAAATGGCTCCTCCATTCCGTGAAGCGATTTTCCAAATTCTTTATGGTAAAGGCGTGAACCATTTAGGTGAGCTTGTTGACCTCGCAGTACAACAAGAAATTGTTCAAAAAGCAGGTGCTTGGTATTCATACCAAGGTGACAAGATTGGGCAAGGTAAAAACAATACCATTCGCCACTTAGAAGAACACCCTGAACTTGTGCAAACTATCGAAAAACTGATTCGTGAACAACTTCTGACTACGGGTACAGCACCTGTAGAAGACAAAGACGAAGAAGAACCAGACTTTTTAGATGCTTAATTACAGCATACTTTAATAGCAGACGAAACGCCCTACGGGGCGTTTTGTTTTGCACTCAAAATTTGTATTAAAATGACCCCATGACTAAAGACCATTTTCCACTCTTGCTTGATTATGAAGCACTGAAACAACAGTTTGCAGAAGCTGAAGAAACTACCTGCGTAAATCATGCTGCACAAACTGACATTTCACATGACAATACTTCGGTGATCGATCACACTGCGTTGCATTTTGACACCAATGGTAAAGATGTTCATGCTGAAAAAAAATCGGGACTGCGCGGCTCTCGTCTACGCTCGTACGCTTTTGCAGTACTCACACGTAAAGAATACTCAAAAGCGGATTTAATCGAAAAATTAGCACTGTATGCGGATAGTCGTGAAGAAGTCATACACTTGGTGGAAGAACTCGCACGTGAGAACTATCAAAGCGATCAACGTGTAGCAGAAATGCTGTTGTCGAGTCAAAAGCGTAAAGGTAAAGGTCCCAACCGTATAAAGCTCGCTTTAAAAAATAAAAAAGTAGACAGTGAATTAATTCAGGATGAATTAAAAGAAACAGATTGGGTCGCCGAAGCCTACCAGCTCAAGATCAAAAAATTTGGCAAAGCTGTTGAACGTGATCCAAAACAAAAAGCCAAACAAATACGTTTTTTACAATATCGAGGATTCGATCTCGATACGATTTTTAAAGTGATTGCACGTAAAGAATTTGATGCCGAATAACAAAGATATAGATCTAAATAAAGAATTAATAAAACTAAAATAAAGAAGAATCTAGGATTAAAAAAAATGAGAGGACGTTTAATTTATTATGATTGAAACTGGTGGCAACCCTACCAGCAAGACTTCGGCACATCATATTTCTACTACCGTTGCTACCTTCCGGTCCTGGCGGGGTTTGTAGAGTACAATTGCGAAGTAACCGGCAGGGCTACCATTGCAAGAACAGAGTATAGAGATTTTTGATAAACATGCAAGACTAAAACCAAGAATTCCTGAGTAGAAAACACTGTTTGATTATTTATAAATCAATATGATGGTCGATGATGTAGAAAACGTGAAACATCATCACTATATTTTTACTTTAATACACAACAAGATTGTAAAAGCTTATTGCAATTCAGAACTTTGGCGTTTTTAATGTGCTTATCGTTTTATCTAAAGCAGTCTGTAATAAAACTATTCAATACGGACATGCTTGCAACTACATGGAATTTTTATGATGTTTAAACAGCATGTATTGTGTGCCCTTACATTGACTTGCTCAGGTACGCTATTTGCCAATATTCCAATTGAATCTCGCGGTTTGAGTGGCGCAGATAATGGCACTGTGTATACAGCAAATAATACAGCCATTCAAACAGGTGCTGGCTCTACCCCTACGCCAACAAATTTAAATTGGCAGCTCATGCAGAAGAACCAACAGCTCGAAAATGAATTGCGTAGCTTACGCGGTAAAATGGAAGAGCAAGACAATATTATCGAACAATTAAAAAGTGAACTTACAAACCGCTATGCAGATTTAGATCAACGTTTAGAGCTACTCCAACAAAAAGTAGATCCGAGTGAAGACACAGAGGCTGCTGAGGATAACCAACAAGGTACTGCACCCAGTAGCAGCTAATATAGCCCCTACACCAGCTAAACAACCTACGACCCAAGCAACATTAAGCTCATCTGCAAAACAACCTGTAAATGCAGGTGGTGACTCACTTGAGCTTGAGAAAGCAGCTTATACCGTTGCTTTAGATGCATATAAACAAGGTGGTGCGAAAAAAGCCATTGCACCAATGAAAAACTTTATTAAGAATAATCCTAATAGCGTCTACATTAGCAATGCATATTTTTGGTTAGCTGAGTTCAACCTTGCTGTTGAACCGACCAACTACGCAGAAGCGAAAAAGAACTATAGTATCGTGGTAGATCAATACCCTGAGTCGACCCGCGCGCCTAGAGCGTTATATCAACTGTATAGCATTGCAAAAGACGTCGATCGAAATAGCAGTTTAGCAACGCAGCTCAAAACCAAGCTTACCCAAAAATATCCAAAATCTGAAGAAGCAGGCTTTGTTAAAAAATAGTCCTATTTTTAACGCAAAAAAAAGACACCTTATAAGGTGTCTTTTTTTATTCGCAGCATTTAGCGTACGATACCACGCTTAGACTGCTCAAGTGAGTCAATCAACAATTGCGCTTCTGCCACTTCAGGCAAAATTTCAGTACGAATACGCTCAATCGCTTCATTCGTCGTTAAACCATCTTTATAGATCAATTTAAAGGATTCACGTAAACCTTGAATCACATTTTTAGACCAACCTTTACGACGCATGCCTTCAATGTTCATGGCAAAAGCATGGGCTGGATTACCAGATACCATGACATAAGCAGGTACATCTTTCAAAATAAGCGATGCACCACCGATCATACTGTATGAATCGATTTTACAGAATTGATGAATACCAGAGTTACCACCTACGATGACATAATCACCAATGTGGACATGACCTGCAACGCCGACGTTATTAGCAAAGATATTATGATCACCTACCACACAGTCATGTGCAATATGTGTATTCACCATCAATAAATTATGACTACCAACTTTAGTTAGACCCTGATCTTGAACAGTACCACGGTGTAAACTACAGTGTTCACGAATCGAGTTATGATCCCCGATTTCTAACCAAGTTTCTTCACCAGCATATTTCAAGTCTTGGCAGACTTCACCAACACTGGCAAATTGAAAAATTTCGTTATGTTGACCAATACGGGTATAACCACCCACCACAACATGTGAATGCAGTTTAGTACCCGCTCCAATTGTGACTTGAGGACCAATAATACAATATGGTCCAATTTGCACATCCGGAGCAATTACTGCTGATGAGTCAATAATGGCGGTAGGATGAATTAATTCGTTATTGCTCATGCTGTCTCTGTTTTCTGATGCGAAACCATAATTTCCGCGGTTGCTGCGACTACGCCATCTACAGTGGCAACACAATTATATTTGTAAATGCCACGCTTTTGCATCACTAATTCTGATTTTAATACAAGTTGATCGCCTGCAACGACTTGTTTTTTAAATCGGACCTTTTCTGCACCAGCAAATAAGAACAACGAACCAGCTGAAGGTTTCTCATTATTCATAATGAAACCTAAGATACCCGATACTTGCGCCAATGCCTCAACAATCAGCACGCCCGGCATAATTGGGTATTCAGGGAAATGGCCTTGTAAAAATTCTTCGTTAATCGTTACATTTTTATAGCCTACAATCCCGTTGTCAGTCACTTCAACAACACGATCAACCAATAAAAACGGATAACGATGTGGCAAATATTCACGAATAGTCTGAATAGTCATTGGTAATTCAGGTTTTGTGAAAGCTGGGGTATTCGACTCTGTCATCATAATTATTTACGCAATTTAAATGTTGATTCAAGGGACTCAATTTGAGACTGCATATGATCAAGTCGTTTGACCAATTGGGTCAATGGCACATCTGCTAATTGTTTAAAGCGGATTGCTGCCTTTTTCCAAGAACCACTTTCAAGCATTGGCGTACCTGAAGAATAACTTCCAGCAACGGAAATACTTTTTGTGACCATTGACATACCGGTAATTGTCACATTATCTGCAATATTAATGTGACCTACGATACCAACAGCCCCTGCAAGCACACAATTTTTGCCAATAGTTGTACTACCCGCAATGCCACATTTCGCAGCCATTGCCGTATTTGCACCTACTTTGACGTTATGCGCGATTTGCACAAGGTTATCAATAATGACACCATCTTCCAAAATTGTGTCATCTAAAGCACCACGGTCGATACTACAATTTGAGCCAATACGCACATCATTCCCGATGCGTACAGAACCTAATTGAGCAATACGATGCCATTTCCCTTGATAAGGTGCAAAACCAAACCCTTCACCACCGATCACCGTATTTGCATGGATACGTACGCGATCACCTAACTTGGCTTCACCAGTAATTGTCACATGCGAATCGATAAAACAATCTTTACCAATTTCAACGCCATGATCAATCTTCACTTGTGATTCAATGCGCGTCCCTTCACCCACCACACTATTCGCACCAATTACCACATAATGCCCAATATAAGCAGTATCAGAAATGATTGCGGAAGGATGAATTTGGGCAGTACTTTCAATACCTGTTTCTACAGATTTCTTTTCAAAAACATGCGTCAGAATAGCGAAAGCCAGATACGGATTGGGTACAACAATGAAGTTTTGCTGTGAAGGGATTTGTGACTGCATGTCTGCAGTCACAATCAGCGCACCAGCCTGAGACTGTTGAGCTTCATTCAGATATTTATCTGCGCTTAAAAATGCAAGCTGATGCGGTTGAGCACTCTCTAGACTTGCCATTCCACTGAATTGCAAGTCTAGCTGACCAATACATTGACCTTGAACAAGTTGAGCAAGCTTTTCTAAACTGAATTTTTGAGAATTCATTGATTATTTAATTGCATTAACCTTTTGAATCATTTTATCAGTTAAATCAAACTTAGGGTCATACGCAAGTGCTGAATTTTTATTCAAAACAACATCTAACTTATTTTCTGTGCGCAATTGTTCTGCAACTTGCTTGATTCGAGTATCCATCGTGCGATTTAAGGACTGAATATTCCCTTGAACCGAAGCTTGAACTTTTTGCTGTAAATCAGTCAGCTCTTTGAGTTTAGTTTGATACTGTTGACCCATTTGCTGCTTTTGCGCAGCAGTCAACTTATCACCACCTTGCTGAGCTTTTTGTTGCATTGCTTCCAGCTCTTTAGCAAGTGATTCAATTTTAGTGGTTTGTGGTTTCAATTGCTGTTGAATTTGAGCATTTTGTTGTTTTATATAAGTGCTTTGATCCACCACCTTTTCTAAATCAACCACACCGTAACCTGCTGCATGTACCACAGCAGAACATGACATACCCAATACCGCCAAACCAGCAAATAATTTATTCATCTTATCAACCTGTAATTTTGTTATTCCCAGAAGGGTCGTACTTAGAACGTACGACCAATCTCGAATTGGATTTCTTTTGTTTCATCGCCAGCTTTGTCATTTAGTGGGAATGCATAACTCAGTGAAATTGGACCAATCATCGTGATCCAAGTAAAACCTGCACCAACGCTATAACGCATGTTATTCATATCAAAACCGTAGTTATCTTTACAGTATTGACGGTCTTCACTAGATTTAGGAACGTCACATTGGGTGTCAAATACTTGTGCGCCTTCAGCAAACAATACTGGACGAACTTGACGCGCCCAATCGCCTTTAAATGGCACAGGTAAAGCCAATTCAGTACCAAATTGAATTAAAGCATTACCACCGACTTCTTCTGGATCGTAGTCAACCTGATTTTGCGCATCATAATACACACCAGGATATTTCGGCCCTAGAGTACTGTTGTCATAGCCACGTACCGAACCAAAACCACCTGCATAGAAATTTTTGTAGAACGGTAAATCATTACCATAGCCTAACTTACCGTAACCACGTAACACAAAGTCTTTACCGAGTGGGAAATAAGCTTGTGCGTCGTAAGTGATTTTTTGGTATTCAACATCACTGCCCGGTAATGCAATTTCGGCATTGACGCGGTGTGACATACCCGATGTAGGGAATACCGGGCGATTCAAGGTGTTATATGACCAACCCAAGTTAAGGTTATAAGTTAAGAAATCACCTTTAAACGCACTATCGTATGATTCTTCAGGTACTGCGCAAGTGTTGTGAGTAACAATTTTATTACCTTCACTATCTAGTACAAAATCTCCATTCGCATCAGTTTTGTATACAGGCACAGTTAATTGTGAGTTACCAGACGCATCAGTAGGACAGAATGATGTGGTATCCGTCGCCTTCCCACCATTTGCTAGTAAATAATCACGCACATAAGTAGAAACATATGGGCCTGTAGTTACTTCGGTATTATCAATATTCAAGCCCATACTGATACTTTGGTTTTCATCGATCGGATAACCAAAGTTGATACCACCACCAAAACTGTCAGTGACGTAGTTGTTAACGTTATAGTCGTCATCTAACTTGGTTTTACGGTAGTACATATTATAACCACGACGTACACCATCAATAGTGAAATACGGGTCAGTTACACTGAGGTTGTAATAATCTTGAGTCTCTGAACGAGACAAATCGATAGAAACTGCATTACCTGTACCCAAGAAGTTGGTTTGACTCAAACCTGCTTGGAAAGTTACACCGCCACTTTGTGAGAAACCAACAGCTAAAGTACTTGTCCCCGAATGCTGCTCTTCAACATTTACATTTAAATCAATTTGATCTGGCGTACCCGGAATACGTGCAGGCTTAACATCAACGGTTTTAAAGAAACCAGTACGTTCTAAACGCACTTTAGACAAATCAATTTTTTCGTTACTTGCTAATGCGCCTTCCATTTGACGCATTTCACGACGTAGAACTTCATCAGCTGTTTTCGAGTTACCTGTGAAATTAATACGGCGAACAGTGACTTGCTGACCCGGATTCACATAGTAATTTAAATCAACCAATTTGGTGTCTTTATTGATTTCAGGAACAATGTTCACTTCTGCAAAGTAGTAACCTGCGTTACCATATTTACGAAGTAAAAGTTGTTTAACACCATTCACTTTTTCTTGTGAATATAAATCGCCATCTTTATAGAGTTTTAAAGCGTTTAAATCAGTTTGCGTATAAAGCGTATCACCTAAGAAATGGGTTTCACCAAACTTAAATTGTTCTCCTTCATCCACCGAAACTTCGATAAAGACATGCTTTTTATCTTCACTCAAATTCAGACTTGAATTAGTAATGTTGAAGTTGATGTAACCTTTGTTGAGATACATCGCACGTAAAGCTTCTAAACTCGCAGCCATCTTTTCACGTGCATAGCGGTCATTACGAGAAATGATCGAGTTCCAACCACTTTCTTTTAATGCAAAAATTTGTTTAATTTCACTTTCTTTAAAAACCGTATTACCAATGATATTGATATCAAATACTTTGGCAGATTGACCTTCTTCAAACTCGATTAAGACATTGACACGGTTATTCGGTTGAGCGGTTGTAATAACTTTAACATCAGCATCATAACGACCTTGCTGCATGTACTGTTGTTCTAATTCAGTCTCAACCGTTTGCAAAGATGATTTCTTTAAAACTTCACCTTCAGACAGACCCATTTTCTTTAAGCCTTCTTCCAAGGCTTCTTTAGGAATAAGTTTATTGCCTTTTAGCTCAACTTTAGAAATTACTGGGCGTTCAACCACTGTATATACAAGGGTATTACCGACTTGTGAAGACTTCACATCATCAAACAAACCCGATGCAAACATGCTACGAATTGAGTTTGAAATGATTTGATCATTGACACGATCACCAGCGGAGAATGGGATCATTCCGGCTACATTGTCAGGAGTTAAACGCACTAAGCCATCAACACGAATATCTTGTACTACAAAATCATCTGCTGCATATACTTGTTGTGCTACGGCCATAGCACTAACCAGTGCCAATGGCATAAATAAATGTTTGTGCTGCATGCCAGTCTTTTCCGCTGTTAATTTATTTCGTATAACGTTCTTATAAACGCATAATGTCATTGAATAGAGCCAGTAGCATCATGCTACCCAGCAATACCATACCAATTTTTAATCCAACCAATTGTATTTGTTCAGAAACAGGTTTACCACGAATTAATTCAATAAAATAGTAAATTAAATGACCGCCATCGAGCATAGGAATCGGTAGTAAATTTAAAATACCTAAACTCACACTCATCAGTGCCATAAATGAAATGAAGGTTTGCCACCCCATTTCGGCACTTTGTCCAGCCACTTTCGCAATGGTAATCGGACCAGATAAATTATCCAAACCCACCAAACCACGCACCATTTTTACAATAGAATTCAGGATCATACTAGATATCTGACCTGTTTTTTCTACCGCTTTTCCCATCGCCTCTACAGGCGTGTATTGAATGGTTTGTTTGTATTCGGCTGGAATATTGACTTTACCCGGATCGCTTTGTACACCTAAAAGCCCTGTGACTTTACCCATTTGGTCATGCTTACCTTGCGGCATCACGTTTAAATGCACAATTTTATTTTGTCGTAAAACATCAATTTTAAGTAACTTTTCTGGAGAAGCTTGTACAACTTGTACAACATCAAACCAGTCTTTCATTTTTACGCCATCAATCGAAACAATTCGATCACCCACTTGCATCCCTTGGCGAATCGCTGCGCCATCTTCACTGAGTTTTGAAACCACTGCAGGAATTTCAGGACGATATGGCGTAAAACCAAGAACATCGAGTGGTGACTGAGTTTGATCGCGTAAAAAACTCTGAATTGGTAAACTGAAGTTTTGAATTTGCCCTGCACGTTCAGCTTGAATTTGAATGTTGCCAGTTTCACCCACACGATCAACCAAGGCATAATTCAAGCGCTCCCAAGTGGATACTTGAGTACCATCTACGGCAGTAATTTTATCACCAGACTGCATTTGCGCAGCTGCTGCAGGCGTATTCGGTAAAATTTTACCTACGCGCGTATTCAGCTGTTCCTGTGCAGGTAAAAATAAAATCCAAAACAACACCACAGCAAAAGCCAAGTTGATGAGTGGCCCTGCAGCAACAATTGCAATACGTTTCCAAGGGTGTTGTCTGTTAAATGCTTTCGGTAAGTCTTCTGCTGCGACATCACCTTCACGTTCATCCAACATTTTGACATAACCACCCAGTGGCAATGCAGACAGTTGATATTGAATACCTGATTTCTTCGACGTCCACTTGAGCAGTGTTGGGCCAAAACCAATCGAATACACCAAAACCTTTACGCCCAGTTTACGTGCAACAAAATAATGCCCAAATTCATGAATCGCTATTAGCGGTCCAAGTAGCAATATTGCTGCAATAATCATAAACAAGGCATTCATGTCTTAACTTCCTGAATTCAATACTGCTTTTTCAGCAACCATACGTGCCGATTTATCTGCATGCAAAATAACATCAATATTATTTGCAGCTGAGTTTTCAACTTGCCCCAACACATGTTCCACAATTTGAGGGATTTGAGTAAAGCCAATTTTCTCATGCAAAAATGCTGCCACGGCGATTTCATTTGCTGCATTTAAAATCGTAGGAGCTAAGCCTCCAGCCTTCATGGCTTGACGTGCTAATTTTAGCGCTGGGAATCGCTGTATATCAGGCTGTTCAAAATTTAACTGAGAATGAATAAATAAATCTAATGGAGGCACATGTGTTTGAATACGCTTCGGCCATGCTAATGCATGAGCAATAGGCGTACACATATCAGGATTACCCATTTGCGCCAAAGTCGAACCATCTACATATTGAACCATTGAATGAATGATACTCTGTGGATGGACAACAACTGTTACAAATTGTTCTTCAACTGCAAAAAGATGACAGGCTTCGATCAATTCCAAGCCTTTATTCATCAGCGTTGCAGAATCAACAGAAATTTTTTGCCCCATCGACCAGTTTGGATGCTTACAGGCTTGAGCAGGCGTTACACTTTGTAATTGTTCTAAACTATGATGTAAAAATGGACCACCAGATGCGGTGAGTAAAATCTGTTTGACACCCAATTTTGGCTGACCATGACGCTCACCTTGTAGATAAGTTTCAGGCAAGCACTGGAAGATTGCATTATGTTCAGAATCGACCGGCAGTAACAAAGCATTATTTTCACGTGCGGTCTGAATCATGATGTCACCCGACATCACCAGCGCTTCTTTATTTGCAAGTAAGACACGTTTACCCGCTTTCGCAGCAGCCAATGTCGGTAGCAACCCTGCTGCACCCACAATAGCGGCCATGACCACATTAACTTGTGGATGTTCTGCTACTGCGATTAATCCGGCTTCATCATGCAAGATTTCAATATCAGTTAATTTTTCAGCTACGAGTAATTGGCGCAGTTCATCCACTTTATTGAATGGAACAACTGCGATTTTCGGTCGATATTGTTTGCATATTTCGACAAGTTCTACAATTCGGCTATGTGCAGTGACTGCAAAAACTGAATACTCTTCGGGGTGCTGTTGCAGAATCTTTAAAGTACTTTGACCAATGGATCCTGTTACACCCAATATACAAACAGATTGTGACATCTATAAATCTACGCCAATTAATTTTAAAACATACATACCTGCTGCAAAGATAGGTGCTGCAGCAAGCAACGAGTCGATACGGTCCAGCACACCACCATGTCCGGGAAGAATACGACCAGAATCTTTGATCCCTGCACGACGCTTGATCATCGATTCAAATAAATCACCAAGTACTGAACTAAATACTGTTATTACTGAAAGTATTAAAAATAAAATATGTTCAGCGATGCTTAAATCAAGATAAATAATTTCAACAACAATAACAATTAGCATTGCAGTGAATAGACCGCCATATAAACCTTCGATCGATTTATTTGGGCTCACATCTGGTGCAAGTTTTTTCTTACCAAATTTACGTCCCACGAAGTATGCACCACTGTCTGCACCCCATACCAACAGGAACAGATACATGAGCCACCACGGTGAGTTCATCCACACAGAAAAAATAGCAGTTACCGCAGCAGGAACTAAGACTAAACCAATACCACTCAGACTCGGGTTATACCAGTTATCGTAATCAGGATAAGACTTCACCCAATAGACACTTAAGATCCAAGTAAAGATCGAAGCCGCCCAAAGCAGTAATGCAACATCTGTAAAATGCAATGCTAGTGCTGAAAGAATAGCAGTGACTAGACCATAGCCCCAAGCGAAAGGTTTAATCACATTTTGTGTATTCCGCGGCATGAGTTTGAACCACTCATAACCCGCGACAGCTGATGCAATAATCATCAGCACAAGCATTGGGTATTTAGACTCGGTTGCAAACATGCAACTCAGTACAACTGAAACCAGTACCAATGCGGTTATTATCCGCTCTAACATTTATTTATTCTCAAACTGCTCTTGTTGAATCTGCTCTGAGGTCTTACCAAAACGACGTTCACGACCACCAAATACTGCTAGTGCGTCGTCAAATTCTTCAATGGTAAATTCAGGCCATAATGTCTGGGTAAAATAAAGTTCTGCATACGCAGCTTGCCAAAGCAAGAAGTTCGAGAGACGGAAATCACCACCTGTACGAATTAACAAATCTACCGGAGGTAGATCACTTAAACTGACATATTGACCAAAGACTTCAGCATCCACTGCTTCAAGATCTATTTTGTTAGTTAAAACATCTGCTGCGATTTGTTTTGCAGCCTGTGCCATATCCCACATACCACCGTAACTAATTGCAATAGTTAAAGTCATGCTGTCGAAATTAGCAGTCCTTTGTTCGGCTTGCAACATTAAGTCACGTAAGTTAGGAGATAAACGAGAACGATCACCAATAAAACGTAGGGAAATGTTAAATTTTTCCATGCGTGGCAACTGCTCATGAATGGTTTCTTCGAGAAGAGCCATTAACAAATCAACCTCAAACTGAGGACGATTCCAATTTTCACTCGAAAAAGCAAAAACGGTCAGTGCTTGGATATTTCTTTTACGACAATGTTCAACGATGGGATCTAGGATGTCCTTTCCAGAACGATGCCCTTCACCTTTTTGCATTTGATTCTTTTTGGCAAAACGATTGTTGCCATCCATAATGATGGCAACATGTTTTGGAAGACGGGAAGTTTCTTCAGATGAGGTCATTAAAACTTAGACCTTCATCAATTCAGCTTCTTTTGCAGCCAGACGTTTTTCAACTTCAGCAACGAATTTGTCTGTGATTTTTTGAATGTCATCACCCGCACGACGCTCATCATCTTCAGAAATTTCTTTTTCTTTCAACAATGCTTTGATATCACCTAAAACATCACGACGGATGTTACGGATCGCAACTTTTGCATTTTCAGCTTCGTTACGTGCAACTTTCTGCATGTCTTTACGTGTTTCTTCTGTTAATGCAGCCATTGGAACACGGATCGCATCAGCAGTAATCGGGTTTAAGCCCAAGTCAGATTCACGGATTGCTTTATCAATTGCAGCAACCATTGAACGTTCAAAAGGCTGAACAAGTAAAGTACGAGAGTCTTCTACACCCACGTTAGCTACTTGGTTTAATGGCACATCAGAGCCATAGTAAGGAACCATAACACCGTTTAAAATTGATGGGTGCGCGCGGCCTGTACGAACTTTGGCAAAACCATGCTCTAGAGAATCTAGAGATTTGTTCATACGGTCTTCTGCGTCTTTTTTAAGATCGTTAATCATGTGATCTTCCTTACTTAATTCGAAAAGATGTAAATTCTAAAATAGCTTGTAGTATAAAGAGCTTTAGGGCCCACGTACATTAGTTCGTAACGTGAGTACCCTCTTTTTCACCCATTACCACTGAAAGTAATGAACCTGATTTGTTCATATCAAATACTTGAAGTGGAACGTTGTGGTCACGGCACAAGCAAATCGCTGTCAAATCCATCACACCCAGTTTTTCATCTAAAACTTGGTCAAATGTTAATGCATCGTATTTCACTGCATCTTCATACTTGCTTGGATCTTTGTTGTATACGCCATCAACCTTCGTCGCTTTAAGGATAAGATTGGCTTCAATCTCGATACCGCGTAAGCAAGCTGCTGTATCTGTTGTAAAGAATGGGTTACCCGTACCTGCAACAAATACACAAACTTCGCCACGAGTTAAATGACGAATAGCATCACGGCTAGAATATGATTCAACTACAGCACCAATAGGTAAAGCTGACATTAGACGAGTTTTGATATTACGACGCACCAAAGCATCACGAAGTGCCAAACCGTTCATTACAGTGGCCAACATACCCATTTGATCACCTGTTACACGGCCAACCAAACCATCTTTTTGTAATTGGCTACCACGGTAAAGGTTACCACCGCCGACAACGATCCCCACTTGAACACCTAAACCAACAAGGTGCGCAATTGCGAGTGACATTTGATCGAGCACTTGTGCATCGATACCCATCTCTTTATTGCCCGCTAAAGCTTCACCTGAAAGCTTAAGCAGGATGCGACCAAAACGTGGTTTTTTAGAATCAAGCATCATCAACTCCGAATTATTTAATTTCAATTATTTTTAATGAATCGTTTAAGCAGACTTAACCGAGATTAGTTTTGCAAATAAGTCATATTCATCTGCATCTGTGATTTCTACTTCAAGTAAATCACCTGCTTTAATCACTGACTTATCGATATCTTCAACAAAAACATTACCGTCAATTTCAGGTGCATCTGCATAAGAACGCGCAACAGCAACTGGGAACTCTTCCTCAAGATCATCCACAAGTACTGTCATTTTTTGACCGATACGACTTTGCAATTTCGCAGCAGAGATTTCTTGCTGAACTTGCATGAAACGTTCATAACGCTCTTGTTTGATTTCTTCAGGCACATGATCTGGCAAATCATTTGCAGTCGCACCTTCAACTGGTGAGTAAGTAAAACAACCCACACGATCAAGCTGCGCTTCTTTTAACCAATCAAGCAACATTTGGAAGTCTTCTTCAGTTTCACCCGGGAAGCCCACAACAAATGTAGAACGAATCACAAGATCAGGACATTTCTCACGCCAAACTTTTAAACGCTCCAGTGTATTTTCACTGTGCGCAGGACGCTTCATGAGTTTTAGAATCTTAGGACTTGCGTGTTGGAATGGAATATCCAAATACGGCAAAATTTTGCCTTGTGCCATTAAGTCAATCACAGCGTCTACATGTGGATATGGATATACATAGTGCAGACGCACCCAGATACCCAATTGACCCAATGCTTCACACATGTCATAGAATTTGGTTTTAACGGGCTGACCGTTCCAGAAGTCCAATTTGTATTTGGTGTCTACGCCATAAGCCGATGTATCTTGAGAAATCACAAGGACTTCTTTTACGCCTGCTTTTTTCAGCGCTTGAGCTTCAGTCAATACTGAACCTACTGGACGAGAAACCAAATCACCACGCATGCTCGGAATAATGCAGAATGTGCAACGATGGTTACAACCTTCTGAAATCTTCAAATAAGCATAATGTTTTGGTGTTAATCGAATACCTTGTTCAGGTACTAGATCAATAAACGGATTGTGTTTCGGTGGCTCAGACACGTATTCGTGCACAGCTTCCATCACTTCTTGATATGCCGCAGCACCTGTCACTTTTAAGACATTTGGGTGCATTTGGCGAATTTTGTCTTCGTCTTTACCTAAACAACCAGTCACAATTACGCGACCGTTTGAACTCATCGCTTCACCAATGGCATCTAGCGACTCTTGTACTGCAGATTCAATAAAACCACAGGTATTTACAACTACTAAATCGGCACCATCATAATCTGATGCTACATCATAACCTTCAGTCTTTAACTGAGTTAAAATTCGTTCGGAATCTACCAATGCCTTAGGACAACCTAAAGAAACAAAACCGACTTTGGGGGATTTCATGAATCTGCGCTCCACTATAATCCGCGTATTGTATGTCTTTTCAAAACATAAAAACAGGTGAAAAGGTCACTCTTTATATCACGCACCAAAATAAAGCTATAAATTCATCCATATAATTTCATTTGCACCATTTTAATGCATTTTAGATTTACAGCCTGTTTTTAATCAGCTATACACTTTATTTAAAGTCTTAAATAAGCGCATTTATTCAAATAAGCATCAAAACTTAGCGTATTTCTGAAATAGTTGGCTTATATCTTGCATAACTTGCATCAATTCGAACCTTATTAGATTGAACGATTTGCTTTATGAAGATGCCATTGCGCCATTTTAAGACAGGAACCTCTCGCTAATGGATCAGACTATGACGATTGATTACCGGCTTTTAGTGGATAATTTAACCACTGCCATTTTATTGGTCGATAGCAACCTGAATATTTTTTATTTAAATTCATCTTGTGAAGCGCTTTTTGACATAAGCTTACTTCGTGCATCAGGTCAGCCTGTATTAAATTTACTTCATATGCCCGATGATGAATTCAATACGCATGATGCATTAATGAATACATTAACTTCTGGTCAACACTATACGCGCCGAGAAGCAACGATTAATGTCAACTTTAAAGACATTCATGTCGATTACACCGTGTCACAGCTCAACTCAGGTAAACCCTACCACCCTTTGCTATTGATTGAGCTCAATCAAATCGACCGGATGTTAAAAATCTCTAAAGAAGAAAACCTGATTCAACAACATCAAGTTGCACGACAACTGATTCGTGGCGTTGCCCATGAAATTAAAAATCCACTTGGTGGTATCCGTGGGGCGACACAACTTTTAGCGCGTAGCTTAAATGATCCGAAGTACAGTGAATTCACCGACATTATTATTAGTGAAGTGGATCGATTAAGAAATCTTGCTGACACCATGCTGGGTTCAAGACAATTGCCAAGTTACGAGCCAGTCAATGTGCATGAACCACTTGAACGTGTCCGTTCACTGATCGTCAACCAAACTAAAAAGAAAATTAAGATCACCCGTGATTACGACCTTTCTTTACCGGATGTTCTGGCAGATCGTGATCAATTGATTCAGGTCATGCTGAATATCAGCGTCAATGCCGTTCAGGCGATGACTGAAAATAAAGAGTTCTTTGTTGAGCATCAACCAGAACTGACCTTGCGCACACGTATTCAACGCTTAGTCACCATCAATGGTGTATTAAAACGTTCTGCGGTACGCATTGACATTGAGGACAATGGACCGGGTGTCCCACAAGAAATATTAGAATCCGTATTTTATCCTTTAGTGACAGGACGAGCGAAAGGCACAGGTCTCGGCCTGAGCATTGCACAAAATATTATGCATCAACATAACGGAATGATTGAATGCCAATCAGTTCCTGGAAAAACAGTATTTAGCCTATATTTACCTTGGGAGTCAGATCATGTCGCGTAATAAGATTTGGGTCATCGATGATGATCGCGCCATGCGTTGGGTGCTGGAAAAAACATTCAAAGAAGAAGGTTTTGATGTTACCAGTTTTGAAGAAGCACAATCCGCTTTAGATCAGTTAAGTGTCGATGCGCCAGATGTTATTTTGACAGACATCCGTATGCCGGGTATTGATGGACTGACCTTTTTAGGTAAAGTCAAAGGCAACTACCCTGACTTACCTGTGATCATTATGACTGCACATTCAGATTTAGAATCTGCTGTGTCGAGCTATCAAACGGGTGCTTTTGAATATCTACCAAAACCTTTTGATATTGATGAAGCCTTAGCACTTGTAAACCGTGCAATTTTGCATATTACCAAATTGCAACAACAAGAATCTGCTAAAACCGCTCAACCGATTCAATCTACAGAGATTATTGGTGAATCACCTGCTATGCAGGAAGTCTTCCGTGCTATTGGTCGTCTTTCTCAATCACACATTACTGTATTAATTAATGGTGAATCAGGCACGGGTAAAGAATTGGTTGCGCATGCGTTGCACAAACACTCACCACGTGGTAACAAACCTTTTATTGCGCTCAACATGGCGGCAATTCCAAAAGATTTGATCGAAACTGAATTATTTGGTCATGAAAAAGGCGCGTTCACCGGTGCCAATACGCAGCGTCAGGGTCGTTTCGAACAAGCCAATGGCGGGACTCTTTTCCTTGATGAAATTGGTGACATGCCATTTGAAACCCAAACACGTTTACTGCGTGTTTTAGCGGATGGCGAATTCTACCGCGTTGGTGGTCACATCCCAGTCAAGGTGGATGTCCGTATCGTTGCTGCAACACACCAAGACTTAGAAAAATTAGTACATGAAGGTCGCTTCCGTGAAGACTTGTACCACCGTCTAAACGTGATTCGTATTCATATTCCAAAACTTGCACATCGTAGTGAAGATATTCCGATGCTTGCACAGCACTTCCTAGCAAGTGCAGGCAAAGAGCTTGGGGTAAGCCCGAAAATTCTGCGTCCTGAAACGCAAGAATACATGCAAAAATTGCCGTGGCAAGGTAATGTGCGTCAGCTTGAAAATACCTGTCGCTGGCTCACCGTGATGATTACAGGACGTGAAGTTTATCCAGAAGATTTACCGTCTGAATTAAAACAGATTCCAATTCAAGGCACAGATGGCAACCCTGCTGCTCAAGGGATTGATCGTATTGGTGTGCATCATTGGGATGAATTACTTGGTCAATGGGCCGTACAAAAACTGAAAAACGGTGAGATGAAAATTCTCGACATTGCCACACCAATGTTTGAACGCACCCTCATCAATGCAGCACTACAGCAAACACGTGGCCGTAAGCGCCATGCAGCAGAACTTTTAGGTTGGGGTCGCAATACCTTAACCCGTAAACTTAAAGAACTCGGTATGGACAGTGCCGAAGATGATGTCGAAGAAGAATTAGAAAGTTAATTTTCTAATTTACATTAAAAAAGCCAGTCACTTGACTGGCTTTTTTATTTTGAGATTTTTTAGCAATATTTTATGCCGTAAAGCCGACATAACGTGAATAACCTTCCACCCCTAAATCAGACTTATAAATCAGAAACTCAGGGAAGCTCGAGGCGGTAATTTCAGTAAACATATGATATTGATCATCATTGGCATGCAAGTCATCGACTGTATGCTGCATAGTTTGCTCAAATTCATCGGTAATAAACTCAAAACCAATATCCATTGCAATAAACAGCACATGCTCACATGGCTGCACATACTGCTCTTCTGACCAATCAATCACTTGCTGCTGACAATGTGGACACTGAATGTTATCTGAAGGAGAAATATCAAGTTCGATCAATTGATAAGACATAGAAGTAAATTTATTCATGAATATTAGATTTATTCTAACAAAACTTAGTTTCAGCTAAAGATATTTATTCAATAAAAAAGGAGCCGTAGCTCCTTTAAATATAACTGATTTCGATTATTTCTTAAGAGATGACTTATAGGCCGACAATGCAGCCACTGCGATAGCCGACAAAGCAATACCCGGCGCACTTGCAATTAAAATACCTGTCGTTCCCAGTCCTAGTGCCAAAATCTTACCTGTGAGTAATGGACCCGTCATTGCACCCAAACGACCCCATGAAATCGCACTCCCCACACCTGTTACTTTCCCAGCTGGTGTATAGAAAATTGGAGAGATCCCGTACAAAATCGATTGACCGCCTGTAGAGAAAATTCCGCCCATGATGCCTGCTGCGATAAGTACAGGAATGGAATTTGTTGTAAACAGCACAAACAATGCCACAAACAAACCTGAATAGATAATCACTGCCATTTGCCATAATTTTAGCCGATCAAGCAAGTAGCCTAAACCCAGCGTACCAATCACTGCGCCCACTTGGAACATCAACATGATCATGAAAGCTTGTTGCTTTTCCAACCCTTGTTCCATAAGCAAGTTAGGCAACCAACTGATCAGAATATAGTTCACCATTAAGGTAAAGAAGAAGCTTAACCATAGCGGCAATGTATATTTATAACGCTGTTCAGCAAAAAGGATTTGCCCCATCGCTGGAACCGCTTCTTTGCTTTCTGCCTGAACTTTTTCAGTACGCTTATCTTTTAAGATAAGCGCCATGAATGGAATCAGGATTAAAGGCGTTAAACCACCAATTAAAAACAATGTATGCCAAGAGATATCTTTAAAAATAATACCCAAGCCAGCAACAAAGATTGCACCTACAGGTAAGCCGCAGTACATCAAACTATTTAAGCGCCCACGGTTAGCATCCGTCGCTTCATCACCCACCACCGAGATCATCGTTGGCATCGCAGCGCCCAAACCTAAACCTGTAAAGAATCGTGCGATATATAAAATTTCAATGCTTGGTGCAACTGCCGTGATAGACATAAATACACCGAAGATAAAAATCGACAGCATCAGGACTTTCTTCTGTCCCAAATAGTCAGCGACACGCCCCCCAAAGAACGCGCCAAATAACATACCAAACACACCTAAGCTAAATACATAGCCCATTTGCACTTGATCTAAGGAAAATGTCGCTGCGATTCCTTTTGCTGCGATACCGGGCGCTTGCAGGTCAAAACCTTCAAAAAATGCTACCCAGAAACACAAAAATACCGTTAGAAATTTTTGCATTTTTCCCGATTGTTGATTTGCCATAATCGAACTCCATTCATGTAGCGTAAACCCACTTGTACGCCATGCCCTGAAGTTTCGGCTTTATTGGGTAGAATAAATACCACTACAAAGGTCGGAATTCACACGACCAAAAGCCCACCATTAAGACCTAAAACTTTGTATATCAATAGTTTTTAGATCTTATTTTTTGTATTTATAATTCATTATCAATCACTTAAGTTTATGAAAGATTTTAATAATCAAACCATAGCTAAAACTAATGATGATCAAAATATTCATTTAATCCGATCAAATAGCAACAGCCAATAATTTATTGGCAATAAAAAACCCGCAACTGAGCGGGTTTTTTATTTAACTCAAAATCTTATGCAGATTTTTTCGCTTGGTTATTCTTACGAATCGTAATCATCACCAATTGAACAGCCGCAGGTGTTACACCTGGAATACGACTTGCTTGTGCCAATGTTTCAGGCAATACATTTTTCAGCTTCATGGTGATTTCACGTGAAAGACCAGAAACTACATCGTAATCAAAATCAGCAGGAATACGTGTATCTTCCAAACGTTTCATTTGCGCAACGTCTTCTTGCTGACGGTTAATATAACCCGCATATTTCACAGCAATTTCAATTTGCTCTCCAACAAATGCTGAAACTTCTGAACCAGTCAATTCAGCAATTTGCGCAAAGTTGATATTTGGACGTTTGAGCAAATCGATCGCATTGGTTTCTTTAGACAGGTCATCACCAGTCATTTCAACGAATTTTTTGCCTAGTGGATTGTTTGGCGCTGCCCAAAGGTGTTGTAAACGACCTTTCTCCGTTTCTACAGCTTCCATTTTTTGGCAGAACGAATCCCAACGCGCATCATCTACCAGACCCATTTCACGACCAATGGCAGTTAAACGCTGATCCGCATTGTCTTCACGCAACATCAAACGGTATTCCGCACGCGAAGTGAACATACGGTACGGTTCTTTAGTACCCAAAGTAATCAAGTCATCAACCAATACACCCATGTACGCTTCATCACGTTTTGGTGTCCATTGCTCTTGATCCCATGCACGACGTGCTGCGTTTAAGCCTGCAAGCAAACCTTGCGCACCCGCTTCTTCATAACCCGTTGTACCGTTAATTTGACCTGCAAAATACAAGTTATTAATCGATTTGGTTTCTAAAGAGAATTTCAATGATTGTGGGTTGAAATAGTCGTACTCAATCGCATAACCTGGACGCAAAATGTGCGCATTTTCCATACCACGAATCGAGCGAACCAATTCAAACTGAACATCGAATGGTAAAGAAGTTGAAATACCGTTTGGATAAAGCTCATGTGTGTCCAAACCTTCAGGTTCCAAGAACACTTGATGCGAATCTTTATCGGCAAATTTATGAATCTTATCTTCAATCGATGGGCAGTAACGTGGACCCACACCTTCAATCACACCGGTATACATTGGTGAACGGTCTAAGCCACCACGAATGATATCGTGAGTTTTCTCATTGGTATGTGTGATATAGCAATTGATTTGCTCAGGATGCATCGACGCATCACCCATGAACGACATAGTCGGAGATGGGAAATCACCCGGCTGTGGCGTCATCACAGAGAAATCAACTGATCGTGCATCGATACGTGGTGGTGTACCAGTTTTTAAACGACCTACAGGTAAGTTCAATTCACGAAGGCGCGCAGCCAATGAAATTGAAGGAGGATCGCCCGCACGACCACCTGAAGCATTATTTAGACCTACGTGGATCACACCACCTAGGAATGTACCTGTAGTCAATACAACAGTTTTCGCATCAAAACGAATACCCATCTGAGTAACCACACCTTTTACAGTGTCGCCCTCAACGATTAAGTCGTCAGCTGCTTGTTGGAAAATATCCAAGTTCGCTTGATTTTCTAAGGTTTCACGAATCGCAGCTTTATAACGAATACGGTCAGCCTGTGCGCGAGTCGCACGAACAGCCGCACCTTTACGTGAGTTTAAAATACGGAATTGAATACCGCCTTTGTCGGCAGCCAATGCCATTGCACCGCCTAGAGCATCAATTTCACGTACTAAATGTGATTTACCAATACCACCAATGGCTGGGTTACAGCTCATCTGCCCTAAAGTCTCAATATTATGAGTTAAGAGTAAAGTCTGTCGACCCATACGTGCCGCAGCAAGAGCTGCCTCAGTACCCGCGTGACCGCCGCCGATAACAATGACATCGTAAACTTTAGGATAATGCATAGTGGTAAGGAGATTAAAAAAGAATGACGGAAGATTATAGCAAAAATTCACCGATAAGTTGACTGATTAACTCGATTTTATTGTTATTGACTACCGTTTTATGCCTATATATTTCTTTATGAACATACATACTTTGCATATTCCATATAAAAATATACATTTCTCAAGCAAATGTTACTCGAAGATAGTTGTTTTATTCTGATGATTTTTTATTCTGTTATAGATCCCATGAGAATCATAAGGACTATAAGCATGAATAAGAATATTTTGCTATCCACGGTTTTATGCGGTTTATGTTTATCACCACTTGCTGCCTCAGCCAATGATAAAGTTGAGAAAGTGTATGATGCACAGCGATATCAACAAGTCTGTAAAGGTAAAAGCCAAGGCGCTCAAGTATCATTTGCCTATCGCGGTATTATCTGGAATGGTACCTGCGAACCACAATTTTTTAGCTCTTCCAAAAATGCAAATCTGCATGGCGAAGAAGCAGAATTATTAAGCACATGTAGTGCAGATGCAAAAGCCACTACTGCAACGATTAATGGACAAGAAATTAAAGGAAAATGTGCTTTAGGGTTCACTCCCCCTCGTCCTAAATAAACAGTTGTCAATGAAAATATCGACCAATTAACAGATCAAAAATAAAGCGGGTAAAACATCAGTTTTTACTCGCTTTTATTTATTGCTTATTTATTAAACTGAGATAAACTCAAAAATACTATAAGGATAAAAATATCAGGAAATTCCATGGATTCGGGATTATTTGCTTTTTTTCTACCCATTGCTTTAGCCATTATGATGATGGGTTTGGGGCTTGAACTTTCAGTCAAAGACTTTTTACGCGTTGGACGCTATCCAAAAGTTATTTTCATCGCTTTATTTACTCAGCTTATTCTACTGACCAGTATTGCTTTTTTCCTTTGTAAGTTACTTGAGTTACCCCCTTTGCTCGCGGTCGGGCTCATGTTGCTTGCGGCTTCACCCGGCGGCCCCACTGCTAACCTTTTTAGCTACCTATATAAAGGTGACGTTGCATTAAACATTAGCTTAACAGCCATCAACTCAGTTGTTTCGTGCTTTACACTGCCTTTTATCGTCAATCTATCCATTTTGCATTTTGTTGGTGAAAGTACCAGTATTGGTATGCCTATCGATAAGATCACCCATGTATTTCTGATTATTTTGATACCGGTATGTTTCGGTATGTTTATTCGTAACTCCTTTCCGACCATTGCATATCACATCAACAAACCGATGCGAATGTTATCTATTTTCTTATTAATTCTTATCTTTACACTCGCAGTTTTGCGCGAACAATCCAACATTATTACGTATTTTGCCAGCGTCGGCATTGCAACCTGTTTACTCTGTTTCAGTGGACTATTTTTGGGTTACTTAATTCCATTCCTCTCGGGTGTGCCTGAAAAACAGGCTCGTGCGTGTACCTTTGAGATTGGTATTCATAACACTAGTATCGCCCTAACCATCGCACTGAGTGTGCTTGAAAACACCACAGTGGCGATACCTGCCGGTGTTTATTCTATTTTTATGTATTTATTGGCGACCTTATTTGGTTTTATTTTGACACGCCGTGGCAGCCACCTAATTCAACAAGTGAAAACCTAAACTATTTTTCAAACGTAATCACCATAAGGACTTTGGTGAAAAACCATTAAATATGCTCAAGGAGAATAAGTACGATGGATTCTGGAATTATTACGGTTCTTTTGCCATTAGCACTGGCCTTTATTATGATCGGGCTTGGGCTAGAACTTACCCCCAAAGATTTCGCACGTGTCACCAAACATCCTAAAGCCGTGTTGATCGCATTATTTTGCCAACTCGTGTTGCTTGTCGGTATCGCCTTTCTACTATGTAAACTGTTAGCATTACCACCACTGCTTGCTGTCGGCTTGATGCTACTCGCAGCCTCACCTGGTGGTAGTACAGCGAACTTATTTAGCTATCTATTTAAAGGTGACTTGGCTTTAAATATTACCCTGACCGCCATCAACTCTGTCATTGCAGCATTAACCCTTCCATTGATCGTGAATTTTTCGATCATGCACTTCATGCAAGAAGGCCAACAAATCAGTCTGCAATTTGGAAAAATCCTCCAAGTTTTCGGCATCATTATCATCCCCGTCTGTATAGGTATGTTACTTCGTCACTATGCACCTAAACTAACTGAGAAACTGCATAAACCACTCCGTATCTTTGCTGTGGTCTTTCTCATCTTAATTATTATCGGTGCTATTTACTCTGAACGACATAATATTGCGGCTTATCTAACCCAAGTTGGCTTAGCTACGGTTCTATTCTGTATTTTCAGCTTATGTATCGGTTATTTTGTTCCGAGACTATTCGGCATCAATAGTGCTCAGGCACGTGCTTGTGCATTTGAAATCGGGATTCATAACAGTACTCTAGCCATGACCATCGCCTTAACAGTTATGGCCAGCTCTGCAGTAGCAATGCCTGCGGCGGTTTATTCAATCTTTATGTACATCTTTGCCGCTGTATTTGGCTTCCTAATTACACGTTTTGCACCGATCTCGACAACGACAACCGAAACGATTAAAAGTTAAGGCACTGAAAAGTTAAAAGGATGCCAAGTGCATCCTTTTATTTTTTGTCAATTTTGATAATCG
Organism: Acinetobacter sp. YH12144; assembly: GCF_013418345.1. Taxonomy (NCBI): domain Bacteria; kingdom Pseudomonadati; phylum Pseudomonadota; class Gammaproteobacteria; order Moraxellales; family Moraxellaceae; genus Acinetobacter; species Acinetobacter sp. YH12144. The sequence goes on along the minus strand of NZ_VPCD01000003.1, from coordinate 86,197 downwards.
CTAGCTGCAAGTTGCCGAGTTCCGTTACAATAGCTTTTTATAAAACTCATTTAGGTTATGTCCGTGAAGTGGTTACAAATTCATATTACTGTTGAAAAAGCTCAAGTTGATTACACTGAAACGCTGCTCAGTTCTTTAGGTGCAGTCAGTGTCACGCTAGATGATGCAGAGAATCAGGATTTACTTGAACCACTTCCAGGTGAAACACCACTTTGGAATAAAGTGATCGTTACTGGTATCTATGCACAAGAAGATGATGAAGAAATTGATGTTGCTGCATTAGAAACATTTATTAAAGCTCAACTTCCTGAAGCACCAATGCGTAGCGAATTCATTGAAGACCAAGAATGGGAACGCACATGGATGGATGCTTATGAGCCTATTCAAATTGGTGAAAAATACTGGATCGTACCAGAATGGATGGAAGCGCCAGAAGCAGATGCCGTTAACATCAAACTAGACCCAGGTCTTGCTTTTGGTACTGGTAACCATGCATCAACATTCTTATGCCTACAATGGTTAGGTAAAGTTGACCTTAAAGATAAAATCGTAATCGACTATGGTTGTGGTTCTGGTATTTTAGGTGTTGCAGCTTTACTTTTGGGTGCCAAAAAAGTTTATGCCACTGATATTGACCCACAAGCCGTTTTAGCAACACAACAAAATGCCGAATTGAATGGTGTGCTCAAAAATTTGTATGTTGGCCTACCTGAAGAGTTCAACCAAGAGCTTGCTGGACAAAAAGCCGATGTATTTGTTGCCAATATTCTTGCAGGCCCTCTAATGGCCTTGGCTGCAGAATTCTCAACTTTAATTAAATCTGAGGGAGAGTTCGCACTTGCAGGTGTAATTGAAGAGCAAGTTTCTGATGTTTCTAGTGTTTATTCTGAATTTTTTGATATATTAGACGTAGAAAAACGTGACGAAACATGGTGCCGAATTTCGGGTAAACGCCAACAGTATTAAAATTTAAAATGTGTACTTATGAGCGACAAATTAACTAACTGCCCAACTTGTTTTACAACATATAAAGTAACTGTTCCGCAGCTTACTGTCGCTCAGGGCATGGTTTGTTGCCCAAAGTGCTCTACATCTTTTAATGCACTGTCTCATTTGGTGGTAGATAAAGCGTTGTCTTTTTCTACCCCTGAGCCAGAAAATGCGCCGCAAAAAAATACCAATACTATTATTAATGTCAGCGAATTTAATAATACGCTTACGCCAGTGACTGTTGAAGAAACACCAACCCACCATTTATTAAAACTATTTGATCAAAAAGTCGAAAACTCTAATATCGATCTAAAAACTTATTTAAATAACTTAAATTATTTCAGCACCGAACCGATCGGCAACCTTCCTGCTGTAAATTGGGCAGAACAGGCTGAAAAAGATAAAAAACGTACACCACTGAATTATTTTATGTGGTTCTGTATTAATGCCTTCTTATTTGGTGCACTTATATTCCAGTTTTTCTGGTTCAATCCTCAATATTTAAAAAATAGTCCAGTGATGGGTGCTGCATTTACTGCGGTCTGTGATGTATTCAATTGTTCACGTCTAGAGGAACATTACAGTTTAATTAGTACCAAAAAAGTCAAAATTCGTAGCATTGGAAATAATGAAACACGTTTTACAGGTGAAATGATCAATTTTCATGACCGTAGCCTTGCCTTACCCAATATGAAAATTTCACTAAAAGAAAATGGTACTGAAATAGCAAACTATACGCTTTTACCTGAAGAATATTTGGACAAAAGTCTGCATGGCATCCAACGGATCCCAAAAAGTAGTCCTTTTAAATTCCAGTTTAGCTTACCGATTGCACGCAAAAGCTTCGATAATTATTCAATTGAGTTGATTCGCCCCTAATATTGGAAAAAACTATTAAAAAACTAAAAAAAACATAAAAAAAATGCAGTTTTCTTGCTCACTTTTTCCTAGACAATGGTATGATACGCGCCACGAAAGCTTTGTGCTGCAAACTCCTCGCTAATTTTTCACAACAAATACAATCCCAACCGTGCGCTTTAATATTTATTGCGTATTGAGTAGATTTTTTGTTTGTTTTTTAGGCTGTAACAATTATTAATCTATTGTTACGCTTATTTTTCGAACAATTTTGCGAGTTGTGTCAAGCTACAAGTAATGTACAAGTTTTAGAACTCCGCATTAGGAACTAAAACGGAGTTCATTCAAGTTTATAGACCACTTTTAACAAATCACTTTACCCAAGTGATATTTGATTTTTCGGATTAATTCGCATGAATAGCAAATCTCCTATTTTTACTGCACAATCTGATGTCGCTCTTCGTATTCACGTAGATCGCGCAGTTCGCCATTACTTTGCACAATTGCAAGGCGAGCAACCATCTCAGGTATACGATATGGTGCTGGCGGAAATGGAGAAGCCTCTTCTATCTGTAGTTCTTGAATATACACGTGGTAATCAAACCCGTGCTGCTGAGATTCTCGGCTTAAACCGTGGTACTTTACGTAAAAAGTTGAAAGCTCACGGTTTAATGAGTGAATAAATGATAAAATGCTTGCGGCTTCCGCAGGCATTTTTTTTAACCTGCATTTTGCTAATTTTGTTTTAATCTGTTCCTTGAAAACTGTGACGAAGATCATGACTATTAAACGCGCTTTAATCTCTGTGTCTGACAAGACTGGAATTGTTGAATTTGCACAAGAACTTGCTGCTCTAGGGGTAGAAATTTTATCTACTGGCGGAACATACAAATTGTTGAAAGACAATAATGTTGCCGTAGTTGAAGTTTCAGAGCACACAGGTTTCCCAGAGATGATGGACGGCCGTGTAAAAACGCTACATCCGAAAATTCATGGTGGTATCTTAGCTCGTCGCGGTCTAGACGAAGCTGTGATGGCTGAACACAACATCGATGCAATCGATCTTGTAGTTGTTAACCTTTATCCGTTTGCTGCAACTGTTGCAAAACCAAACTGTTCACTTGCTGATGCGATTGAAAACATCGATATCGGTGGTCCGACTATGGTTCGTGCTGCTGCGAAAAACCATGCTTCTGTTGGTATCGTGGTAAATGCTGCTGACTATGCAACTGTCGTTGCTGAGCTTAAAGCTGAAGGTTCACTTTCACATGCAACTCGTTTTGACCTTGCGGTTAAAGCATTTGAACATACTGCTCAATACGACGGTATGATCGCTTCTTACTTAGGCGCTCGCGTAGGTAAGGAAGAAGGTCAAGCAGATAAATTTGCGCGTACTTTCAATACTCAATTGAACAAAGTTCAAGACTTACGTTACGGTGAAAACCCGCATCAATCTGCTGCGTTCTATGTAGAAGACACAGCGACTGAAGCTTCAGTTTCAACTGCGAAACAGCTTCAAGGTAAAGAACTATCTTATAACAACATCGCAGACACTGACGCAGCACTTGAATGTGTTAAATCATTCGCTAAACCTGCTTGTGTAATCGTTAAACACGCAAACCCATGTGGCGTAGCAGTATCTTTAGACGGCATCCAAGCGGCTTATGACCTTGCTTATGCAACTGACCCTGAATCTGCATTCGGCGGCATCATTGCATTTAACCGCGAATTAGATGTTGCAACTGCGCAAGCCATTGTTGACCGTCAATTTGTTGAAGTGATCATTGCTCCAAGCGTTGCTGAAGGCGTGCTTGAAGTGACTGGCGCGAAGAAAAACGTACGTGTACTCGTATGCGGCGAGCTTCCTGCAATTACTGAACGTAAAGCTCAGTTAGATTACAAACGTGTGAATGGCGGTTTGTTGGTTCAAGACCAAGACTTAGGCATGATCACGAAAGATGACCTTAAAGTTGTGACTAAACGTGCGCCAACTGAAGCAGAAATTGATGACTTAATCTTTGCTTGGAAAGTTGCGAAATACGTTAAGTCTAACGCTATTGTTTATGCAAAAGGTCGTCAAACCATTGGTGTTGGCGCAGGTCAAATGAGCCGCGTTAACTCTGCTCGTATTGCTGCAATTAAAGCTGAACATGCTGGTTTAGTGGTTGAAGGTGCGGTAATGGCATCTGACGCATTCTTCCCATTCCGTGATGGCATTGATAACGCTGCGAAAGCGGGTATCAAATGCATTATCCAACCGGGTGGTTCTATGCGTGATGAAGAAACAATTGCTGCTGCTGATGAAGCGGGTATTGCAATGGTCTTCACTGGCATGCGTCATTTCCGCCACTAAGCACAGTGCTTAGAATGTAATGACAAAGTCATACATGTGGTTTAAAACAGATTTCTAATCTTGCATAAAGTCCTCTCCTATTTTTAGGCTGAGGACTTTATGTCATTTTCGATTCATGGAGTATGAACCGATGAATATTTTAGTTTTGGGTAATGGCGGTCGTGAACATGCATTAGCATGGAAAATCGCACAAGATGACAAAGTCGCAAAAGTATTTGTAGCACCGGGTAATGCGGGTTCTGCAACTGAAAATAAATGCGAAAATGTTGCACTTAACATTTTAGACAATGCTGCAATTATCGACTTTGCAAAAAACAATGCCGTTGATTTAATCGTGGTTGGCCCTGAAGCACCACTTGTAAATGGTGTGGTGGATGCTTGCCGTGAAGCAGGTGTAAAAATTTGGGGTCCAACTCAATTTGCAGCGCAGCTTGAAGGCTCTAAAGCATTTGCCAAACACTTCTTAAAACGCCACAACATTCCAACTGCTTTCTATGATGTATTCACAGAAGTAGATGCGGCTAAAGCATTTGTAGAAAAAAATGGTGCGCCGATTGTAATCAAGGCTGACGGTCTTGCAGCAGGTAAAGGCGTAATCGTTGCGATGACCAATCAAGAAGCATTTGATGCGATTGATGACATGCTGGCTGGCAACAAATTTGGTGATGCTGGCTCACGTGTAGTGATCGAAGAATTCCTTGCGGGTGAAGAAGCGTCTTTCATTTGTATGATTGATGGCGACAACATTTTGCCAATGGCAACGTCTCAAGATCACAAACGTATCTTTGAAGGTGACCAAGGTCCGAACACGGGCGGTATGGGTGCATACTCTCCCGCGCCTGTAGTGACTGCTGACGTATTTGAAAAAACCATGAATGAAGTGATGCGTCCTACCGTTGAAGGTATGAAAAAAGACGGTCACGTTTATACAGGTTTCTTATACGCAGGCTTAATGATTGATGAGCAAGGTCAACCTAAAGTGATCGAGTTCAACTGTCGTTTTGGCGACCCTGAAACTCAACCCATTATGATGCGTTTAAAATCATCTTTAGTTGACCTAGTTGAAGCAGGTATTGCGGGTAACTTACCTGCAGAAGCTGAATGGGATGAGCGTAAGACTGTAGGTATCGTACTTGCGTCTAAGGGCTACCCTGAAACTTCTAGCAATGGTGATGTAATTTCAGGTTTAGACACTGAAATGGCAGATGCAAAAGTATTCCATGCTGGTACTAAAGCACTTGAGAATGGTGATATTGTGACTGCTGGCGGTCGTGTGCTTTGTGTGACTGCGCTAGGCAACACCATTGGCGAAGCGCAAGCGAAAGCTTTAGAGCTGTGCCAAAAAGTAACGTTTGACGGCGTTCAATACCGTAAAGATATTGGTTACCGTGCAATTGCGCGTGAAAATGCTTAATCTATATTTAGATTAAATAAAAACCCCGATTCGTTCGGGGTTTTTATTTATAATTTTTATTTCATTTGAGCTACTAATTCTTTCCATTCATCAAAATTAGTATCTTGTGGATTACTCCAGTTTAATTCTTTCCCGACTTTTATTTTTCTAAGGCCTATATTTCTTCTACAAGTAGCTACCTCAAGCAACTCGGATAATATTTGCCACAATTCAAAAATTACTTCATATTCTGGACGCCTTCCAGTATGCACTAGTTTATTTCGAGATTTTCGGGCACTCTCTAATTTCTTATAATTTTGTCTTGAGATAATTTTGGCTAACCTTAAAAGTTTATGCTTAGTTGCTATATTTTTTAAAAACTTAGCTTCTTCCCATGTTGTATGTAAACATCTTACTTGTCTTGGATAGCTATCCTTACATTTAATATAAATTTTCTTCCATAAAATTTCTGTAATTTGCTCAACTACAATCCACAAATTATTAAGCGCATCATTATTGTTTTGATTAATTAAAGATGTATAACCATTTAATAGAAAGAATGGTGTAAAAGATGGAATTGACTTTATTATTTCCTGCCCAGCATTATAAGCGAGTCTTAGATCATTAAAATGTAAAACTCTAGGATGCATCAACGGTACATATCGTTCAGATATAGATGCCCAATTGCATCTTAATTGATTATGAAGCGATGGCAAATTAGAAAACAAACTTTGCTTTTCATATAATGTACCTACATCTAACTCATGAGGATGCAAGACCTCTGCATGGATCCCACCTAATAACAAGCAACACAAAATCTCATTTAATTTAGTAATACCATCAAAGCGTGTTGGAAAATTTTCGCTTTGAGGGATTGCAATTGCTCCGTCATAACTAATTAAAGCACCTAAACTATCATCACTTTCTAAAGAAAGAATTCCGATTACTTTTGATAGTTGCATTCCCTCATAATCATTGTTATTGATCTGATCTAATGAAAAATTAATCCTAGGTTGTTGTTCACTAATGATTGCTGAAAAAGGTTTTAGATGAACCATCCAAGCAGGATTACTACAAACTTGCGTTTCTTGATTCTGAATCTGTTGATCATCCAACATAATTTCATCCATGTTATATTAAATTTTAATGATTAATAGATAACATCTTATATCTTGGTCTAAGTATATGTCATCAGCTTCAATTACCACCCCTCGCCTCATCCTCCGCCAATGGCAAGACTCCGATACTGCTCCATTCATCCAAACGTGTGCAGACGACGACGTCATGCGCTATTTCCCTAACAAACTTGATGCGTCCGAAGCCACTGCATTTATGCAACGCCTACGCGATGCAATAGAAACACGTGGTTGGGGTTTATATGCCGTCGAGCTTAAAGCCACTGGCGAATTTATTGGCTTTATCGGCTTACACGTACACCCACCTGAGTTTGAAATAGCCGATGCACCAGAAATTGGTTGGCGCTTACTGCCGCAATATTGGCATCAAGGCTATGCCACCGAAGGGGCAAAAGCTGTACTTAAACATGCTTTTCGAAACTTAAGATTAGATAAAGTTATTTCCTTTACAGCAAGTTTGAACACACCATCAGAACATGTCATGCAACGCATTGGTATGCAAAAAATCCGTGAATTTAATCATCCACGTGTGGCTGCGGATCACCCATTAAACCGTCATGTACTCTATGAAATACAGCGTAGTGACTATTTACACATTCCATTTTGCTAATTGAATAATTATTCACAGCAAAACCAAAGCACATTAACTCTGCCAAACAGTGGTTATAGATGATGTTAAAAACCTTAATTTTAGTTACTACAGGATTTCGTATAAGACAGCAAAGTCATTCATTGAATCATATATAAAACCCCGCTAAGTACGGGGTTTAAGTAATAAAAATATCAATTGCTATAACTTCGAAATAAAAAATCATAAGGTGTAAAGCTAATACAACCGCAAATCTGTCTAAGCACGCTTAATCAAAATGGCATACATAATCAACGACATCAGTACATTGCACTTTAAAAATAGAATCTTGTGGAACAATAAAGCTTTCGCCATACGTATATTGAACAAACTCGCCCTGCTCCCCAATTTGCACGACGCACTGCCCCGATGTGATTTCAACACGTTCTTTCACATGCGCCTCAAACGTCATGGGTTGGTCTGATATCAAAAATACAGCGATAGTTTTTTGGCTATCATCTTCCATTTTTTAAACATGGCTCACCGATCTACCACCATAATGAACCGTAGGCTTTTTTACAAATGAGACGAAATCAAACTGATTTAACATAGCGTGCCGCACATAGCAATTTATTATGATCAATTATTAAGCAGTTTATCTTAAACGCTGTAGCGGATTCAATCTTCCTCAGATTTAGATCTAAGATTTTGAAAAACCATGAATCAGAGTTGAACTTCAAATATATCAATAAAGATTTCAATGCAAATTAGATTGAAGCACTTCGTTATTTTCACATATGAATGTTACAAATTTTGTGTATGACAGGACTTATTTCATTTTTATCATTTTTTCAGCAATACATTTTAAAATTTGTTATATAGACCTAAACTTATACAAATGACGTACTTAAATAGTTTAATTATAAATAATATATTGTTTTTACTTATTAAATTATTTAATTAAACATATTACATATACATTTTTGGTGCTAAGCATAACTTTTTAAATCACTATATTGAATAATAAAAAATTGATATGATGCCTAGCGAAATATAGAGATTTGCTTTATTAAATCTTTTGTTTACAGCAGCTTGCAATGGCTATCTTTTCCCATTTGGAAATAGACTCAGATCTAATTGTATAAGTCTGTGTAGCATTTTAAATTATTAAGCATCTATCAGCCTGTCTGATAAAAGACTTAAGTAAATCTCTCCATAATATGATTTGTGAATTTATTAATTTTATAAATTTACTCGGGTGAATATATGAAAAAGCTCCTAGGATTAGTTCTCGGTTTATCTGTGGGCCTTTCAGGCTGTGGTAAACAAGAAGCTCCTGCAACTGACGCCGCACAACAAAAAGACACTGCAGAAGTGCAAACTGTTACCATGGCTTCGACTGGTTCAGATGCTGATATTTGGCGCTATATTGCTACGCTTCCTGAAACCAAAGAAGCTGGCATTAAACTTGAAGTGAAAAACTTTACTGACTATGTGTCTATGAACACTGCTGTAGCGAACAAAGAAATTGATGTTAATGCATTCCAGTCATATGCCTATATGGTTGCGTTTAATGACAACAATAAAGATAAAATTGCACCGCTTTCGACAACTTATTTAGAACCAATGGGTATCTATTCAAGCAAAGTCAAAAAACTTGAAGAGTTCAAAACAGGTGCAACCATTGCGATTCCAAATGATGGCGCAAACGAATCACGTGCATTGTTACTACTTCAATCTGCTGGCTTAATCAAACTTAAAGCTGATTTTGACGATGTAAAAGGTACACCTGCTGACGTCACTGAAAATGCGAAGAAAATCGTAATCAAGCCAATCCAAATGGCGACTGCGGTTCGTGTTAAAGACGAAGTTGATGCGATTGTTTTGGGTAATACCCTTGCAATGGAAGGTGGTTTAAACGTACTGAAAGATGCGGTTTACTATGAGCCAATCGATCAAAGTACAAAAATGAACGTGAATATTCTTGCTGTTGCTGCTGACCGTCAAAATGACCCAGTTCTACAAAAAGTGGGCGCGCTTTATCACACTCCAGCTGTTAAAGCTTACATCGATGAACATTTTGGTGGTACTAAAATTGATGTAAACAAACCAACTAGCTACCTCACTGAAGCAAAATAGTAATATAATTTCTTCAAATAAACAGGCAAAGTTTACTTTGCCTGTTTTTTCATTTTTGAACCCTTTTTTGACGCTATGATCCAATTTAAAAATATCTCCAAGCATTTTGAGCTAAAAGGCCAAACCGTTACAGCACTGGATCAGATTAATCTGGACATTCCAGATGGCTGTATTTTCGGTCTAATTGGCTACAGTGGTGCAGGCAAAAGTACCTTAATCCGTTTAATTAATTTGCTAGAACGTCCTAGTGAAGGGCAAATTATTATTCATGATAAAGACTTTACTGCTTTAAATTCGGCAGAGCTGCGTCAAGAAAGAACCAATATTGGCATGATCTTCCAGCACTTCAATTTACTGCAAACCAAAACAGTTGCAGAAAATATTGAAATGCCGCTTAAACTTTTAGGTGTAGCTAAAGCTGAACGCCAAAAACGTTTAGAAGAGTTGCTCGAATTTATTGACCTAAAACATAAGAAAAATGCCTATCCAGATGAGCTCTCTGGTGGTCAAAAACAACGTGTCGGGATTGCCCGTGCGCTTGCCAATCATCCTAAAATTTTACTGTGTGATGAAGCAACATCTGCTCTCGATCCGCAAACCACCAAGTCGGTATTGGCGTTATTAAAGAAAATCAATCAAGAACAAGGCATTACCATTGTCATGGTTACCCATGAAATGGATGTGATTGAATCTGTTTGTGATTATGTTGCGGTGATGGAACAAGGGAAAATCATCGAACACGGCTCAACCTTAGAGATTTTTAGTCAGCCAAAACACAATACAACCAAAAACTTTATTCAAACTGTATTGCAGCAACAGCTTCCTGTTAATATTTTAAATAATCTAGAAAATCAAAACCATAACAGTATTTATTGTTTAAAATTTCTGGGCAGTTCGGCACAGGAAACCGTCATTCAAGCGGTAATTAAACAGTTTGATATTAGCCTGAATATTTTGTTTGCCAATATGACTGAAATTAATGGTGCGGTGATTGGACAAATGTTCGTTCAGCTATTAGGTGATGCAGCATTGATTCAACAAGCGGTGGCGTTCTTAGAACAACATGGCGTTGAAGTCACTCAAGCAGGAGTTCAGCAATGAGAGATTTAATTATTCAATGGCTGACTCAAATTACAGCACCCTTTTGGAAAAGTTCTTTGTCTATGGATCAGTTCGTCACTGCCCTACAAGAAACTTTTCACATGGTGTTCTTTGCCATGCTCTTCGGCTGTATTTGGGGTTTTATCCAGGCCGTGATTTTATATGTCTCACGTCCACAAGGCATTTTGCCTAACCGTGTCATCTACCATGGTTTGAACCCGATTGTGAATGCGCTGCGTTCATTGCCATTTATTATCCTCTTGATTGCGGTCATCCCTTTGACCAAAGTCATTGTGGGTACTTCAATTGGTACTTGGGCTGCAATTGTTCCTCTCACAATCTATGTTGGTCCTTACATTGGTCGTCTGATTGAAACTTCGTTGCTTGAAGTGAATGACGGCATCATTGAGTCTGCTCAAGCGATGGGCGCATCTCCGCTGCAAATCATTACTAAATTTGTCCTACCAGAGTCTCGTAGCTCTTTAATTTTAAACTTAACGACTGCAACCATTAGCTTAATTGGTGCAACAGCGATGGCAGGTGCAGTAGGTGCAGGCGGTATCGGTGACCTTGCTATTTCTTATGGTTATCAACGTTTTGATAGTAGCGTGGTGATCATGACCGTGATCGTCTTATTGATCTTGGTGCAAATTGTACAAAGTCTGGGGGACTGGTTATCAAAACTGCGCTAAGCCTGCATAATTCACATATTTAAGCTCTCTTCGGAGGGCTTTTTAATGTTTAAGATTTGGTTTTTTTAAAGCTGAAATTAAACCAAAATTTCTTTAATTTTAAATTATTTTGACGGCAAATTAGCAACACCATAAAATTTAAAATATGACCTTCAATATTACGTTTACAAAAACTTGAATGAGTACAAACTATCAAAAGAATAGAATTTTATATTCTCCATGCAAACAATACTGCTAACACAAATTTTCCGCTTAACTTTTTTCACAACAGGGATATTCATCACTTCAGCAGCATCTGCATCCATTGCTGATTATGACTATGTCACTAGTATTAAGGTAAATGATGTTGACTTAGCCTTACCCTTGCCTGCATCAAAAGCAAATGCATTAATCAGCAAAAATCCAGTAAAGCTTAAATATGAATATTCAGAATGTACCGGCAATACTGAATTTCATGTCACATCAAAAGGTAAATTTCTAAAATTTGAAATTTATGCAGAGGACAATCCTCAAGTTAAAAATGATTCATTCTATAAAAATAAAAACAGCTTCGCCCAACTTGGACAAACCAAAGGGGCTGTTTGGATGGAATGGGATAAATCCACTCAAATACGCGATAAAATTCAAATTGGGTCAAAACATCTGATAAGCCAATATGACTATCAACAATTTGTAAAAGACTTTACCAAAAGTGCAAAATTAGCCAATCCAAATGAAGTGGCTTATGTGATTTTACTCTCACCGACTCATGCAAAATGCGTGCTGAAAGAGCCGCATAACTATGATTTACCCTATATTGGCAATCTACTCTTCAACTTTAAAAATAGCAAATTGATAGCTTTTTAGTTAATCAAGGTATTGTTTGCTAAATGGTGATTATCATACAGCGTTTATTGATTAAACAGTGAATTTATAAATCTGTATAAAGCCATGCAATAAACGCAAGTTTGAACTCAGAGCATGCTAAAATCAGCAGCTGTTTTCGCAGGGACTCATCTATGCACTTTGTACATCTTGGTATTTTTACAGAATTTTCCATTACTGAATCTATTGTACGTATACCTGATCTTGTTAAAGCTGCAGCTGCAGATGAAATGCCCGCTCTGGCCATTACTGACCTTTCAAATCTACATGCTGCTGTAAAATTCTATAAAAAGTGCTTAGATAAAGGCATTAAACCGATTTTTGGTTCGACCCTTCGTTTGAATGATGCTGAGCACAAAGCTACTCTTCTAGCGATGACCAATAAAGGTTGGCGCAGTCTAACAGAGTTGGTTTCTGAAGGTTATATTTCAGGTCAACAGCTTGATATTCCTTGCGTAAAAAAAGATTGGATTTTAAATCAACATCAAGACTTGATTGTTTTACTGGGTATGCAAAGTGATGTCGGCAAAATGCTTTGCTCGTCCAACCCGCAAAAAGCTGAACCATTGTTAGCCGACTGGGTCGAAAAATTTGGCAATCGTGTTTACTTGGCTATTACCCGAACTGAACGCTCAGGTGAAGAAGACTTCATTCACGAAGCTGTAAAACTTGCGAAGAAATTTAACATAGGTGTTGTTGCACATAATGATGTGCACTTTGTGCGTAAAGAAGACTTCGAAGCGCATGAAGCACGTGTTTGTATTGCCGATGGATATGTCCTCGGTGATAGCCGTCGTCCTAAAAATTATAGCCCTGAACAGTATTTCAAAACTGCTGCGGAAATGACTGAGCTCTTTTCAGACATTCCAACAGCTATTGAAAACACCTATCACATTGCACGACGTTGTAATGTGTCATTACGCTTAGGCTTCCATGATCTTCCTGATTATCCAATCCCTGAAGGTCATACCATTGACACCTATTTTGAACATTTATCAAAAGAAGGTTTAGAAGAACGCTTAGCGCATTTATATCCTGTCGAACAGCGTGGTGACGACTGGCCAGAAATTCGTAAGCCTTATGATGAACGTTTGGCTTATGAAGTCGGGATCATCCTGACCATGCAATTCCCGGGTTACTTCCTGATTGTCATGGATTTCATTCAATGGTCTAAAGGTAATGGCGTGCCTGTTGGTCCAGGCCGTGGTTCGGGTGCAGGTTCCTTGGTTGCCTATAGTTTAAAAATTACTGACCTAGACCCACTACGTTATGACCTACTGTTCGAGCGTTTCTTAAACCCTGAACGTGTATCAATGCCCGACTTTGACGTCGATTTCTGTATTGCAGGTCGTGACCGTGTTATTGACTATGTTGCACGCACTTATGGTCGAGATGCGGTCTCTCAGATTGCAACTTTCGGTACCATGGCGGCAAAAGGTGCAATTCGTGACGTAGCCCGTGTCTTGGGTAAATCTTATGGTTTGGCTGACCGTATTTCTAAAATGATTCCGACCAAGCCTTTAGGTTTAAGTTTGGAAGAATCCATTGAGGCCGAACCACAACTCAAAGACATTGTCACCAATCCATCTAACCCAGATAACGACGATGCAGCCGAAATTTGGGAAATGGCACTCAAACTTGAAGGCATTACCCGTAACACAGGTAAACATGCCGGTGGTGTGGTTATTGCACCAACTAAGTTAACTGACTATTCGGCTGTCCTATGTGATGCAGATGGAACTAACCGTGTAGCCCAATTCGATAAAGACGATGTGGAAGCTGCAGGTCTAGTTAAATTCGACTTCTTGGGCTTACGCAACTTAACGGTAATTGAAGATGCCATTAAGCACATTAATGCCCGTCCAGATATCACTACACCTGTCGATATTTCCTTAATTCCTTTGGATGACAAACCTGCCTATGCTGTGTTCGCAGATGCAAATACCACAGCGGTCTTCCAGTTTGAATCCGTCGGCATGAAAAAAATGCTGAAAGAGGCACGTCCAAGTAAGTTCGAAGAAATTATTGCTTTCGTGTCTTTATATCGTCCTGGCCCGATGGATCTGATTCCTGACTTTATTTACCGTATGCATGGTGGCGAGTTTGAATACTTACATCCATTACTAGAAAGTGTCCTTGAACCGACATACGGCATTATGGTGTATCAGGAACAGGTAATGCAGGCAGCGCAGTTCTGTGCTGGCTATAGCTTGGGTGGTGCGGATTTACTTCGTCGTGCTATGGGTAAAAAGAAAGTCGAAGAAATGATTAAGCACCGTCAGATCTTTACTGAGGGTGCTGCAACCAAAGGTATTGATGCAGATACGGCCAACCATATCTTCGACTATATGGAAAAATTCGCAGGCTATGGTTTTAACAAATCCCATGCCGCTGCCTATGCCCTTGTTGCATATCAAACTGCTTGGTTAAAAGCACATTTCCCTGCTGAATTTATGTCAGCGGTAATGACTTCGGAAATGCAGAACACTGACAACGTAGTGTTCTTGATCGATGACTGTCGAATTAACGGTCTTGAAGTTTTACCTCCATCGGTCAATATGTCTTTGTACAACTTCCATGCCAGTGATCCAGAAACGATCGTATACGGTTTAGGTGCGATCAAAGGTGTCGGTGAAGCTGCCATGCAGTCTGTGATTGACTCACGTATCCAAGATGGTCCCTATAAAGACCTGTTCGACTTCTGTCATCGTATTGACCTGAAAAAAATCAATAAACGTACCCTTGAAGCATTGATTCGTGGTGGCGCACTGGATTGTTTAGGTTTAGAACGTGCTGACTTGATGGCACAGCTCCCTGAAGCCGTTCAAGCGGCGGATCAAGCACGCACTAACCGCGAAACAGGGATGATGGATTTATTTGGTGAAGTTGAAGAAGTTCAGCGTAAACCTTCTAAACCTGTTAAACCGTGGTCAGATGAAGTTCGTCTTAAAGGTGAAAAAGATACTCTTGGGCTTTATCTAACAGGTCATCCGATCGATGTGTATCGATCAGAGCTAAAAGCCTTTATTTCACAGCGCATTAATGAGCTTACGCCTACACGACGTGGTGTCACTACAGTATTTGCAGGCCTAGTCGTCGATGTTGCCAACTTCCCGAACCGTATGATGGTGACGCTCGATGATGGTACTGCACGTATTGAAGTGTCTGCGAATCACGAACGTTTTAACCGCTTCAAAGATGTGATTCAAAACGAAAAAGTGGTGGTCATTGAAGGTGAAATTTACGAACGTGAAGGTTTTGATCGGCCAATGGGTCGCTTAACTAAAGCCTTCAGTTTGAATGAAATCCGTCAAAAACGTGCCAATACCATTCAAATTAAATTAACACCTGAACATTTTAGTAAAACGCTATCACGCGACATCCAAAATATTTTACTGCCTTTTTGCAATGTCGATATGTGTACGCATATACCTGTGCAGTTATATATTGACTATCCATATGCGACGGCCGACATTCATTTGGGCTTAAACTGGAAAGTTGCTCCACTAGATGAATTACTGTCTAAGCTGCGTGACTACTTCGGCAAAGAATCTTTGCATGTCGAATATCATGTCAAATCCAAAGCTGCCAAAGCGGTAAGTTATGAACAAGCCTCTATTCCTGCGCAGGTTCCGCCACCGCCAGATGGGATGAGCATGGATGATGCCATGGATTTATATCAAGCAGAAGCCAATCAATTTTCTTAAAGTTTAAACGCTGTTTGAACTGCTTTTTTAAATAAACATATTGGAAATATCATGAATCAAACTGACAATGCTGCGGTTTCAGCACATCTCTCTCATGTGCGTATTGTCATGGTGAATACAACATTACCCGCAAATATTGGTAGTGCATTACGTGCCATGAAAACCATGGGACTTTCAAAGTTAGTCTTAGTTGCACCGAAGACTTACCCGCATCCGGACATTAATGCCTTAGCTGCCGGTGCTGTCGATTTAATTGATCAAATTGAAATCGTTGAATCACTAGAAGATGCCATTAAAGATTGTCATATTGTCTTTGGTACCAGTGCGCGTAGTCGTACCATCCCATGGCCATTACTTGATGCTCGCCCTGCTGCCGAAATGTCTCTCAAAGCGGTCTGTGAACAACAGCAAGAAATTGCCGTTGTGTTTGGCCGTGAAGACCGTGGTTTGACCAATGAAGAATTGGCAATGGCCAACTACCACGTCACTATTCCAGTAAATACTGAATATGGCGTATTGAACGTTGCCCAAGCGATTCAAGTCATTTGCTATGAAATGCGTATGGCTGCCCTTGCACATACTGAGTTAACGGCAAATCCTGATGCCAATATGCATGTGACAGATGACATTGATATGGAATGGGATGAGCCTTTGGTGACCCATGAAATGATGGAACAGTTCTACCCGCATATTGAAAAAATGCTGGCAGAGATTGAATTTATGGATCCAAAAAATCCAAGATTATTACCTTTACGCTTGCGTCGCTTATTTGGACGTATACAATTAGATCGTATGGAATACCACTTATTACGTGGCATCTTTAGCCGAGTACAGGCTTTAAATAACGGAACATGGAAAAAATCTACAGACAATGAGGATCAATCTAATGCTTAAGCAGCTCAAAGAAGATATACAAGCTGTATTCGCGCGCGATCCTGCTGCACGAAATACGCTCGAAGTCTTAACGACTTATCCAGGAATTCATGCCTTGATCATGCATCGTATGGCACATGAACTTTGGAAAAAAGAGTGTAAAGGCTCAGCTCGCTTATTGTCTTCTTTTAGCCGCTTTGCCACAGGCATTGAGATTCATCCGGGTGCGAAAATCGGTCGTCGTTTCTTCATTGACCACGGTATGGGTGTGGTGATTGGTGAAACAGCTGAAATTGGTGATGATGTCACCCTTTACCATGGTGTGACCTTAGGGGGCACAACTTGGAATAAAGGCAAACGTCACCCCACCTTGGAAGATGGCGTAGTGGTTGGCGCTGGTGCAAAGATCTTAGGCCCATTTACGGTAGGTAAAAATGCCAAAGTCGGCTCAAATGCCGTGGTGACCAAAGAAGTTCCTGCGGATACTACCGCTGTAGGTAATCCAGCACGCTTTATCACGAAAGATAAGCCAAAAGATGAAGCGGAAACACGTCGTCGCGATTATGCAGAAAGTATTGGTTTCCAACCGTATGCTGCAACACAAGACCAAACTGACCCAATGTTAGAAGGTATGCGTGTGTTGTTAGATCGTATTCAGCACAATGAAAAACGTATGAATAATTTGTGTCAGCGTTTGTCTCTCCTTGACCCAACGTTCAAAAAGCAACAGCTCAATGAACAACCTTTTAGTCAGGAAGAACTTAAAATCATTGAAGATGTGCGCCGCGAATGCGAAGCTCAAAGTAATCAATCTAAAGCTTAACCAAAAGCAATCATAATAAGTTGCCTTTAACTTGCATGTTGTTCAGAGTTTTTTTAGACTGACCAACATGCTTTTTTGTATAAAATAAATTAATGGATGAATCATATGACGCTTAAGCCCTTGGCAGTTGCTTGTATTGCTTTAACCCTTGCCGCTTGTGGAAGCGCCCCAACTAAAAATAATGCACCTAAAGATGCCATGATTTTTGTAGAGCCTGAACTGACTCCACCGTTCTACGCACTCAACCCATTCAACTACGATGCGCCACCTCCTTTTGAATTAAATTTACAAAAAGCTGCAGCTCAGCCTGTGACTAAGATGGTGGTAACTAGCCCGACCGACCCATCTAAGCAACTGACACTTGAAGAAAACCGTCTGATTATTCCAATTGTAGACAGCAAAGTACGTTCAATGAAATTTGCTGCTTTAGCGGGTGATAATGAGATCGACATTACTGAAATTGATGATTTCTTACAGCTCGTTGAAGGTAAAGCTCGTCACTATCCACCACGTTTTGTTCAACGCCAAGAACGTAAAGGGTTTGAACTTAAACTTAAAGAAGTGACGCAAAAATTAGATACCCTTGCATCTAAAGACAACGCTTCTTTTGATGTTTTAGTACGTGCATTTAAAGCCAGTGTGATGGCACGTAACCTCGACTTAGGTTCTGTATACACCACTAAATCTTTAACTTACGCACAACGTATTTTAAAAATCAACCAAAATGATGCAGAAGCAAACTTCTGGTTCGGTTTTGGTTTATCTGAAGGTGGTGGTCAACGTGAAGCGATTCCATACTTAGACAAAGCAATGAAAGCCGGTGTTCAAGAAGCGTATCTTTCTGCAGCAAATAACTACATTGCAATGGAACAAAAAAAGAACGCCATTCAGGTTTTAAAGAACTATAAAGTTAAATATCCACAAGAAGCAGAAGTTGCTGATCGTTTAATTCAAGAAATTGAAAAGCAAGGCCGTTGGAATGTTTGGCAAGTTCTAAATCCACCTAAAGCTACATCTTAATTGTAACGATTTAGAAAATTCTTTTGAAAAAAGACCGTTTTAACGGTCTTTTTTCATTTAAGGCGAATTGAAAATCCTGACAATTATCGTATGATTTGAAAATATTCAACCCAATGTGCGACCCCTTTATGCAGCTAAATACTAAAACAATACTGCTCCTTGGAATCATGAGTACCAGCGTACTGAGTGGATGTCAGGTCGTCAGTGTCAAAAACCAAAAACTCAACGTTTCTATTGCCAATGAACGTGAAAGTATTATTTCTCGAAACAAACTCAGCGAAGCCAGTTTAAATGTCTTGTCGATGACAGGTCGTGAAGCCAAAGCGTGTATAGAAGACCCGAAAGCCTGTGTTGATGAACTACAACAGATCCCTCAAATTCAAGATGAACAATTATTGTCTACGGCAAGTGAATTATATTTAGCAAAAGCCATTGAATATGAGTCTTCTTCTGCCTGTAAATTAGGTTTACTGAGTAGCCACAAATCAGAAGAAAAACAAAAAATTGAACAAGACACTTATAACAAATGTTTAGATCAACAGCTGACGCTACTGGATAAAAGTATTCGCTATAGCTATGCCTATATGTTTAAAACCAAACGTGCGCCTGCTGACCGTATTTTTGATAACCGCCAAGTTCAAATCCGAGATTTCTATAATCAAGGGATTGCTAAACTGGTTAGCAGCTATGCACTACGTTATAAACCGCAAGAAGTCACCCAACAGATCAAAGTCGGACAAACCACCTATCATATTGACTTCAGCCATTACCCAGAACTCAAAAATCGTAAAATTGAACAATTGATGTCAACCTATAACCTCAACTTCTCAGGTTTACGTTCAATTACCCGCCGAGATGGTTTTGGTTCCGAATTCCTTGTGGTTTTACCCGAAGAACATACAGTTGAAACAGGCAAAGCCAAATACATTATCAACCCAATAGATTTTAAATATCCGTCTGGTTCAAACCCTAATATCCATCAAGCGCGCTATTTAGCTGCAACCTTAACAGCGGAACCTGTAAGCACCACAACTTCAGTTGATCAAATTTTAAATCAGCATGAGTTTCAAATTAAGGCTTACGACCCGTACAAATATGAACAGGTCAATATTGCCAATAAAAACTATGCCCTTGCAGCCAATTTTTCTGCACCTTATGGTCTTTGGTTAGCACAAAACAACTTGGGCAAGGCAGCGTATTTATCCCTGATTGACCGTGATGAAAAACTCACGATGCCACATTTATACATGCTTGAACCATATAATCCTGACAAAAAAGTCATCGTTTTGGTACATGGTCTTGCTAGTAGCCCTGAAGCATGGATTCGTCTCACCAACGATATTATGGGCGATTCAGTGCTACGTGAGCACTATCAAGTGTGGCAAGTGTTCTACTCAACCAACATGCCGATTATTGAAAGCCGCTTCCAAATTTATTCCATATTGACTCAAACTTTTAATAAAGTCGACGCCAATGCTGCAGCTAAAAAAGATGCGGTTTTAGTTGGTCATAGTATGGGCGGAATTATTGCACGACTACTGGTTAGCCAAGCCGATACCACACAATCTGCTTTGAAAATGATGAACTCACGTCAATTAAATCAGTACCGCAATATTCCAGTCGTGAAGCAGCGTATGGTAATTGACGATATTCCAAATTTCAGCCGTGCGATTTTCTTGGCTGCACCGCATCGTGGTACTGAATACGCAGATCGTTGGTTTACCAAAGCTGCTCGAAAAATCATTAAACTTCCGGGCGCTTTCTTATCAGCCATGGGTGATGTGTTAACTCAGGAAGAAGACCTGAAAGATTTATTCCGTGAAATCGACCACGGCTTAATCCAAAATGGACCAAGTGACTTAAGCCACCAATCCAAATTTATTGCGCTCACTGAAGATATTCAGCCACGTATAGGTTTGAAGTTTCACTCAATTATGGGAAATAACACCAACAGCCAAGATAAAAATGTAATCTCAGATGATGTCGTGCCATACACCAGTGCGCATTTAGAGGGTGCTGTTTCAGAAAAGATCATTAAAGGTGGTCATTCAATTCAAGAAACCCCAGAAGCTGTACTCGAACTACGCCGTATATTACGTTTGCATTTGATTGAACTTGGCCTCTATAAACCATAATCCAATACAGCATTTAATTTGATCTACATATTTTAAAACCGATCTCAGGATCGGTTTTTTTCATTTCTGCATTTACTTGAATATGCCAATATTCACATAATTATTATATAAGCCTTTATTTTTTAATCATTTTAAAACTCAAAATCACTTGTTAAATTTTATACAAATCTTATATTAGAGATAAATACGGGTTAAATATAGACAAAAAAGTTGTGCACATATCCTAAATTTTTTATGAGCATATCGAATTATGAAATTAAAAGGCTCAAAGTTACTTCATCGGGATGAAATTGAGGGTTTAATCAAAACTCGATTAAATAAAGTTTATTTTACGCCAAATTTAGAATCCATTTATCAGCCGCTCTACCGCGATGAAGCGGCGAAAGAATTTCGTTTTCGCGGAATCATTATTTTTCTCCTGTATGCTCTGTCATGTACGTGGATTTATCAAGTGATCCCATAATGCAGTTTTTGTAGATTCCTCTGTATATTTGGGTAGTGTTTATCATTCCGATTGCATGGGATTTATCTTTTGTTCCGCATTAAACCCTTATTTTAGTGTTTATACTTGTCTAGGCTCGATGTGCGTTGTTGCGATCATATTTATCATCTTTACTATGATTTGTAATGATCACAATGATGCGCTATTACATGCAGCCATGAAGTATGCCGTGGTCATCATCTATGCCTTTGTAGGTATGCTTTTTTATATTGCCATGGTTGCGGGTTGGTAGAACATGACCCACTGACTGCTAGCAAACCGTCGTCCGTTATAAGGAGCTTTAGAACAGCTATGGCATTATGCCCTACGCCATCAACAGCCTTTAAGCATCATGGTGATCGATATCAATTTTTTTGAAATTAAAATGATCATTTAGGTCATCAGGCGGGTGACATCTGCCTCACACAAATTACTGAGGTTTTGTCTCAAATCACTAATCGAAATGGTGAGTTAGCTGCACACTATGGCAGCGAAGAGTTTTTACTCCTCTTTAGGGTGTTAACTGAAGCTGAAAATTGAACCTTTGGCAGCCGATTTATTATGCAGAATTTAATTACTCGAACTTCCACATCCAGCCAGCCATATGTCTAAATTTGTGAAGATTAGCATCGGTACGAAAACGATCATTCCATCTGAATCTGATCAAATTCAAAAATTTATATTGGCTGCCGATCAAGCGCTTTACCTTGCAAAAGGCAGCGGTCGCAACCAACATCGATTAGCTCAGGCTGAAGCGCAGCTAGATGTTTGAGTCAGTCTATCGCTTTGTGAATTTATCCATTGTTGAATTTACACACAGACTTTTTAGCGTTTATAAATAATATTTTGACTGCTTTTTTTACATGCAGACAAACCTTTTCTGGCATTTTCCTGTCACTTTTTTTGCTAGAATCAGCAACACGATTTGTTAACGTACACCTGTGGTTTTGAATGAAGAGACAATATAAATATAAGGACTTTTTCTAAATCCAATTTTCATCAAAACAGTGTTTTTCGTTTAGCAGCGCACAAATTTTTATTTTAAGGTATTTCGTTTCATGCAAGCTGATAATTCCAAAGTTGACCTTTCAACCCTGACCCCGATGATGCAACAGTACATGTCAGTCAAAATACAAAATCCGCATTCACTGATGTTTTATCGGATGGGTGATTTTTATGAGCTCTTTTTTGAAGATGCGCATAAAGCAGCAAAACTCTTAGGAATTACACTGACACATCGTGGTAAAGCCAATGGTGAGCCTATTCCAATGGCAGGTGTCCCATACCATGCTGCTGAAGGCTATTTAGCCCGCCTTGTAAAAAAAGGTGAAACGGTGGTGATCTGCGAGCAAATTGGTGAGGTGACAGGCAAAGGGCCGGTTGAGCGCGGTATTGTCCGTATCATTACCCCAGGGACATTAACGGATGATGCACTGATTGCCTCTCATCAAAGTTCCAATTTAGTCGCGATCTGCTTACAACAAAATCAAATCGGGATTGCTTTACTAGACCTCAGTGCAGGTATTTTCAAAGTTCAGCAAATGGACTATCAGCTGGAACAATTAGCAATCGAACTTTCACGTTTAATGCCGAGCGAAATTTTGATTGATGAAGATCTTATTGACCCGAATATTGTCGAACAAATTAAACGTCAATTAGACTGCCCTGTTACCAAGCGTCCAAACGTCGACTTTAATTTAAATAACGCGCAAAAAACCCTATGTGATCAATTTGCCGTAGCCACACTTTCAGGTTTTGGTATTGACCATTTGCCTTTGGCGAAAGCTGCCGCGGCGGCTTTGATTCACTATGCTAAAGTCACTCAAAAAACCGCTTTACCCCATATTCGCAGCATTCAACTCGAACAAAGTAGTGATTTCGTGGCGCTCGATCCCGTCACTCGTCGTAACTTAGAACTGATTGATCCTTTATTTGAACATGGCACTTCCCTGTTCCAACTGATCAATGATTGCCAAACTGCGATGGGTGGCCGTCTATTAAGTCGTACCTTAATGCAGCCTTTACGAGATACCGCTTTATTGGATGCACGTTTAGATGCATCACAAGCGATGCTGCAAGGCTATCATGAGTCTCCGATCCGCTTAGTTCTCAAAGAAATTGGCGATATTGAACGTGTGCTATCTCGTGTAGCTCTCGGCAGTGCTCGTCCACGAGACCTAGTTCAGTTACGTCAAACTTGTGCACAAATTCCCTATCTTCGACATGCACTTGAACCGATCATTCAGTCACACCAATCTAAGCTGATCGCTCAGTTAAATGATGAAATGGGTGATTTTCACGGCTTACATGAGCGTCTCATGTCTGCCATCGTAGAAAACCCGCCGGTGCTTTTACGTGATGGTAATGTGATTGCTGAGGGCTTCGACGCTGAACTCGATGAACTGCGTAAAATTCGTGACCATGCAGGACAATTCCTCATCGATCTCGAAATCAAAGAGCGTGAACAAACCGGCATTGCAACCTTAAAAATTGGCTATAACCGTGTCAGTGGCTACTATATTGAACTCACTCGAGCGCAGGCTGAGCAAGCACCTGATCATTATATTCGCCGCCAAACCCTAAAAAATGCGGAACGCTACATTACCCCTGAGCTGAAATCGTTTGAAGATAAGGTGCTTTCGAGTGAGTCACGGGCATTAGCGCGCGAAAAAATGCTCTTTGAGCTATTACTTGATGAGTTACGTGCAGATATTGGCAACTTACAAATGATGAGCGCCGCTATAGCGCAAATTGATTTACTGGCTAATTTTGCCCATCAAGCTCGATTACGCAATTGGTCACGTCCTGAATATAGCCCTGAAGTTGGGATCAAAATCAAAGCCGGACGTCACCCTGTTGTGGAATCTCTGAGCAAATCGGCATTTACCCCAAATGATACCAGTTTGGACTTTAATCACCGTATGGCGATTATCACAGGGCCAAATATGGGCGGTAAATCGACCTTTATGCGCCAAACTGCCTTAATCAGCTTATTAGCCTACTGTGGTAGCTTTGTCCCTGCCCAATCTGCCATTTTAGGGCCGATCGACCGGATATTTACCCGTATTGGATCTGCCGACGACTTATCTACAGGCAAATCAACCTTCATGGTGGAAATGACTGAAACCTCTCAGATTCTTCATCATGCAACCAATCAATCACTGGTACTGATGGATGAAGTTGGGCGTGGTACGAGTACCTATGACGGCTTATCTTTGGCGTGGGCATGTGTACTCGATCTCACGCGTCGTATTAAATGTTTATGCCTATTTGCAACGCATTATTTTGAACTCACCGAGTTAGGCAAAGACGCTAATATCGATAACTATCATGTAACTGCTCGTGAGCTAAATGGCAACTTGATCCTATTACATAAAGTCCAACAAGGCCCGGCGAGTCAAAGTCATGGTCTACAGGTGGCAAAGCTTGCGGGTATTCCCGCAGCAGTGATCAAAGAAGCGCAAAATCGACTTCGTATTTTAGAAACTCAGCAAAAACAGCAACTCAATACTGCTGTACAAACCGATCTATTCTCGGCACTCACAGAGCCCGAAGTCATTGAACGCGTGGTGGAAGTTGAAAAAACATCGCCCGTACTTGATGCCTTAGCAGATTTAGATGTAGATAACTTAAGTCCACGCGAAGCACTACAACAGCTTTACGCCTTAAAGGATTTACTTAAGATCTAAATTTAGCAGAAGCGATAGATGAGATATGCAAAGAACACCTATGAAGGTGTTCTTTGCATTGACTCCATTTAAATGTGTAAATTAGTAAATATTTGCTATCTACTACTGCGGCTATTCAGCAATAAATTGATAAAAAATTAATGTTGTTAAATGTTTCATGCTTAAAATACACATTAAAAATATTGTTCGATAAACAGATGTAATTTAATTAGTTTTTGAGTATGATTCTCATTCATTGTGAAATTTACATAAATTGTTCAGTTTTTAGTGATTTTAACAGCACTGCATATAATAATTATCAATAAAAGGAATTGTTAGTTACCCTATTTTTTGCCTAAAATACACCATTAGTTTATTAGAACCATATTTTTTAGGTAGCTGTCGCCATGACCTTTGTTGTCACTGAAAACTGTATTAAATGTAAATATCAAGACTGCGTAGAAGTTTGCCCTGTTGACTGTTTCTATGAAGGTCCAAACTTCCTTGTTATTAATCCAGATGAATGTATCGACTGTGCGCTATGTGAACCTGAGTGTCCAGCTAACGCGATTTTCTCTGAAGATGAGTTACCTGAAGGTCAAGAAGTATTTATCGAACTTAATACTGAACTTTCTCAAAAATGGCCGAACATCACTCAAATTGGTGATCAACCTGCCGACCGTGAAGAGTGGAACGGTAAAGCTGATAAATTACAATATCTTGAAAAGTAATTTTACGCTTTCATGAAAAGATCAGCACATGCTGATCTTTTTTATACTTAAAACACACATTTCATTGCAAATTATTCAAATTTTCTCAATCAAATTGGATTAAAATAGAACGAGTTTATAAATAATTGATTTCTATAATGAAGCATTTACTCAAGGGATTATTGTCCGTTGCAATATTCCCTCTTGTTTTCATTGGTTGTACAACTACACCACAAAAACAAGGTCACACTATTACAACTCCCGACGGTAAACGTATTTACATACCTCAAGAAAAAGTGACGACCATCAGACAAGCCCCGCCTAAAGTGGTGCCTTATGCATACAACTCATGGGTCGCGTCTGTCGATAATTTACGTCGTGTCCGAGACTATGAAGTCTTTTTAGAGAAAAATGGTGTAGGCAATATCATTCCATCATTTGAGCTGATGCGTACTGCACGTGACTGGCAAAAATGTGGTCGCTCAGAATATATGGTGCCTAACCGTGAATTATGGCAAAACCAAATTGCAACCTTACGTGTCTTTAAATATTTAGTTGCGGCCAATATCTTAACGGACTTTGAAGTGACTTCGGTTTATCGTGATTTGCCTTTGAACCAATGTGCCGGTGGTGCAAGTTCATCTCGTCACCTATATAACTCGGCGATTGATTTCCGTATTGGACCTGCGTATCCACAGCCCGAAGACTATAGTTATATTGAAAATACCAAGTTCCGTTTATGCCAATTTTGGTCACAACATGGGCAAAGCCTCAATATGGGCCTAGGTCTATATGCCAGCGGACAAATTCATATTGATACTCAAGGCTACCGTACTTGGGGGCCTGATCACTCAAGCCGCTCATCAATGTGTAATTACTAAAACATTACATCGTCATATCAAGACCTCTTCGGAGGTCTTTTTTGTGCATAAAATATGCAAATACAGAACAATAAATTGCGATGTTAGTGGAAAGGTTTAAAATGCTTGCATCAATCACGAGGTGCGACAACATGCAACAAATGTGGACAGACATTGATGCTTACATCGATTCACATTTAATTCCTGAAGATCCAATATTGACCCAAACACTTCAACATACGGATGAACGTGGCTTTCCTGATCATCTTGCTGTAGCGGCTAATCAAGGCATGCTGCTTCAAATGTTAATCCAAATGAACAAGTGTAAACGCGTTTTAGAACTTGGAACTTTTGCAGCCTATAGCACCATGTGGTTAGCACGTGCCTTACCTGAAGATGGTTACATTCTGACCATTGAAGGTCGTGATACACATGCTGCCCTCGGTCAAGAAAATATTGATAATGCAAAGCTTGCACAAACGATAGAACTAAAATGTGGTCGCGCGGCAGATATTTTACGTGCCCTTCCTGAAGATACTGAAGCTTTTGACTTTATTTTTGTCGATGCAGACAAACAGAGCTACCCTGAATATTTAGAATTAAGCCTAAATTTATCTCATTCAGGTACAGTGATTGTTTTAGACAATGTGATTCGTGCAGGTGAGATTCTGAATGCCGAAAACCACAAGCCAAGTATTGAAGGTATCCGAGATATGTTCAAAGCCATGCAAAATCATCCGAAAATTTTATCCTGCACGGCACTTCAAACTGTAGGTTGTAAAGGTCATGATGGTTTTGCAATTGCAATCGTTAAATAATCTAAATCGAGGTGTTTTTTAGACATCTTGAGTAAAGGTATAAAAAATAATCAATACAGTATTTTATTTTCAAAACAATTACTTATAAACACTGCACACAGAGTTATCCACAATTTATGAGGATAACTCTGATTGTTTTTAAATCAACTCTGTTCGTTTGCTCAACTTATTTTACAACCAACAATGGAACACTCGAATTTCTGAAAATACTGGTGGTAATACTGCCCAAGAAGAACTGATGGATTTTACTGTGACTAAACGCCCCCAGTACGATTAACTGAATGCCATGCTCTTGTTGATAGTCCAGAATATTTTCCGAAACATCGCCATAGCGGTATTCCGTCACCACATCGAGACCCGCATTGGTTAAATAATTTTTTGGATCATCCAAGATTTGTGGGTGATCTCCAACATAGACCAAATGACATTGTAAAAGTTTGAGTAGGTCACTTTGTGCCACACGCTTCATTAACTCAACACATTTAGGCGAATATTCATAGGCAAAAATAAAACGAGTCGGTGGTTTAAACGTTGGCCCTACAGTCATAACTGTACAACTTGCACCACGTATAAAGTTTTCAACATTACTACCAAGCGGCTTATTGCGCTCTGCTGAACGTTCACCCACGCGACCAATTAAAACAATATCGTCATCTTGCAACACATTAAAACTTTGCTCTAAGAAGTCGCCCTTTTCCTGAATATGGGTGGTTTGAATACCATGCTTATCTTGGATCATTTCAGAAATGTGTTTGAGCAAGTTATTACTATAATCTAACGCTAAATCACTTTGTTTTTGTTCTAACTCCGCGAGTTCTTTCAAGAGCATAGCATTACTTTCAAACCCAATCACTCCACTGATTTCACCTAAGTGATAACTTGCCGGATAGTAATCAAGTATTTGCAGTAAAACCAACTCACGGTGAGTTTGTTTAGCAACCCAAGCAGCAGCATCAGCTAGTGCATTAATGCATGGAGAAGAGTCGATACAGGCGATAACTCGTTTCATGATTAGCCCTCGTTTTATTATTGCTTGGCTATAAAATGTTGTTTGTTATTTTTAACTTATCACAACTCTGTTTCACTGTGCATGCATTTGTGTAAGCATAAAAACGATTTATGACCTATTTGGCGATTATTTATTCACGATATCGAATGAGTTTTGCAGGATTTCCCGCAATAATGGCACGTGCTTCGACATTTTTCGTCACCATACTGTTCATGCCGACCACAGCCTGCTCAGCAATGTGAATGCCATCCTTGATTCCAACATGCGCACCTAGCCAAACATCACGCTCTATCTCAATCCCTTGTGATCGTACAGCTTGCTGATAGATCGGTTGATTGACATCCATTCCATGATCAAAAGCGTATAAATGGCAATATGCCGCCATACGAACCTGATCGTGAATTTTGATACCCACTCGCCCACCATCTAAAATACAGTGATGATTGATCGCCACTTCATTGCCAATTTCAATTGGGCCATGCAGGGTGCAATCTGCAGCGATAAAGCTGTTATCTCCAATGACAATCTTACGTCCTGGTTCGGCAAAAATATGAGCCAATGGCGATATAAAACAGTTTTTACCAATTTCAACAGTTTCCATCGATTTGAGATAGTCTTGATATTCGTGTTGCCAAGCTTCAGCCCAACCACGATTTTTCGGTTTGAGTGACCAATACAACCAAGGCATATAATTCAGACGATGCTTATGTTGCTCTCGATATTTCAATAATGGATCTATTTCATTCACCTTCAGCAGCCTCGATGATATGCAATTGTTCACGTCCGCGAGTTATATCCTGAATTTTTAACTGTAGCGGTTGGATTTGATGAATTTGCAATGATGTAAGTACATTTACGCCCTGCGCTGTATAGTCTTCCTGAAATTCAATTTGCTGCTGATTGAGTTCATATTGGAAAATTGCCCATTCATTAAACTGACAACTAAATTGCACTTTTTTCTTCTCAATAAGTTCAATTTTTTCAGCCTGCAACAGGCATTGACCTGCACAGCCACCATAGGCACGTACCAATCCCCCTGTCCCGAGCTTAATTCCACCATACCAACGATTAACCAAGACCAACACGTTGGTTAGGTCATTCCCTTCTATGGTTGCTAGAATGGGCCGACCTGCTGTGCCTGAAGGCTCACCATCATCATTAAAACGTACGGTATGTCCAATTTTCCATGCCCAACACTGATGTGTTGTTGAGATATCTTTATTGGCTTCGAGAAATTCTTTAACGGCTTGTTCATTTTCCACAGGAACTGCGATGGCTTGAAAACGACTTTTTTTAATGTCTTCTTCATATTCAAACTGTGCGGCGAGTGTAAATGGCATAACGTCTTTAGATCCTGTATCAAAGGATATTATAGCGTTTTTTGAAAGACTTACATCCACAAAAAAGCCCCCAATGCTGGAGGCTTGATTGAAGACCATTCATCTTTCGTAATCGCATGATTTTTGCAGGTCGTATTTTTAGTTTAAAGTAGACTGAATTCTTGTTAATTTTTTAGATTAATCGCTCAGTTTTTGTCATTTCAGACAATAACATAAACCCGCTGAATGAAACTAGCGCCATTCAACGGGAAATTTCTTATATTATTCAATTAAACGATAAAATCATCACCAAGATAAACTTTACGTACCGTCTCATCTGCAAGCACTTCTTCTGGAGTACCTTCTGCAATCACTGAGCCTTCGCTCACGATATAGGCATGCTCACAAATCGCAAGGGTTTCTCGCACATTATGGTCGGTAATTAATACACCAATACCACGATCTTTCAATGTTCGGATAATGTCTTTGATATCACCCACTGAAATAGGATCGACCCCTGCAAAAGGTTCATCTAGCAACATAAATTTAGGGTCTGCAGCTAACGCACGTGCGATTTCCGCACGACGTCGCTCACCACCCGATACACTCATACCAAGAGAATCTTTGATGTGTGTGATTTTAAAGTCAGCAAGCAATTCTGTTAAACGTTGCTGACGTTGTTGCTTATTTAGATCTTTACGGGTTTCTAAAATCGACATGATATTTTCAGAAATGGTTAATTTTCTAAAAATAGATGCTTCCTGAGGTAGATAACCAATACCTTTACGTGCGCGCTCATGCATTGCCAAGTCAGACAAATCAAGATCATCTAAATGAATCTCACCTTTATCCATACGCACTAGGCCAACAACCATATAGAAACTTGTAGTTTTACCTGCACCATTTGGACCAAGTAAACCCACAATTTGACCACTTTGCATGCTAAAGGACACATCCTTTACCACCCAACGCTTACTGTAGTTTTTGGCTAAATGTTTAATACATAAAGTTTGAACTTGCGAGGTTTGCTCCATTAATCACGTGCTCCTGGGAAGGACTTAGTGCTTGACGGTGGAATCACGATTTGAACACGACCTGAAGAAGATCCAGATTTATTTGGTGTACCTTCAGCAACGATATCGCCTTTATTCATACTGTATTTCAGGCTATTACCACGAATACTTGCACCATCTTGTTGTAACAAAGCACCACCCGTCATGGTGATAATACCTGTTTCAGCATTGTAGACGATCTTTTGCGCTTGGCCTTTTGCATAGCCTTTGGCAGGGTCAGTTTTTTGTTGGAAATGTGCTGGCCCACCCGTTGCTGTAATCGTACTGATCTCTTTTTTGCTGTTTAAGTTCGCAACAATTGAGTTTGCCTGAAGCTTCATCGAACCCTGTTCAATGATGACATTACCGGTATACGTCGTAATCCCGGTTTTTTCATTAAACGTTGCACGATCGGCAACCAATGAAATCGGTTGATTACGATCTGAAGGCAAAGCAAAAGCTGCAACTGAACATAACGCCAGTGAACCGATTAGCGCTGTACGTTTTAGGAAAGTTTTTGCAGTTTTTCGATTAAAATTATGGTTCATACTTTCCTCGAATATTAAAAAATTCGTATTGACCGTCGTTTAAATTTGCTTTTAAACCTTGGCTGACAAATTCGGCTTGTGGTGAAATCACCGTTACAGTCTTGTCCGTTTCTATTTCACGCTGTTTTGGAAAAGCAGTTAGTTCCTCAGTACGAAACTCCATTTGCCCTTCACGCATCAATTTTGTTGCAACCACATTGTCACTCAGCACGACTTTTTGGTTATCGTCCATACCATTGGCTTGTTTGGCAAAAAACGTGGCATCGACAGCACCATCTTGATAGGTCGATGCTTTCAGATTGACCAAATGAGACGTTTGCTTTTGCAAATCCTGCTCAAGTCGATCGACTTGCGCACGAATATGCAATTTTCCCTGCTCATCAGTCTGTGTCAGGTTAATGTTTTCAGCTGAGTAAGTCATACTTTTCGAAGAGTCTGCCTGAAGCTTATTACCCTTTCCACCGAAATAGTAAAAACCACCGCTTACTGCAGCAATGACCACAGCTGTCACATATAAAACTTTAGTATCCATAAGCGGAGATTCAATCCAATGACTGTATCAATTTATTAATAAGGTGCACTTGCATATTTTTCAAGTAGTTCCTGGTATACACCTTTAGAAACCAAAAGCATATCGCAGATTTCACGAACAGCACCACGTCCACCCATCGCCTGAGTAACAAGATCTGCACGGCGACGTACTTCTAAATGTCCATTTGGTACGGTCACTTTCATCCCTGCAATAGCAAAGGCTGAAAGATCCGGCCAATCATCACCCATATATAGGCAATCTGAAGGATCAATACCAAACTGTGCACAGGCTTCAGTCAAGGCAACACCTTTGTCTTCACGTCCTTGAAAGACCAAATCGACACCTAAGTCAGACATGCGTTTTTCAACAATATTACTTTTACGGCCGGTAATAATGATGACTTTGATACCCGCTTTTTGCACTAACTTCATGCCCAAGCCATCACGAATATCAAAAGATTTGATTTCATCGCCACTATTGGTCAACGTTACAAATCCATCACTTAAAATTCCATCTACATCCAGTACCAGTGCTTCTATGTGACGCGCTTGTTCTAGCAATACATACGATGCCATTTTCTTAATTTACCCCAGCCTGAATCAGATCATGCATGCTGATAATCCCAATCACTTTATTGGCATCATCAACAACTACAAATTGTGTAATTTTCTTTTCGTTCATGCGTTCTAAAGCATGTACCGCACGTTCTTCTTGTGAAATCGTCAAAGGATTTTTAATCATCACTTCTGAGACTTTCATATTCACATCAAAGCCTTGCTGTTTATCAATCAAACGACGTAAGTCACCGTCGGTAAAGATACCCAATAAGGTATCGTTTTCATCGACAATCGTGGTGAGACCCAAACGTTTATTTGAAATTTCGTACAGAACTTTATTCATTGGTGTCTCTGGCGACACTTTGGGTAAGTCTTCACCTGTATGCATAAGATGTTTTACATGCAATAACAAACGCTTACCCAAAGCTCCAGCAGGATGAGAACGTGCGAAATCATCTGAGGTAAAGCCACGTGCATCCAATAATGCAACTGCAAGGGCATCACCTAAGGCTAATGTTGCAGTGGTACTTGAAGTCGGCGCTAGACCCAAAGGGCATGCTTCTTGAATATTACCCAAGGTCAATGCGACATCGGCATTTTGTGGCATTGGGCCTTTATTGTCGCCACTCATGGTAATTAGAGGAATGCCCAAATGTTTGATCAACGGCATGAGCATCATAATTTCATCACTCTTACCTGAGTTTGAAATTGCAATGAGCACATCACCTTTAACCAACATGCCCAAATCACCATGTCCAGCTTCACCCGGATGCATGAAAAAAGATGGCGTACCTGTCGAGGCAAACGTAGCGGCCATTTTACGACCGATATGACCCGATTTACCCATACCAGTAATCACTAAACGCCCTTTGCACTGTAAAATGATTTCGCAGGCTTGGCTAAAACGATCATCTATTTGCGTCGCTAATACTTGTAAAGCATGCTCTTCAATACGCAAAGTTTCTAATGCGACTTTCTGAAAATCGACTTGATTCGGCATATTTGGTGGATTCAAAGTTGTTATACCTTAAGCCGTGAGAGGTGCGCTCTCACTTTCAAAATAAAAAATTTTCACAATTTTATCATATCTATGCAAATAGCACGTTTCCAAATGTATAAGAATTCATGAATTATGCAGAAAAGATGCATTTCTTCATTTTTATCTTACGGACAGATAAAACAAATTCAGTATTCGAATTAGATTCAGCCCGAATCCAATTAACCTTCAACGCTATTTTTAGCAACGCAAAGACATCAAGCATTAAAAAATATCTGCTTTTTTGGGTTTTAACTTTATGAATAAAAATGCTTAGGTTAAGATGAGCCATCTTTTGGTAGAAACAATTTGAAGACCTATGCAACCTTTTGTTCTATATAACTCAGAGCAACGTAAAAAAGTAGAATTCGTACCTCGTAAAGAAGGACATATCGACATGTATGTCTGTGGAATGACCGTGTATGACTACTGTCATATTGGTCATGCTCGAGTTATGGTTGCATTCGACTACATTATCCGTTTCCTGCGCAGTCAGGGCTGGAACGTTAAATACGTTCGCAACATTACCGATATTGACGACAAAATCATTGCCCGTGCCAATGAAAATGGCGAAAGCATTACTGCTTTAACCGATCGCTTTATCAAGGCCATGAACGAAGATGCTGCCAATTTAGGTTGTACAGCACCTGATGAAGCACCACGTGCAACAGACTATATCGATCAAATGCAGAATATGATTGATAACTTGGTTAACAAAGGTACAGCATATCCATCTGCAAATGGCGATGTTTATTTTGAAGTTGAAAAGTTTGCCAAATATGGTCGTCTTTCGGGTCGTAAACTTGACGACATGCAGGCTGGTGCTTCTGAACGTGTTGATGTAGAAGTAGAAAAGAAACATCCTTTTGACTTCGTGCTTTGGAAACATGCCAAAGAAAATGAACCTTCTTGGGCTTCGCCTTGGGGCAATGGCCGTCCGGGCTGGCATATTGAATGTTCAGCGATGTCGACCTGCTGCTTAGGTAACCATTTTGATATTCATGGTGGTGGTTCAGACTTAACTTTCCCGCATCATGAAAATGAAATTGCGCAATCTGAGGCATCTACTGGCGAACAGTATGTTAATTACTGGATGCATGTCGGCTTTATTAATGTCGATGGCGAAAAAATGTCGAAGTCTTTAGGTAACTTCTTCACTATTCGTGATGTGATGGATAAATTCCACCCTGAAGTGATTCGCTTCTTTATTGTGTCATCACATTACCGTAGCCCAGTAAACTTCTCTGACACTGCTTTAAAAGAAGCGAAAAATACCCTTTCCCGTTTCTATCATTCATTTAAAGCTTATCAGCAAGTCTATGGTGAAAAAACCGTAGAAACTTTGGATGATGCTTTAGTTGAGCGCTTTAATGCCGCTATGCGTGATGATTTCAACACCGCAGAAGCAATTGCGATATTGTTTGAAGTCAACAAAGAATTGAACCGTGCCGTAAAAGATGAAAATGCTGAACAAGCGGCTGTGTATTATTCGACATTGCGTCACTTGACCAATATTTTAGGTTTGGTGCAACACAATGTGGATGATTTCCTGAAATCTGATATCGGTCAGGAAGCATTAGGCTTATCAGAAGAACAGATTGAAGATTTAATTCAAAAACGTAAAGATGCGAAAAAAGCCAAAGAATTTGCCAAAGCAGATGACATTCGCCAATCTTTGTTAGATCAAGGGGTTGTTCTTGAAGATACTCGTCAAGGCACTATTTGGCGCCGTGCTGATTAATTAAGCAAACAGAAGCATAGAGAGTTGACAGTTGTGTGAAATTCTCTATAATTCACCTCATTGCGGGAATAGCTCAGTTGGTAGAGCATAACCTTGCCAAGGTTGGGGTCGGGAGTTCGAGTCTCCTTTCCCGCTCCAGAATACGAAAAACCCTCATCGAAAGATGAGGGTTTTTTTATGTTTAAATTTTTCTTCAAAGGCTTATTTTTAGATTTATTTACTCATGTTATGCACATAAAAGTCATTTCGCATTTTTAAAATAATATTTACGTCTATTCGACGAAGTCTTACATTTAGGGATTAAATACAGGGATTAGCCTTCGGCTGGGGGTACTTTACGAAACGTTGTTTCTCATTCGGCAAAATGAGAAGCGTGCTTCGCAAGGAGACCATTTTGCGGTGCAATGCACCTCACCAACAAAACTCGTTCACTACCGTCAAATTATTCAACGTATCGCAAAAACATTTTGATTAGAAGTCGTCCTGTCTCAAACAATTGCGGATGACATTACCGCGTATCTTTATTATTTGAAGCAAAGTACGCTTCTGATGTTACTGCGTCACATCAGTGATTTATTATATTGTAGCGGCGTTAATAGGCCTTAATTTTCCCCCAACGAATAAGGCTTTCCTTATTGCAATATGACCTTTCGCCTACCTGTTAAAAAATAATCAGATGAAATGCTCATCTTGGTTATTCTCCTCAATTTTTCTCCATAATTTTCCGTTATTCTTTGCCAAAATTACATTTGGACAACCAAATAATGCACGGCGCGCACACCACACTCAAACTGACCAGCTTAAGTTACGCATTACTTACGATCTCAACATCAATTTGGGCCGCAGATACTGTTCAAAATCCCCAAGAATCTGCAGCAGTTCAGCAAATGGAAGCTTTAACATTTGAAGTTCCAACAGCAAGCACTAAGCCCAAAGACCCAGATATCAGTGCTGTCGCAAAAACCATCATAAGCCGTGATGAAATGTTGAAATTTGGCGATCAGTCCATCAATGATGCACTGCGTCGTGCTGCAGGATTTCAACTCCCTGGTGCTGGCGGTGGTCCACGTGGTGGTGCAGGTGCTCGCGGCATGCGTTTCCGTGGTGGTGGTGCACCCGTGTTCTTAATCAATGGTGAACCTGTACAAGGTGGTCCTCGTGGTGGCATGTCAGTTGTTGATAGCATTACGCCCGAAATGATCGAACGCCTTGAAATCACCAAACAACCGAGCGTCGCTCAAGGCTCTGTTGCTTCATCTGCAGTCATTAATATTATTTTAAAAGAACCATTGAATGGCACACGTTTAAGTGGCTCTGTACGTGCTGGTTATGGCCTGACGAAGTCAAATACACGTGAAGAAGAACGCACCAATTTAAACTTTCAAATGGATGGTCGATCAGACCCTTGGATCTATAGTTTATCTGGGAGCCAAATGTGGAATGATTCAGATACACTCACCCGTACACAAGATGCAACAGGAACGAAAACTCAAAAACGCATCACCAATCGTACGTCGCAAATGCTCACCCCACGTGTTGAATATCAACTTGATGATCAACAAAAATTGGTCGCTGAAATGTTTTATCGCAACAATGAAAGCGAAGGTTCAAGTGGCTCCCAAGTCCAAAAAGATAAAAATGACAGCATTCGTCTCAACACACGGTATGAGCGTAAAGACCAAGGAAATTCAGACAAAATTCGCTTATCTATCGAACAGCAAAATGAAACTGAATTGACAGAATTTAGTGATTCTCAATCGTATATTGACGAACAAATTAATGAATATGGCTTACGCTACGACGGTGTCCGAAAGTTCGACTCAAAACGGCAAATAAAATTTGGTACCGACCTACGTAGCAATGAACTTGAAAGCAATATTGCAGAGACCTTAGATGAACAATTATATGCTGCATATGTCGAAGGTAGTTGGAGATATACGCAGCGCCAAACATTAACTTTAGGTGTACGCCAAGAGTGGATTGATCGTTCCGGTTTAGAGGATTATCAAGATCAGCATTTGAGTCCTGTATTAGCACACCGTTTTGACTTTAATGAGCAATGGTCACTCCAAACCAACTTGAGTCAGGCTTTTAAAAACCCACGTAGCAATCAATTGATGCCGACTGTTTCAGTTTCTACAGATAGCGATGCAGGGACACTAAACAACCCTGACCGTGGGGGTAATCCTGACTTACGACCTGAAACCATCAATGCTTACGAAACA
Source organism: Acinetobacter sp. YH12144 (assembly GCF_013418345.1). Classification (NCBI taxonomy): domain Bacteria; kingdom Pseudomonadati; phylum Pseudomonadota; class Gammaproteobacteria; order Moraxellales; family Moraxellaceae; genus Acinetobacter; species Acinetobacter sp. YH12144. Next base: position 48,989 of record NZ_VPCD01000003.1, on the reverse strand, counting down.
ACCATAGGCTATAACACCCCTGCTGGCGGCGTAAATATCACTGCATATTATCGAGAAATTAATGACTATATCGAAAAATCGATCCTGTCAGAAAATGCTACAGGCGGTCGTTGCGAAACAGGAAATACCGATTGCCGTTTTGTCGAACGTCCATATAACCAAGATAGTGCAACTACTTATGGTGTGGAAATTGCTGGACGTTATGCACTGAAGCAAACGGAGAATGGTCATTCATTTATGTTGAATGCTCAGCTTTCAACTGTACGTGCAAAAATTGAAGAAACTGACGGCTCTGATCGTTTGGCAAGCGATGTTGCACCTTATACCGCAAGTGCTGGTTTATCTTATAACTATCAACCGTGGCGTATTGCAACAAGTGTGAACCTCAATTACACCCCTGAATATACACGTGCACTGAGCAACGAACCGTACAATCGCACCAGCAATGAACGTGTTAACATGGATGTGAGTTTTACTAAACGCTTTGATCAAAATTGGTCTGCATCGGTCAATGCACGTAATATTTTCAGCTCAGATTATAAAGAAGTGTTAAAAGAACAAAGTTCTGGCGCGCTATACCAATCTCGTATCAATGAAGCAATTCCAAGCTTTATGTTTACCTTAGAAAAGAAATTCTAAACCGTTCCTAAGAGACTTCTAAGAGATTTAAAATAAAAAACCGATACGGACAACGAATCGGTTTTTTTATGCGTACACGACCGCAAACTAGCGCTCAATTGCCTTCAACATTTTCGCAATTTTTAGGGTATGTTCCTTCCGCCCTTTTTTCTCTAAGACCTTTTGCTCAACCCACCATAAATATTCAAAAATTTCTGATTCACTAGAATCCTCTTGAATTAATTTAAAAATATTGGGCAAATAATCATCATATTCATCACGTAAAGCAGGAATACGGCGAATCCCTAACGGGTCCCATTCCTTCAATAAAATTTTATGTATCGCATGCAAGAGACTGGCATCTCGATTATGTTTTGACTGCATACAAGTTCCCTGGCTTATATTTTTTTACTTTTAAAATCAGTTATCTAATTATGTGATGATATTAAAAGAAAAATGAACTGTTGTTTGTCGAAGATTTCATCATACGCATCTCTAAACGCTTTTCCATTGGTTTTTCATCTTTTTTTTATACTAAACCAAAGCTTTATCAAAATATCATGCACTTTTTCTCATAAATTTTGCCAATAAAGCCTTTCGAGAATCCCTTACTTCACAGTACAAAGGTTTTAAATGCTAAGTTCAACGAACGAACCTAATCATTCAAAGAAAAAAACAATATGCTTCAGCCAACTTCTATATTTATCTCTTTTCGCAATTGTGAAAAATTTACAGTTTTCCTTTTTAATCTCCGACAATTCAAGCTACATTCTATTTTGAAATTTTAATCCTGAAAAATCCCTATGAGTACTGCATTAAACGAAACCATTTACGTCATTCAACACCTTGCATTTGAAGATTTGGGTTCATTGGAAGATGTATTTTACCAATTGGGTTATCGGGTGAGATACTTCGAAGCTGGTGTCGATGACCTGAGTAAAGCTATGCAACATACAGGGCTTACCATCATTTTGGGCGGCCCGATCGGAGTTTATGAAACTAATGACTACCCTTTCCTACAAAAAGAACTAGACTTACTTAAAGTACGTTTAGAGAGTAATTTACCGACTTTAGGCATTTGCTTAGGTGCTCAGCTAATTGCGCATGCATTGGGAGCGAAAGTTTATGCAGGTCATAGCAAAGAAATCGGTTGGAGTTCCCTAGCGCTTGAAGCCATTACTCACAATATTTTAGCGCCATTAGATCAAGTGCCTGTACTGCATTGGCATGGCGATACCTTTGATTTACCTGCAAATGCACAGCTACTCGCCAGCTCGGCAATTTATCCAAATCAAGCGTTTAGCTATGGGCCCAATATTTTAGCCCTACAGTTTCATATTGAAGCAGAAGCACAGGCCATGGAAAAATGGCTGATTGGGCATACATGTGAATTACATAAAGCACAAATTAACATTCCAAATTTGCGCATGCAAAGCCAACAACAAGCACCTCATTTAGAACGTGTTGCTCCCCTTATTTTGCAACAATTTTTACAACAGCTTGAGCTTTAAAACAGCTATTAATTTAATGCTAAATGGCTTATAACGGTTGCACTTCAAAACGTATAAGCCATTAGAATGACTCCCTTACTCAGCATTGCGCTCATCCACTTTTTTGCTCTCATCAGCCCAGGCCCAGACTTCTTTTTTGTCACTCAAAGTGCTATTCGACAATCCAGATCACATGCATTATTTGCCGCATTAGGTATATCACTTAGTATTTTAGTTTGGTCAATTTGTGCAATAAGTGGCTTACATTTTCTATTTCAAAAAATGGCTTGGTTACAACAATGCCTCATGATTTTGGGTGGCTTATATCTTTTATATTTAGGCTCTCAGTTATTAAAATCTGCATGGAGTAAAGACCTCGGCACAATAACGAAACCAACCGAGCAAGCTGTACAGAAAAAATCGCCTTTGACGCTGTTATTCCAAGGTTTCTTGACCAATATGGCCAATCCTAAAGCATTGGTTTATTTCACTAGTGTATTTTCCATTGGGATCAGTGCAAAGGTCAGCATTTTTGATCAAAGCTCTTTATTGGCTTTAGTCTTTATTGAAAGTTTGATTTGGTTTGCATTGGTTGCGGTCTTATTCTCAGCACCTAAAATGACCCATTACTATCAAAAATTTAGTAAAAAAATTGACGCCATTACCGGTGGAATTTTCATCAGTTTTGGCTGCCTATTGCTGCTCAATCGCGATTGACCACTCATCAAATACTCATCTACGAGACATAAAAAAGCACCCAAATGGGTGCTTTCCTAACTTAGCTGAGGAAGCTAAATCTTATTTCGCTGCTGCCTTTGCTGTAGACACAGCCGCTTCAGTCGTAATATTTACCGTAATTTTATCACCTACATTCGGTACATATGCACCGACACCAAATGCTGAACGATCAAAAGAAGTCGTTGCATTAAAACCAATCGTTTCCGCCTTAGTCATTGGGTGAACGGCTTGCTTGTTCAATACAGCATCCAATACCACTGGTTTAGTCACATTTTTAACTGTTAAATCACCCGTGATTTTGTATTTAGTTTTGCTGATCGCTTGAACTTTTGTACTTTTAAACGTGATATTTGGATATTTTTCAGCATCAAAGAAATCAGCTGTTTTTAAATGATCATCTAATGCTTTGACATTGGTATTTAAGCTCGATAATGGAATCGTCACATTCACAGACGAATTTGCAGGTTTTGCATTATCGACATTGATTGTCCCTTGAATGTCACTAAAGTTTGCAGAAGGCGTTGAGAAACCAAAATGATTCCAAGTAAATACTGTTGCGGTATGAGTAGGATCAATTTGATAGGCAACAGGTTTTGCCATAGAAATTGTTGTAACTGATGCTACCGCCAAACCGATTGTTAATGCTTTAAAGTTCATGTTTTTATCTCACTTTCGAATACCATTAAGTCTATAAATTTTTAGCCGTATTACAGCTTTAAAGATAAAACGTTTTGTTGCATGTTTAGAACGATAGTTTTGTAAAATCTGTAGCAGCATCTACAACCACTCTCAATTATTAAATTTTCCATATATTTCAAATAATTATTCTTTTCAAGCTACTCCCCGACGATTTATCCTAAATTTAGGAAACATCAACCTATCTGAGTCGTAGGTTTTCTAAACAAATCCACTTAAGATTTTTAGACATCATAAAAATCTGAGTACCCAAAAATGACAGAACAATCGCTGGCTATTGAAAAAGCCTTAAACACTAAAACTCCCAAAGATGTCGTTTTGGCATTTCTTATGAATACTTCAAAAGAACTCGTCGAAAATGCAACTCAGCTGCTGGTTGCAGAAGACGCGGCGTATGTTTCCTTAAACTTCAGCAACCCAGAACTTAAACAAATTGAGCCGTGGGCTGGGTCTGGAACAGGTAGAGCCATCTATATTTATACCTTTGCCAATGTCGGCACTTACTGGAATATCGATGAATTTCAAATCACGGATATGATCGCTGAAGATGAAACTGTAGCTGTATTTGGTCAATTCACCTACACCTCAGTCTATGCAAAAAATACTTTCACCTCGCCTTTTTCAATTAAAGCCAAAGTTCAAAACGGTTTAATCAGCTTTTTCCAATTTATGGAAGATACCTACGCCTCAGCATCATCATTCCGCGTAGGTGGAGAATGGATCATTCAGCAAGATGCTGACTCAGCTAAAAACTTTAAAGTTTCAGCTTAATACTGAGATGCGCAAAAGCTGCTGTTGATTTGAAATGGCCTTTTACATTGAGTTAATGACAGCGGTATTGGATAAATCCGGTTTTTCTCGCGATTTGATCATACAGCTTTTGCGCAGTTTCATTGTCCTGATGCGTCAGCCAATACACACGGTCACACTGCCGCTGATCACAATATTCTTTCACTTTCGCGATCAGCGCCTTGCCAATGCCCTGCCCGCGATAATCCTCAAGGGTATATAAGTCCTGCAAATAGGCATAAGGCTGCAATGTCCAGCAGCTCTCATGTTCAATGACATGCACGATCCCAACCACTTGATGATCAATCACAGCTGCAAAGCCATACATATGTTCGCAGTCAGCAGCATGTAACCTGTGCCATGTACGCTCAGTCACCTCATCTGCCACCTGACTTTTATAAAATTCTAAATACAGCTCCCAGAGCGGCTGCCATTGGTTTTTTGATATTTCTGTTAAATTTTTAATTTGTATTTGCACGTTCAATGTCTTTTTTAAATGATCACTGGATTTTTATAACTGAAATAAAGCTTCATGTGTTGAAAACACTTTATTTAATGCGCTCTTTTTTAAGAATAATGAGTCTTGAAAGGACGTTTTCTTATTTGTTTTATAAACTTATCTTTTTTATAAATACGATAGGCAAATAAAAAGCCCGAACAATCGGACTTTTTAACCATTTAGCTTATAGCTTCTCAACCAAAATGCGGTCAACTTGCTTCAAGCCTGTATGCTTTTCATGGTTCTTACGGCGAATCTTAATCACTTTGTCTTCTTGCAAATCTTGCAGCATCAATTCTACTGCAACCATGGCTTCAAGCTCTAAGTCCGTGCCTATCCATTTCTGTTCACCAGCATCCATCAGTACAATTTCATCATTTATCTGATCGTAAAGGCTCATCGTTTCCTCACTTGGGGCAACATTGCACCCGTGGCTGAATACTGCATGAATGAATTAATTTTAAACCAATGCTTTAATTCATTCGTTACAAATCGTTATTTCACAATTAAAAATAAATTTAATCTCTGCAATAAAAAACGCCCCTTCTCTGGGGCGTCTTTTTTACGGTTAATCTTTACAGATTAAGCGGTAATTTCTTTCACTGCAGCAACAACAGCATCAGCTGTGATACCGAAGTGTTTGTACAAGTCTTTTGCTGGAGCAGATTCACCGTAAGTCGTCATACCGATTACACGGCCGTCAAGACCTACAAATTTCCACCAGTAATCCACATGCGCAGCTTCAACCGCAACACGAGCGCGGATCGCAGCTGGAAGAACCGCTTCACGGTAAGCAGCGTCTTGTTTTACGAATTCTTCAGCACATGGCATAGAAACCACACGTACGCCTTCTAACTGTGCGTAAGCATCCATTGCCAATGAAACTTCTGAACCTGTTGCAATGATGATTGCTTTCAACTCACCTTTTTCTTTTGCAAGTACATAACCGCCTTTCGCTACGTCAGCAATTTGATCTGCTGTACGAGTTTGGAATGGCAAGTTTTGACGAGAGAAGATTAACGCTGTAGGGCCTTCGCTACGTAACAATGCAGATTTCCAAGAAATAGACGCTTCAACAGTGTCACATGGACGCCAAGTATTTAGATTTGGTGTACCACGTAAAGATGCAATTTGCTCTACAGGTTGGTGTGTAGGACCATCTTCACCTAGACCAATTGAGTCATGTGTATACACATGAATCACACGCTGTTTCATCAATGCAGACATGCGTACTGCATTACGTGCATATTCCATGAACATCAGGAATGTTGCTACATAAGGAACGAAACCGCCATGCAGCGCTACACCGTTCGCAATTGCAGTCATACCGAATTCACGTACACCGTAATGAACGTAGTTACCCGCTGGGTTAGATTCAACGCCTTCTGCGCCTTTCCATAAAGTCAGGTTAGAACCTGCAAGGTCAGCAGAACCACCTAGAATTTCTGGAAGCTGTGGTGCAAATGCTTGAATGGCATTTTGGCTCGCTTTACGAGTAGCGATTGTTTCAGCTTTTGCATTTACTTCTGCAATATAAGCATCCGCTTTTACAGCGAAGTCAGCAGGAAGGTCGCCGGAAAGACGACGTTTGAGTTCAGCCGCTTCTGTTGGATATTTAGCAGCATAAGCCGCAAATGTGTCGTTCCAAGCAGATTCAGAAGTAGTACCTTTCGCTTTTGCATCCCAAGCTGCATATACATCAGCAGGAATTTCGAATGGACCTTCTGTCCAGCCCAAAGCTTCACGAGTTAAAGCGATTTCATCATTACCAAGCGGCGCACCGTGGCAATCTTCTTTACCTTGTTTGTTTGGAGAACCTAAACCAATAATGGTTTTACAGATAATTAAAGTTGGTTTAGCTGTTTCAGCTTTCGCTTCAACAGTTGCTGCGCGGATTGCGTCTGCATCATGACCGTCAACTTTAAGCACTTGCCAGCCGTATGCCAAGAAACGCTGTTCTGTGTCGTCAGAGAACCAGCCTTCTACTTCACCATCAATTGAGATGCCGTTGTCATCGTAGTAAACAACCAATTTACCTAGACCCAAAGTACCTGCCAATGAACAAGCTTCGTGAGAAACACCTTCCATTAAACAACCGTCACCCAAGAAGCAGTATGTGTTGTGATCTACAACTGTGATGTCTTCTTTGTTGAATTGAGCCGCTAAAGTTTTTTCAGCAAGTGCAAAACCTACAGCGTTTGCAATACCTTGACCCAATGGACCCGTGGTTGTTTCGATACCCGGTGCATAGCCCAATTCTGGGTGGCCTGGAGTTTTAGAATGCAATTGACGGAAAGATTTCAAATCTTCAATAGACAGGTCATAACCTGTTAAGTGCAATAACGCATATTGCAACATAGAGCCATGGCCGTTTGACAATACGAAACGGTCACGGTTTGCCCATTGTGGGTTTGCAGGGTTGTGGTTGAGGAATTCACGCCATACCACATCAGCAATATCTGCCATCCCCATTGGAGCACCTGGATGTCCTGAATTTGCTTTTTGCACAGCATCCATTGCCAATACACGAATTGCGTTTGCAATACGACGTTCGTTAAGCGGGGTTGTCATAGGTCAGAGTCCAAACAAATGGTTTAAAAGAGTAAGATGAATAAGAATTCAAAGATGCGCATATTGTCTTAAAAAAAGCGGAATGGGTAAAGCCTCAGGGGCAAATTTTCGCTAATTATTCCTGCACCACCTGTATTTTGGGCGCTTATTGCTCAATTTCAAGCCTATGCATGTCGTTTATTTTGTATACAGTGACGCTTTTATATGGCGAATCAATGACAGCGCAATGCATATTTAGAGTTAAGTGGCGAAAGCAAACGCTTCGTAATTGATAAAAGTCCAATACATCGAATAGAAAATGTGAATATAAATAACAGCCAAAGCCGATCCAGATAAATGGCCATTAGAAATATGAAATATATTCAATAAAGAAACCTATGAATATTTATGAAACTCTAAGAGCATACTCATCCCTGAGAAATCAGCACTGATCCAATATCTTCGAGACCCTAGATACAGAACTTTAGATACCACGACATGTAGCAGGTAAATTTCGCTGCGAAATATCATCCGATTGACAATTCCAAGCACCATTTAAACCATCTGGAATACTAAAATAGATCTGCTTTGAGCGAAGAGCAAAATTGACATCTGTTGATTTAAACGTAAAAACCACTGAACACGTTCCTGCCACATCAGTAATTTCACTACTCGCAATATACTTGGTACTGATACTTTCATTTAGCGCTGTATTCAAATCTACACAGCTTTGTTCCGCTGAATAATTTTCAATCAGTTTTAATTTATAGGGTGAAATCATTGTTAATACTTCAGCCACTTGCGCCCGAGCAACATAGCCATTGTAAGATACAGTAGCAATTGCAGCCAAAATACCGATGATTGCCACAACGATCATAATTTCAATGAGTGTAAAACCAGACTGTTTCATTACGTTTCCCCCATTCAACGTAATGACAAATAGGCAATTTGCATACCAAGTCTCAAAAGCCCGTACTTATTGTGTTTGATTTTTTAAATTAAACGAATAATTGTCGTTTACAGTCATATTCTGACAGTTCATGACGTTCATCAATGATAAATCTCAGGATATGGATTTGATTTATTCTTATAATTGATTCACTTAAAAAAACAATTTAGGCAATTGAATGCCTAATCACATTGTTGCTTGTGCCAAAGCCCAATATCTCTGTTTTATCTCATCATAAAAAATTAAATTGAGAAATCCATAGCTCATATCAATTTTTTAGATGCATATATCAATTAAAAAGTCATTGAAATGAATTAATTTCATCCAATTTGGTCATGTTAAGCTAGTCCTAAACGCTTTCTCGATGTAACATATTGCGTCTTTAAATTTAACTGTGATAGGACTTATGCGCGAGTACGCTGTATTTACCTCGGAATCTGTAAGCGAAGGCCATCCGGATAAAATGGCTGACCAAATCAGTGATGCTATTTTGGATGCAATCTTAAAAGAAGACCCATATGCACGGGTTGCTTGTGAAACGCTTGTAAAAACGGGTGCGGTTGTACTTGCCGGTGAAATCACAACAACTGCAAATGTTGACTTTGAAGCGATTGTTCGTAATACCGTAAATGGTATCGGATACCATCATTCAGATCTTGGCTTTGATGGTTCAACTTGTGCCGTGATCAACATGATCGGTAAACAATCACCTGAAATTGCTCAGGGTGTTGACCGTCAAAAACCTGAAGATCAAGGTGCGGGCGACCAAGGTTTAATGTTTGGTTATGCAAGCCGTGAAACTGATGTGCTTATGCCAGCACCTATTTCATATGCGCATCGCTTAATGGAAAAACAAGCTGAACTACGTAAACAAGGCAAACTTGCTTGGTTACGTCCTGATGCAAAAAGCCAAGTAACATTTGCTTATGAAAATGGCATGCCAGTTCGCTTAGACGCAGTTGTACTTTCAACTCAGCACGATCCAAAAATTACCCAAGCTCAATTGAAAGAAGCGGTAATTGAAGAAATCGTGAAAAAAGTGATTCCTGCTGAAATGTTCCATGCAGACACTAAATTCCACATCAACCCAACAGGTATGTTCGTCATTGGCGGCCCTGTAGGTGACTGTGGTTTAACAGGCCGTAAAATTATTGTAGATACTTACGGTGGTATGGCTCGTCACGGTGGTGGTGCGTTCTCTGGTAAAGATCCATCAAAAGTTGACCGTTCTGCTGCTTATGCAGGCCGTTATGTTGCTAAAAACATTGTGGCTGCTGGTCTAGCTGACAAATGTGAAATTCAAGTGTCTTATGCGATTGGTGTTGCAGAACCAACATCTATCTCGATCAACACATTCAATACTGCAAAAGTATCTGAAGATTTGATTATTGCACTTGTACGTGAACACTTTGACTTACGTCCATACGGTATTACTCGTATGTTGAACTTAATCCAACCGATGTACCAACAAACTGCTGCGTATGGTCACTTTGGTCGTGAAGGTTCTGATACCGCATTTACATGGGAAAAAACTGACAAAGTGGAAGCGCTTAAAGCATCTGCTGGTCTTTAATCTTAATAGATTAATTTCTCAAAAAAGCCTGCATTGATTGCAGGCTTTTTTATGCCCCATATGTCCATAACTAAAACATCTAGGATAAAAATAACTAGTGTAAAAAATATTGACTAAAATTTACGCCTAGCCTATTCATATAACACCAAAATAATTTAAGAACAATATCATGCCCTTTCCATTAGACTTAAAATTTATTACTGCAACTGAAGAACAATTAGGATTTAAGTTTCCAGAAAAATATAAAGCCAAAATGCAAATTGAAAATGGTGGCGAATTCGGCATTAGCTTTTCAAGCGCGGATGAATTTGAAGATGGTGATGATATCGAAGCATGGTGGCTCTTCCCCTTCCAGGACACCAGCGATGTGAAAAGAATAAAACGTACAACGAATCATCTAGCCGCAGAACATCAATCCATAAGTGAAATTGAAGACTTCCCTGAAAACAGCATTGCTATTGCACATAACGGCGATGGCGATTATTTATTGATGCGTACGGTAGACGATACACAATTGGGGGAAGAAATATATTTATGGCGCCATGAAGACAGTGAATTTATCTATCTACTTGTGACTTCAATTGAAGAATTATTTAGTCAAAACCCTTAACGCTATAAGCAGATCTGAAGCCTTTCAAACTACAAAATAAGCTGGATAAAATTACACTAAATCAACAATTTTTGATCGATTTTTGAATATTTTTTCAGCTAATATAAATTCAGCCCATGCTACGGGCATAACAAAAAAAGGAAAGATCAAAATGAATAAATTACTTGTTGCTTTAGGTTTGGCTGCAACTGTTGCACTTGTTGGCTGTAATAAAGACAAAGCGCCAGAAACAGGTGCAACAACTGGTGAACACCTAGAAAACGCTGCTGACCAAGCAGGCCATGACATTGCTGATGCAACTTCAGAAGCAGCAACTGCGACAGCTACTGCTGTAGATAATGCTGCAACTGCAACTGCGACAGCAGCTGATAATGCAGCAGAAAATGCTGAAGCTGCTGCACACAATGCAAAAGAAGCAGCTAAAGACGCGACTGCTGCAACAGCAGGTGCTGTTGAGCAAGGTGCAGCAAACGTGAAAGAAAAAGCACAACAATAAGCATTCTTTAAAAAAAGCACCTTCGGGTGCTTTTTTTATATTTGTCTTTTGCTCAGCGTGTTGTTTCAATCCATTTTTAACTTGAAATTTAACTGACATCAGGTCAATCTTATGACGTCATATATATAACAAATTTAGAGAAAAGAATGTCTTATTCACATCATACCGAAAAACATTTTATGGAACGTACTGGTTGGCTACGTGCATCTGTACTCGGTGCAAATGATGGCATTATTTCCGTCACCAGTTTAATTATGGGCATGGCAGCAAGTGGTGCTTCTAGCCATACCTTACTCATTACCTGTATTGCAGGACTCATCTCTGGTGCAACCTCTATGGCGGCAGGTGAATATATCTCTGTGAAATCTCAAGAAGACGTTGAAAAAGCAGATCTTCACATGGAGCATAAAGAATTACAACGTAACCCAGATATGGAGCTTAAAGAGCTGACTCAAATTTATGTAAATCGTGGGTTAGAGCCGAACCTAGCACATGAAGTTGCAGTCCAATTAACTGCCCATGATGCACTAGAGGCCCATGCACGAGATGAAATTGGAATACATGACAATACCGCAGCAAAACCCGTTCAAGCAGCACTCTCATCGGCTTTAGCATTTTCAATTGGTGCACTATTTCCGATGGTTGCGATCTTGATCAGTGCTGACATGCATATTGAAAAAACTGTTATGGCCGTAGGCGTGATTTCCCTAGCACTCCTCGGTGCCTTAGCCAGTTATGCAGCAGGCACTTCTATGTTGAAAGGCAGTCTACGTGTTGCTCTGTGGGGCATTGCAGCCATGCTATTTTCTAGTTGGATTGGTTCTTTATTTAATGTAAATCCAGTTTAATGTTTCTTTTATCAGTTTTACAAATATTTAAAATCAATTATACACAGTAATGTTTGTGTGATTTTTCAACAATATTCATTTTTACAATATATAAAAACCGTAAAATAGAGATACATTTTTTAAGCTTTTTTCTCCATGTCTGTTATTGCTGCGCCAGCCAATCGATCCAATGTATCGATTTGGGTGGCTTTTGTTTTATTAATTTTAGGCACCATTGGTGCTTATCTGGTTGTAGGCGTTAACCAAGCATTGCTATTTTTAATTGGCGGTGCTTTGGGTATGACCCTTTATCACGCATCTTTTGGTTTTACCTCAAGTTGGCGTGTCTTTATTAAAGAGCGTCGTGGTCGTGGCTTACGTGCACAAATGATCATGTTGGCTTTGGCTGTACTGCTCTTCTTCCCTGCTTTAGGTGCGGGTGAATTATTTGGCAACCCAGTCAAAGGTAACGTTAATCCTGTTTCAATGTCCGTGATGATCGGTGCCTTTATTTTTGGTATTGGTATGCAACTTGGCGGCGGTTGTGCATCAGGCACCCTATACACTGTAGGCGCAGGTAGTGCACGCATGATTGTAACGCTGATCTTCTTCTGTACAGGTTCATTGATTGCAACTTCGCATATTCAATGGTGGTTTGACCTTCCCCACTTTGAGCCGATTTCTTTAGTCAAAAGCTTTGGTGTAGTCCCTGCACTGGTTTTAAACTTTGTGCTCTTTGCAATCATTGCCGCAGCAACAGTTTACTTTGAAAAGAAACGCCATGGTCAGCTTGAAGTTGAACCGCAAGCCAAGCAACACAGCTGGAAACGTTTTCTACGTGGTCCATGGCCATTGGTTTGGGGCGGAATTATCCTGACTTTACTGAACTTTGCCACACTCGCACTTGCAGGCCGTCCTTGGGGCGTGACCTCTGCCTTAGCCGTTTGGGCCGCAAAATCAGCAAGTGTCATGGGGATCGATGTTGCATCTTGGGCATATTGGCAGCAACCTGCAAATGCCAAAGCACTCACCGAATCATTATGGTTTGATATCACGTCAATGATGAATTTCGGCATCATGCTCGGTGCCTTACTCGCAGCAAGCCTAGCTGGTAAATTTGCACCAAACTTTAATATCCCAAAACGTTCACTGCTAGCGGCTGTGATCGGTGGTTTGATGTTGGGTTACGGCGCACGTTTAGCATACGGCTGTAACATTGGTGCGTATTTCAGCGGTATTGCTTCAGGTAGTTTACACGGTTGGTTATGGTTAGTATTTGCCTTCATTGGGAACGGTATCGGCGTCAAACTACGTCCAATCTTCTTCCCTGGTGAACGTCCACAACCGGAAAAACTAACAGGCTGCTAATTTCAGTAAATAAAAAGCCCCTCAAATGAGGGGCTTTTTTAATCTGTCAGAGCTGCTTTTAGATTACAACCATATTGCATAGTTTCTTGTGCCTGTTTGTATGTGGTATAGCGGTTGATAATAAAATCATAAAATTGGTCAGCATTTGCAAATACCTGACTCAAATCTTCATTTGCGGCATTTTGTAGTTTAACGTCTTTCACCAAGGCCAAGTTCACATGTCCGAGATGATACATTTCAGCAAAATAATGATTCATTACTTCGCAATAGGCAATTTTGGAGCTTTTTAAAGCGGTATTGGCAACAAAATGCTGATTTAAAGTTTTTAAGTTCTGAACATCTAAAGCGGATTGATCTGAAAAAGCCATACTTTCTACTTTTTTTAGTTGGCTAAAATCTGTAGCTAGAGTTTGATTTAATTGTTCAAAGCGTAGTTGTAATCCCGCAGTATCGGCAACTTGATAACTTTGCGGATTGAATGTTTTCTTTTCTTGTTCATTTGCAGAACACGCCGTTAATGCCATTGTCGTCAGAACGGTCGTAACAAGAAATAATTTCATCAAGGTCTCACTTAAACAATCAAAAGCGCAATCATTATGCCCGAAAATTACCAGATGATTCGCACCTAAATCGCTTTTTCATTCATATAACGCCAATAACGACGTGGCACATACTGCACATGTAATTTCATATTACGTCGGGCTTCAATATTGACACTTCTAAAATAATCTTTCCAAAGCTGATCATATAAAACTTCATCATCATCCAGTTCGATATTGAAAGATTGACTATGGCCGGACTGTATTTGCCCATCTATGGTTGTGGCATCCATATCCACTTGATGCACCTGTTTTAAGTCATAGTAAATGCCATAGTTGCGTTTTTCATCGTAAATCAGCCAACGTTGATCTTGATAGCGTGCCTTAAAATGCCGCTCAATCAAAGGCAACACATTAAAATCAGGTGAGACTAAACTAATAAACAAACCATCCTGACATTTTTTAAAACGTACAAAAGCTTCCATACGATGCTTTTCACGTCCCACTTGCTTCGCCCATTGACTCAGACCCAAGACGTCTGCATGACCATAATTCTTTGACACATCTCGCTGCTGCTGAAACACATACACTGCAAAATTAAAGCAATGCTGAAAAGCCTGCTGCTGCTCGGATAAAAATGCATAATAAAACTGTTTCAACGCACGATCAGATGCTTTGAGTTTTAAACCCTGCCATACCCGCTGTGCATGTTCATCATGACTTGCTACATCAATGACATCGGCGAAAAGACCCGCCTGTACTTGCCCATCCGTACAAATCTGTACATCAAATTGCTTAAATTGAAAGGCCCGAAAAATACAGCTTAGCAATCCTGTCATCGTGCCATCAAAGACATAAATACTCACGACAGTATCCTAAAATCCTAAGTTCAATTGAGGTGAAATCTGCTGAGTATATTTCGACTGACCACTTTGCAAGATCTGCTGACGTATTTGATGTGGCTGTTGATCTCGAATAAATTTGGGTGAATCTTCACAGCGTATAAAATGTTGTGCTCTATTGTAGGAAATACCCATACGTTTTAATTGGTCGATATGGATTTTCCCAAAACGTCGTGCTTGAACAATTTTTTTAGCAGAACGCACACCAATACCTGGCACTCGCAAGATCATCTGATATTCAGCACGGTTGATATCCACGGGAAAATGCTCTGGATGACGCAGTGCCCAAGCTAATTTAGGGTCTATATCCAATTCTAAATTTGGATGCTCTTCATCGACCAGCTCCGTCGCTTCAAAACCATAAAAACGCATCAACCAGTCACTTTGATACAACCGATTTTCTCGTAATAACGGTGGCGCAGAACCCACAGCTGGCAGCGCACGCACCTCTTCATTTATTGGAATATAACCCGAGTAATACACACGCTTTAGCTTAAACTCTTTGTAATGACGGTCTGCCATCAGTATCACATCACGGTCAGACTCTTGATGTGCGCCCACCACCATTTGCGTCGTTTGTCCTGCGGGTACAAATTTAGGTACAGTGCGTATTATTTTTCGTTCATCTTTGAATTGAATCAAACGATCTCGGACGATACCTAAGTCCTTTTGAACTTCGACATGGCTTTTTTCAGGTGCAAATTTTTTTAAACCATCTTCTGTCGGCATTTCCAAATTAATGCTCATACGGTCTACATATAAACCTGCTTCGGTAATGATTTCCTGAGATGCCCCCGGAATAGTCTTCAGATGAATATAACCATTAAAATTTTCTTCTAAACGCAGCTTTTTCACCACTTGCAACATGCGCTCCATGGTGTAATCTGCTGATTTAAAAATCCCCGAACTTAAAAATAGCCCCTCAATATAGTTCCGACGATAAAAGTTCATGGTCAAATCGACCACTTCCTGTACCGTAAATGCTGCGCGCTTTACATCGTTACTCCGACGGGATACACAATATGCACAGTCAAAAATACAGACATTGGAAAATAGAATTTTTAACAATGATACGCAGCGGCCATCTTCGGTATAGCTATGGCAAATACCGTTTCCAGTGTTACCCAGACCTTTGTCTTTATTTTGGCGCTTGCTACCACTCGAAGAACATGAGACATCATATTTGGCAGCATCGGCTAAAATTTGCAGTTTTTCACGGATACGTTCAGACATAGGAGAGTTTTAAAACTTAAAATGATCAGAGCATTAATTTTAATAGGATCAACCTCAAAAGTCGGGTCATACATCATCAATACGACATGAGGTGTCGCTTAATTTTAAGCACAGCATTGGTGCAGGCTCCAGGCCATTTCGATATGAAATAACGAATATTATTTGCTTAATTTCACTCGCTTGGGCAAAGTAATTAGAGTGATTGGAGTATGCACATGACTTTAGTAGAAAAACTTGGCATCAAACACCCTATATTTCTTGCCCCGATGGCAGGTGTTTCTACACCTGAGCTTGCTGCAGAGGTGTCAAATCAAGGTGGACTTGGTTCACTGGGTTTAGGTGCAAGCAGTGTTGAGAATGCACGTCAGCAAATATTACAAACTCAAGAACTTACTGACCAACCTTTTCAGGTGAATTTCTTTTGTCATGACACTGTAGAACTCGATGAACAAGTTGCTGCTAAATGGATCATGCAATTTAAGTCACGCTTTGCCCAATATAATGCAGAAGCTCCAGAAGCACTCAACTGTATTTATCCAAGCTTTAAAGACAATGACCAGTTTCTAAACCTCGTACTAGAAACGCGCCCTAAAGCGGTGAGTTTTCATTTTGGGATTCCGCACCCACATCAAATCCAAGCCTTAAAACAAGCGGGTATTTTGACCCTAGTTTCTGCAACCAATTTAGCAGAAGCCAAATTGATCGAAGCTGCAGGTATTGATATCGTGATCGCTCAAGGTATTGAAGCTGGTGGTCACCGCGGTATTTTTAATGAAAACTTCGATAGCAGCGTTAAGACTCGTGACTTGGTTCAGCTCTTGAAACGCCATATTCAATGTCCAGTCGTTGCGGCTGGTGGCATTATGAATGGACATCAAGCCTATCAAATCATGGAGTTGGGAGCAGATGCTGTTCAACTAGGAACTGCTTTTGTGCAATGCAAAACATCAAATGCCAATGAGGCATATCGCAAAGCACTATTTGATGCGCCCATCACGCAGATTACATCAAGTATTTCAGGCCGCCCTGCGCGTGGCATTATCAATAACTGGCACACCGATATTGACACACCGACTCGCCCGACCGTTCCGGCTTACCCATATAGCTATGATTTAGGCAAACAATTACATGCAGCAGCCAGCAAGCATGGCGTACATGAATATAGCGCATTTTGGGCGGGAACCAATGTCTCTCAAATACGTGAATTGGAAGCACCCGACTTGATCAATCAATTGGTTTTAGAAATGCGCTTTAACTAAGACCTCGCTCAACGTGACATTCAAGCAGAAATGCCTAATAAAAAGCCCTCAATATTGAGGGCTTTTTATGTGTAATTTAGGCTGTCATCGATGCACAATTTAATAATTGCTTCAGATCATTTGAATCAAGTTAGTTAAATCTATTTCAAATAAATACAGCTAATTTTAATCGACCTACTTTGCATCAAATTGCACAGATCTATTTCGTATGGCTTTAAGTTACTTGGTTTCAAGCAAATTGACATGATCAACTTGAACATCACTCATGATCTGACCATGATCGAGTAAGTGGTTAAAATAGTTCTCGACGACTTTATATTGATCTGCTGTAGATTCAACTTTATACATATTTTGTCGGAACTCATTACTAGAGCGTAAACCTTTGGTGTACCAAGCAATATGTTTACGTGAAATTCGACAACCTGAATATTCACCATAAAAACCATATAACTCAGACAAATGTCCGAGCAATACGTCACGAACTTCCATAATACTTGGTGCCGCCATATGCTCACCTGTCGTTAGGTAATGTCCAATTTCACGGAATATCCATGGGCGACCTTGAGCTGCACGGCCAATCATGACTGCATCGGCACCAGTATAATCCAGTACATATTTGGCTTTTTCAGGTGTATCAATATCACCATTGGCAATCACAGGAATATTGATCAACGATTTCACATCTTTAATTAAGCTATAACGCGCCGTATTCAAATACATATCTTCACGTGTACGACCATGAAGTGCCAATGCGGCAATGCCAGCTTCTTCAGCACGTTTCGCAACGCGCATAATGTTTTCATGACCATTGAGATAGCCCAAGCGGGTTTTTAAAGTCACGGGTACATCAACTGCATCAACCACAGCATCTAAAATGCGAGCCACCAAGTCTTCATCTTTGAGCAGTGCAGAACCTGCCAACTTATTACAAACTTTCTTCGCCGGACATCCCATATTAATGTCGACAATTTGCGCACCATTTGCCACTTGATAGCGAGCGGCTTCAGCCAGTTCAGCTGGATCTGACCCTGCAATTTGAGCAGAAATAGGCGCTATTTCACCATCAAAATTGGCACGATAAAGACTCTTTTTACTCATGCGTAGCGTTTTATCTGCCGTCATCATTTCACTGACAGCATGACCTGCGCCAAAATATTTGCAAAGTGTACGAAATGGGCGATCTGTAACCCCTGCCATAGGTGCCACCCACAGTTTTCTCTCGATGGGACGATCGAACAATTCTTGAATGACAGGATGTTGACTCAATGTTTTAACCTCTAGCTATATTTAGCAAATGATGCCCGAACCACATTCGAAATCTTCGAAGCCACTTTTAACAATGCTAAATTCAAATGTATGTTCGCAAAATCTGTTGAGCGTAAAAACGTTTCATGGCAATGATTATACAATTGAATGATGACAATGAATATCAACATTGCTCAACGATTGAATTGAGGAATTTGAAGCCTCGGAATTGGACGGCAAATTTGCAATGCGATAGTTTAGTAATTCCATACAAAAATTTCTACGCTTTTGCTTAAGAGTCGTTGAAACTTATGCATCAGCCATGTAGTTAACACACTATCGATTCAACATCAGACTTTCAGCAGATCTGCCTGTACAGGTGTTACTATAGAGGGATACTGCTAAAATCATTGAAAACTTAAACCCGATAAATTCACATCTGTGAGTTGAAATTTATGAAAAAATTGAAAATTCTCTCTTTTATATTTTTCGCTACTTTTTTGACTGCCTGCCAACAACCCAATGACGAGATGGCTGCAGCTGAAAGCCAAAACGCTGATTTAACAACGGAACAAGCGACTCAACAATTTGAGCAGTCAGATGCGCAAATCAGTCAATACCTTGATGTTTTAGATGCTCCAAGTACATCGATCAAGGAAAAAACCCAAGTCTTATGTCATGACTACCCTCATGAATATAAAACTAACTACATGCCTGCCATGCTCAAACTCGCAGCCCAAGACTATACTCAAGATAAAATGTTGAATGATTTAAAGATTGCACAGGACTATTACAAAGAAAAACTCAAAATTGAATGCCCTGCTCAATAATCTCCCTTTCATCATGGCGTCACAATTGTGCGATAAATTGTTATTAAGCGAAAAGTGTGTAAGTTTCGCTGTAATAACAATGTAAAATACACTTCCCGATTTATTCGGGTTTTTCTTTTTAAAGCCTTTCAAATATTAAACGACATTTGAATGACACATATTATTTTGTAATGGATTTCAAACTATTGATTTATTTTGATAAGTTTTTCGCAAATGTTCACAATCTAGACACATAACAACTCATTTTAATTACACTTTTATCATGATTAATACATTAAGTTGTTTTTTCCAAAAAAATAGACTTAAGATTGAATCATGAAAACTTTAAACAAAGTACTTTTCGCTACACTTATCTCTGCTGCTGCTGCAACTACATTTGCTGCTGAAGAACAAAAAGTTGAAGCTGCTGCATCTGAAGCTCAAACAACTGAAGTTGCTCAAGATGCAACTGAAGCGGCTCCTGCTTCTGAAGCTGTTGCAAAATAATTGAGCAAAAATTTAAAAGCCCACAGATTGTGGGTTTTTAAATTCACAGACATTTTAGATCTGTCGCAGCTTTCAATGAATTTGATTTCAATTATTTAAAATATAAACGTTGAATTTGACGTGCCCGCCGGTTTAAACCCAATACTTTTTTTCTTTGTAAAATGTCTTCTTCACTAAATCCCAAGTGCTGGATTAATTCAGACATAGCTAAATCTGCATGTTCGATCAACACGGCATCTTGTTCAGTTGACCAAATCACGTTTGATACCTTTAATTTGTGCTGGCGTTTTAAATTTCTCATTTGCACAGTATAAAATACTTTAGACACATCAACAAAAAGCCCACCCGATGTGAGCTTTTTGCACAGACTGAGTATTCATCATCTATTGGATTGAAATATAGATTTACTGAACGATGATGTTAAAGATTTTCATCCTTCGTGATCATCACTGAGGTTAAAATTGGAACGGCAAAACAAGGTAGTAAGAGTAAGATCCAATATTCCACCATCGGTTTAGCCACAACAAAGTTAATAATGATTGCCCCCAATACCATAACTAACGCAATCAAACCCAAGAAACGACTGAAAAATTTAGCTGGCATAATAATCCCCTTAAAAAATTTATGGATTTCAGCTAGTATATACCTGCATTTTTTATAATCTGTTGAAAATGATATTGGAATATTCATCTATTTAGCTCAAAAAGCATTCTTTTTCCAATCATCCTGACAGAACTGCTTGTTTTTACACGCGTAGATCTCCATAAATAGATTGACAGTCCCCTATGAGACATATACATATTTATTCATTACTTATGTATTTTGCATAGTATACTGCACCTGCTTTGTCGCCCCCATATGGCTGAGTTTATTGGAAAATATGAACAAAACTTTTTCGACCACATTATGCTTTAAATCCCTTTCTGTACTGGCTTTATCCATTGGCTTGGCTGCCTGTGGTAATGGTTCATGGTGGAGCAAAGATGAACCCACTATGGAAGCGGAACAGATCAAAAAAGCCATTCCACCTCGCGTGAATGAACGTCTGTCATGGGCCAATGATATCTACGACATTAGTGATCAGCTCGGTATTCCAACCACGAAAGAAAATGTTTGTACGATTGTTGCTGTAGTCGATCAAGAGTCCAATTTTGTTGCCGACCCGCATGTGCCGGGACTCGGTGAAAAAGCCGTCAAAGAAGTTCAAGATCGTCTTGAAGAAAAGTTTAAAGATAAATTGGGTGATGGCATCGGTGGTACAGTCGCTGGCTATTTCCAAGATGTGTTAAAAAATCAACCGAGTCCAGAAGATAACTATCTGAGCCAAATGCGCCGTGTACAAACTGAACGTGAACTAGACGAGTTATATCGTGAAATTTTTGACTATATGTCTAAACATTATCACGTGAGTGCTTTGACGGGCGCAGCGAAACTGGTTGGACAAGATATTGGTGAAAAGCTCAACCCCATTACCACTTTGGGTTCCATGCAAGTTCATATAGGCTATGCCAAAGACCACAAACGCCAAGGTGGAAATATTGCTGCTCTACGTACTGACATGTATAGCCAATATGGCGGTTTGTATTACGGCATCCACCGTTTAATGATGTATCCAGCTGAATATGACAAACCGATTTATCGTTTTGCAGATTATAACTCGGGTCGTTATTCGAGTCGTAATGCGGCATTCCAAAGCATGTTGAATGACTTAACCCCTGCTGAGCTCGGCTTAGATGGTGACCTCTTACTTTATAATAAAGATGGTTCTCCACGTTCAGCAAAAAGCCAGTCTGAAACTGCGCTGATTGCCGTTTTTGCAGAAAACAATGTAATTGCAACTCCACGTCAAATTCGTTCAGATCTTAAAAAAGAAAAAGATCAGGACTTCGAAGATACTTTGACGTATAAAGCGGTCAAAAAGTTGTACCAAGAAAAGACTGGTAAAGAACCGTTTTATGCCATGATGCCTGAAGTCGTAATTTCTGGGCCGAAATTAAGCCGTGATTACAATACAAATTGGTTTGCCACACGAGTCGATGGACGTTATCAAATATGCATGCGCCGCATCAAAAACCTAAAACTCTAGCCTTATTCGATTTTGACGGAACCCTGTGTAATAAAGACAGTTTTACAGGGTTCATCTTCTATTCCCTGCCTAAAAGGCATATCGTGCGCCAAGGGATTAAAATTCTCCCTTGGATTCAAGGCTATTATCTCAAGCTATATCCTGCACATGCAATGCGTCCTCGCCTATATGCCGCAATGTTTAGCCAAGCCAACCATGAGCAGGTTTTAAATCAAGCAGCGCAATATGCTGAACATTTGATGGCAGAACTCAATCCTTCACTGTATGAACAATTACAGCAACACCAAAAACGCGGTCATGAAGTCGTATTGGTTTCTGCATCCGTCGATTTATATCTTAAACCTGTGGCGGAAAAGCTCGGGGTCAAACTGATTTGTACCGAAACAGCAGCCAATGACCAAATACTGACTGGTTTGTATCAAACCTTAGACTGTAGTGGTGAGCAAAAGAAAATTCGAGTTTTGGAACAATTTAACCTTCAAGACTATGAGCATGTTTATGCCTATGGAAATAGTGATGAAGACCTCGCTATGTTTGAATTGGCCACCCACCATTTCATGAATGGGCAGGATAAGTGCCTACCTGAACTCGACTAAAGTTGAGTGATTTAGTTTGGTTTATTAATCAAAGTTAACAATCACAAACTTAAATTTAAGTCGCTCTAATATATGATTAAATTTTGAAAATTCTGCTTTTATTTTGACTTTATAGTGTGCTATTTTTCTCATTAATTAGAAATAATGCGGTCAAATATTAAAAGCGGGAAAAGAATATGAATCAATTCAATCCACCGAAATATGTCAAAGGCCTCCATATTAAATTTGGCGAAAATCCATTTGTTCTCCTTGCTCAATTTGCCTTCTCAGCCACTCGCCAGATGTGGACGAAAGAAGAAATTGAATTGGTCATTCGTATGGCTAAAAAAGGAAATTATATGAATTTGATTAAGATCCTCAAATTACATATCAAAAAGTAAAATAGATATTTCCCCCAAAGTTAATATGAAAAAAGCCATGTAAATGCATGGCTTTTTTGATCCAGTAACTCAAGCGTAGCTTTTATTACTTTTTAAATGGAAACGCATATTTCACAATACGTTTGATAACACTGCCGTACTGTTTCACCAAGCTTGCGTTATTATAGTTCAAACCATATTTTTCACATACCGCCTGTACTTTTGGCGCCATTTTACGATAACGACGCGCAGGAACATCTGGGTATAAATGGTGTTCGATCTGATGGCTTAAATGCCCTGTCAAAATGTGAAATGCTTCTGAACCAGTAAGGTTTGAAGAACCACGGATTTGACGCATGTACCAATGTCCACGGCTTTCATTTTCAAGTACTTTTTTCGGGAAAACTTCAACATCTTTGGTGAAGTGACCACAGAAAATAATACTAAACGTCCAAATATTACGAAGACCATTCGCAACGAGGTTCCCTGTGAGCACAGGTAATGCTGCAGGCCCTGCAATAAGCGGGAAGAACACATAGTCTTTAAATAATTGCTTGCCGATTTTGGCTTGCATTGGTTTCCATTCTTCTTTGGTTTGCTGTTTTGTTTTACGACCTTTGAAGTATTTACCCAATTCAAGGTTTTGAATGGCAACACCCCATTGGAACAATAAGCAAAATGGAATACTATAAATCGGTTGTAATAAATAGCCCGGCTTCCAACGCTGTTCTGGGAACAAACGAACGAGACCATAACCAATGTCATCATCCATGCCTTTAATATTGGTATAGGTATGATGTTTAAAATTATGTGTTTGGCGCCAGTTATCTGCTGTCCCCACGATATCCCATTCATAGGTCTGACCATTGAATTTAGGGTCATTCATCCAGTCATATTGACCGTGCATGACATTATGACCCAATTCCATGTTTTCCATGATTTTGGCAAAACCTAAAAGACCTGTACCCAAAATCCACGCTGGCGGAAACCAGCCTGCAAACAATAAAGCACGACCCGCCATAGATGAATAACGAACTGTCGAATACACTCGGCGAATGTATTTCGCGTCTTTTTCACCTAAGTCATCTAAAACTTCTTGCTTAATGGCATCAAGCTCACGCGCAAGTTCGTCTAATTGCGATTGGGTTAACTCACGGTTTTTTGGATTTTTAAAATATTCAATTTTTACAGGCATGTTCATATTTTTTCTACCTTATAAATCAATAACAAGATCTGACTGTGCTGAGTTCACACAAATTTTGAGTAAATTACCCGGCTCTGTATTTTGGCTACCATTGACCATATTTTTAGTCGAACCTTCAACTTTGTTGCAGGCACATTTATTACAAATGCCCATACGGCAACCGTGATTAGGTTTGATATTTTGCTGCTCAAGACTTGCTAGAATTGATTGGCCTTTTGGAATACTGACGGTTTTATTGGATTGCGTAAGCGTGACATTCACAAAGCCAATATCATCCGTTGCGATTGGACTCATGCTAAATGCTTCACTCATAAAGCACTGTGCATGATCAAATAACGCTTCGGCCTGAGTGACGAAACCCGATGGACCACATGCAAACACAGTACTGTGCTCAATGTTGTCAAATTGAGCAGCGTGAGAGGCATTTAATCGTGGATCAGCAACATCTTCTTGGGTAAAGAAAATTTGAAATTTAAAGTTTGGATATTGATTTGCCAAAGCTTCGAAGCGTAATTTGAATGCAGCATCATCGTGATACTTAACCCAATACATTAACTGAATTGGTTGCTCCGCAATTTGCTTAGTTTTGCTCATCCCTTTCAACAAACTCAACATTGGCGTAATACCACTACCCGCAGCCAATAGTAGCAAGGGTGTAGAATTTGACACCAAAGTCATATCACCAAAAGGCTGACCAAATTCTAAGATGTCACCAACTTGTGCTTGTTCTACCAGCCAAGTACTCACAATACCCGTATTCACTTTTTTTACGCTAAGCAATACGTGTTGATCATCTAACTGAGTCAAACTATAAGTACGTTCGTAACGGATCCCATTTACACGAGCAAAAACAGGATGATGCTGACCAGCTTCACCCATTTTAAACAAACGGTTCACCTGTATAGTTAGGCTGACCATCTCATTTGCTGCATTTTCTTTTTGTACAATTTTGCCGAGAGCCTGATTACCAGACCATAACGGATTAAATTTCTGCAACCAGAAATTTACCGCATTGACGTCTACAACACTGTCTTTGAGTGCGTTTAAAGGCTTTTTCGCTTTTTCGAGTACATGCATAATCAAATACAACTCATGGGAGGTTTTTAATTATTATACATATGTATATATATTTGTATATACGCTTGTGCATTTAATCGACATTTTCACAAAAGCTATTAGCAGACGCTATAATATGTTAATGTTTTTAATCTATTAAAAAATATGACTCAGTCTGCACAGACGAATATGGTTAACATGTACCAGGAAGAATTACATTCTGAAGCTGAAACTCCACTTACAGTTCGCACTGTAGGTCGTAAAGCAACGATTACCAAGGAAGAACTGTTTCAGGCAGCGCTTAATTTAATTGGTCCACAAAAAAGTATTTCATCACTGAGTTTGCGTGAAGTTGCACGTGAAGCTGGCATTGCTCCAAATAGTTTTTATCGTCATTTCAAAGATATTGATGAATTAGCCATTGAATTGATTGATCGAGCTGGCGGTGTGTTACGTCAAATTTTGCATGAAGCACGCCTTCAGGCATCACGCCAAAGCAGTATTATTCGTAGTTCAGTTGAAGTATTTATTCAGCAGCTAGATGCCGATGAAGGCAACTTAAGCCTTTTACTTCGTGAAGGCTATACTGGTTCGCATTCCTATAAAAATGCAGTTGAGCGTCAACTTAACTATTTCCAACAAGAATTAAGAGAAGATTTAATCGTCCTAGAACGTTTAAATCAGAGTAAGTTGGCTCATCCTGACATCGTGGCACGTGGTATTACCCAATTGGTGTTTAACATGGGTGCAAAAGTCATTGATCTACCGACAGAACAACGCAAAGAAGTTGCCGAACAAACCATGATTATGATTCGTATGATCCTGGAAGGCGCTCGCCATTTAGATGAAGCACAGATTCGCTAAAAATTAGCGGTCAAAAAAAGGAGACGTTCAGGTCTCCTTTTTTATGAGCAAAATTTATTTTTCTAATGCTGTAAGTACTGCATGACGTGTAGCGCTGTCTGTTTCGGCTGCTCAAGTGGAAACATGTGCCCACCTTCAACTACACTATAATCTATACCATAGGTTTTCTTCATTCCGTCAGGCAAACCTTGTTTATAAAAATGGCTGTTATCTGCCGTGATCAGGTGTACAGGCATTTGAGGGGCTTTTCGTGGAGTACGCCACCACCATGCAGGCACTGTACGGAAGATTTGCGCTTCCACGGCTTTTGGAATGCTGAGGGTCACGCCACCGCGTTTTTCATCAGCGCGAACACCTTGTGCAAAATAATCCTCAAAACATTGCGGATCAAAACTTTTAAATAAACGATTATTCCGTAGTGCCGTATAGGCTTCATCCAAATTTGGCCAATGGTCATTACGCTTCAATGTAATTGCCGCCGGGGTAAGTTTATCGACAGCTTTGAGCTTTAATTTTTGCATACCTTCAAAAATGGCAGACTTAGGACCGATTACGAAAGGTGGATCCATAATAATCAGTTGTGAAAACAAATCTGGACGTTTATAAGCCGCCATAAGGGTGACTAAAGAGCCAAAAGAATGCCCAAGCCCAATCACTTTTTGTTTTGGAAATTGGTGCTCGATATCTGCTATGACTTGATCGACCAAATATCGCCAATCTTTGGTGATCGGATAGCGCTCATCCATACCAATAAGCGGAATCACCTTCACATCAAATTGCGGTGCAAAGTAGGATAAAAACTTTCGATAACTTGCAGCAGGAATACCATTGGCATGGGTAAAATGGATCGCGCTTTTCATCTAAAACTCATCCAATCAACTGATGATGCCACATCATAAAGAGATCAATACGATTTAAACAGGACTCAATGAGTTTATCTAGATGACCTCAAAGTCAGTTTGCAGATTATTTTTGTGAACCGACCATTGATTGATTCGGTAAAAATGTTGCGCCACAAGTTGTTTTATCTCCAGCAACCACAACACCTCGCCCCTTTACCGTTGTACTTTGATCTGCCGCGATCGCAGCCACAGTCGAATTACATTTCGGGCAATAATGTTTCATGCCGTTTAAATGCACCGCAATACCATTAATCACAAATGAAGGTTCACATTCTGAAACCACACCACCGTGTGACGTTTTACTACCTAAAGTAATTAAGGATTTCATATTTTTATTTTCTTCTAACGAACCGCTGAAATTTGAAGCATTTTAACGGAACTGCCCTCAACTCGCCAGCATCGACGTATAAATTTAACCAAACCAAAACTTTACTTAACTAAATCATCAAAACACGACATTAAGACAGTTCGTGATCAATCATTTAAGTATGATGCTATCGCTATATGTCCGAATACATTTAATAATTTCACTTTCATAATTCAATCGACACCAACAACGACAGTTTATGTCGCGATGCCGATTCTTTTACTAATCAAAGCATGTATATTGGGTCTAGCAATGAGCATGAAGCATAGCGCCCTATTTTACAATTTCAGTATTTAACTGAGCTTCGAATCAGAACAAGGTGTGTTTCTACACCATGATTAACTTTAGATCGTTCATAGATTGAACACATTATTCAAAACCATTTTTAGAAAATTTTAGATTCGATAAATAGCACCATTTCATTTTATAGCGCCGATAAATAAAGCATAACCATTCTATTTTCAGGAGGTTTTATGATTTTAATAAATGACTTTGATTTAACTCAACCGCAAAAAGTCATCGTGTTAGACCATACACTGGATGAAACAACCCTGTTAACTGAAGTACTCGCTTTGTGTAAGACCGCAGACCCAGAGCTCATCGTGGCGGAAAGCAAAGAGGCTGATTTAGTCTTACGTTTATTACCTGAAATACATGCTTATTGTGGTGCCATTGCCTTAAAACAGCCGCTATGCATTGACATCAACTTTGATTTACTTACTGCTCATTATGCAACACGCAGCCAAGCAGA
This sequence comes from Acinetobacter sp. YH12144, assembly GCF_013418345.1. NCBI lineage: Bacteria > Pseudomonadati > Pseudomonadota > Gammaproteobacteria > Moraxellales > Moraxellaceae > Acinetobacter > Acinetobacter sp. YH12144. The sequence goes on along the minus strand of NZ_VPCD01000003.1, from coordinate 21,107 downwards.
CCGATGTACGATCCAAATTCAGTTAGCAAAAAATCATCCGGACTTTACCAAGCTCGAAGCCATATTTTATATGTTGGATGAACTAGAAGATTTTGATCAAGCTGTAGAATTACTGAAAAATAGTTACTTTTTTTATGCCGATGTCGACAATTTAGATTAAAAAAATAATACAAAACTAAGATTTAGCTTAAATCTGTCGTGATTAATTTTACAGTTATAATTTTAGCCATAAAAAAAAGCACCCGAAGGTGCTTTTTTAAGATTCTTAACTTATGGCTTAACCACTACCATAATTTGAATCGCTTCTGGTGTAACCGCTAGACCATCAAGCAGTGTTAAACCTTCTTTTTGCAGTTTTTGTAAACGTGCAATTTCGTCTTCACGAATACTTGGGTTGAACTGCTTCAAATAAGTCAAACGGTCAATTTCATACTGCCATTTGCTACCATAGATTTCTTTGGCTTGTTGTTTAAAGCCCGGTAATGCACCACGAGCAATTTCAAGCGCTTGCGTATAACGCTGTTCAATGACATCACGACGCGCCTTAACCACTTGGCGGCAACTGTTGCCATCAAGATGATGTAAATAAGGACGTAAAATTTCAGGTGCAATTTTTTGCGATAAATCCTGACCTTTTTCGCTCAGTAATACACGAACCAACTGTTGTGGCAAACTTGACGGCAAATTCAATGCTTTCGGTGCAACGACATCGACTTTAAACCACACTTCCATTAACACAGAACCTTGCGGTAAAGCGGCCGATTTCAATACAGCAACGTTGGTACTACCAAAGCCTTGCGTATTAATCATTTCCATCACACTTTCAGTGAATGGATGCTCAAGTGTTAAATATTGAGCATCTTCACGGATCTGTGCTTGGTCACGATAGAACGTCGCCGTCATACCTTCTTCGTCCAAAGTCAGACCTTGAACTTGCATTTGATCCGTTGGCTTGATGATCACGGTACCATTACTTTGCTCATCAAAATCAATGTTTGTAGACGCCATAAAGCGTTTCATAAACATTGGCAAAGTCGTGTTGTCATCATAATCTTCAAGTGCAGTCACAATTTCTTGTGCCACGATTGGACGGCAAGAGTTGTATTCAAGTAAACGGTCACGACCTTCTTGAAGTTCAGCTTCAAGCGCTTCACGTTGCACACTTACGGCTTCGAGCAGATCTTCAAACTCTTGGCCTTTATCTGCCAACAAACAATCTTTCAGATTGACGATGAAGTTTTCTTGTAAGGTTTGCGCAGTCGGCGAGATATTACAGAAAATATTTAATGCTTCGTTATACCAACGGAACATACGCTCTTGCGCAGTGCCAACCAGATAAGGCACATGAATTTGAATACGATTTTCTTGACCAATACGGTCTAAACGACCAATACGTTGTTCAAGTACGTCTGGGTTTGCAGGCAAGTCAAACAAAACTAAGTCCGATGCAAACTGGAAGTTACGACCTTCAGAACCAATTTCTGAACATAGTAAAATTTGCGCACCGTATGACTCTTCCGCAAAATAAGCTGCTGCTTGGTCACGCTCTAATAGGCTCATGCCTTCATGGAACATCGCTGTGCGAATACCCGCATGCAAACGAAGTACATTTTCTAAAGACTCAACCACTGGACCACTGCGTGCAATCAATAACACTTTTTTGTGTTTCAGGTCTGTACGCAGACGTTCCATCAACCACATCACACGTGGGTCAGTTTCCATCCATGAGCCATCAAGCTGCGCTTCTTCAGGCCACATTTGTTCACGTAGCTTGCCATCTTTAGACCAGTTTTCAGGTGCAGGTAATGGCGCAGGCTGACAGTCACGACCTGGGAAGCCTTGAATCGCTTCACGGGTATTACGGAATAAAATACGACCAGTACCATGACGGTCTAATAACTCATGAATAGCACGGAATCGTTGTTCTGGCTCGTCAGTAATTCGATGACCTAATAGGCTTTCAATCGCTGCCAAATGCCCTTCTTCGAGTGGCAGATCAGACATCAGCACTTCAGCAATTTTAGCTGTTTGGTGATACTGCTCCTCTTCATCCAAGAAACGATCAAGTGAACTAAAACGTTGTGGATCAAGTAAACGTAAACGTGCAAAGTGACTTTCCACACCTAATTGTTCAGGCGTTGCGGTTAGTAACAAGACACCCGGCGTTTTTTCAGCAAGTTCTTCAACAAGGTCATAACGGTCATTGCCGCCTTCTTCTTCTGACCACATTAAATGATGGGCTTCATCGACTACAAGCAAATCAAAACCAGCTTCAAGGGCTTGTTCACGCAAGTCATCATGGTCGATCATCAAATCGACACTGGCAATGATGCATTGTTCAGTTAAAAATGGGTTGAGGTCTGGATCGTGCTCTTTAATCGATGCTGTACGTGTCAGATCAAATAATGAGAACTCAAGATTGAAACGACGACGCATTTCAATCATCCATTGATATTGCAATGAATCAGGTACTAAGACCAAGATACGTTCTGAACGACCAGTTTTAAGCTGCTGATGAATAATCAGACCAGCTTCAATCGTTTTACCCAAACCCACTTCGTCAGCAAGTAATACACGTGGAGCAAAACGTTTACCCACTTCATGCGCAATATACAGTTGGTGTGGAATGAGACCCACACGTGAACCCACTAAGCCACGTAAAGGGCTAGACTTCATATTGGCTTGAAGAAGCAGTGCTTCGATACGCAGGTCATACCATTCTTTATAGTCCACTTGGCTTGCAAGTAAACGATCTAATGGTTTTGCTAACTGAATACTTGCACCAATACGTGTTTCATTCAGTGCTTTACGCTCTTCTGTGCCATCGGCAAGTTTACGTACCGCGTTATAACGAACCACGCCACCACGGTCTTCAAGCGATTCGACAATCCAAATTTGACCTTCTTGGTCTTGGACTTCGTCATTTACATTGAAAACAATACGAGATAAAGGCGCATTGTGACGGGCATAGACACGAGTTTCATCACTTTTTGGGAATAAAATGCTGACCGATCGCTCATCAACATCAATAAGAACACCTAAACCCAGTTCCGTTTCTGTATCTGATAACCAACGTTGACCAATAGCAAACTGCTGCAATTTTTCCACCTTTTTCTCAAGTTCGGTCTGAAAATATTATGCTCAAACTGTGAACGTTATTTGAGCAAAAATCTAGACCATAAAGCAATATATTTTGACATAAAGCCCACTAAATAGTGAGCAGAATTCTTAGGGATTTAAATGATTTTCCTAAAATGGTACAGGACAGTGAAATTCCACTGTTTGCTCTGTTTCAGGATGGTTAAAACTTAAACGCTCAGCATGTAAACATAAACGCGGCATCAGCTTCTGTTGCTCAGGTGTTGCATACAAAGTATCACCAACAATAGGATGACCTAAATATTGCATATGAACGCGAAGCTGATGTGATCGACCGGTAATAGGAGTTAAAACTACACGTGTTACGGCTTGCCCCTGAATCTCAAAATGTTCAGTGGCTTTCCAATGCGTAAGCGCAGGCTTATTGTGTGCAGGATCGGCAATATGCAGTGGCGGATGTTCTGGGTCATATATGACCGGTACATCGACAGTACCTTCACCTTCGAGCGTACCCGCAACCAATGCCTGATATGTTTTTGAAGTTTGACGTTCTTGGAACTGGCGTGAAATTCGATTTTGCCCTTGACGGGTTAATGCAAAAACCAAAATACCTGAGGTATCACGATCCAAACGATGGATGAGCAAGGTATTCGGTTCAATTTTTAATAATCGATTGATAACACAGTCTTGTAAATCTGCTGTTTTTCCCGGAACTGTGAGTAAACCTGCTGGTTTATGGATCACCATAAAGTCAGTATCACGATGTATCAGGTGTTCGGTTAGAAAATTACTCAAAGTTCAATCCAGTTCTGATCTCGAAAAACAAGGCGGCAATAATAAAAAGCTTAGCCAACAATTACAATGCACAAAGCTATATTTCCCGACGTATTTTCCGATTTAGAACAAAAATAATTCCAATTGGCTTTGTTTAATCTGTATTGAGCAATTTTTCTAGCAATGCTTTTAAACTTGCACCATCTAAAAAGTCTTCATAACGGATGTTTGCACCATTGGCACGCCACAACCCAATTAAGCTGACCATGGCAATGGAATCGAGCCCATAACTGCGTAAATCGATTAAGGGATCTATTTCCAATGCGTCCATATCTAACTGTTCTGCGATAGCCAATAATATGCCTTTGGCCGACAAGACGAATTCCGTTGGCGCTGACAGATTCCAAAGCCGCATCAAATTATAACTACTCATATGATGGATACCTTGGCCTGATATGGAGTCCACCCACAGAATATGCTGTTCCTGATTATTCAGCACAATTGCGTCATCAACAATACAGATTTGCTCTGTCACGCTGTATAGATGCGGCAAGATCTGTTTCAGCATAGGCGTGATTTGCCCTGCAAAGATGAGCTGCGGGTGTGTTGTTGCATATTCACCGAGCTGCTGCATGCCTTGAAGTAAATCATCACCATATAAATCGACAATTGGAATCTCTAAGGCTTTGGCTTTATTGGTCAGTTGGATCAAATTTTCCATCAGCTGCGTATCTTGTATGCCCTGCTGCATGCGTAAATTTTGTAAACCAACCAGCACCAATACCGACTGTGTTGATGACAGCTGCCATTTCGCTTGAGAAGGTGCAAATTGGATTTTTTTAGGCATTGGGTAAAGCATACGGGCTCGGTACAAAACTTATGTTAGAACAACTGTTATGTTACCGCAGAACCGAGTCTCAAAGTGGCTTTCATCTTATGATGATGTACTTGGAGGTGATTTCACTTGTTGGACAACTAAAACTGAAATTTGAAGTGAGCTGCAAATTAACTTTTGTGGTTGAAGCGCCCCATTTTCTTCAACACACCTTCTGAAAAATCACTTTTTCATGCCTGCTCGCCGATTTTTGCATGTAGTTTTTTTTAGATCAATTTGCAGTTCTATAAGAGCTTTTAATTGATCGAAAGCTTGCAATGAAGCTGCGATCAATTGATTTTCCCAGTCGATAATTTGGTTTTGATAAAATCAAATTCAGCACTTAATTCAACAAGTGTTTTTCCGCTTTAATCGCAGCAAATGCTCACTTAGCTTTAAAATCATTTGAATGATTTCTTCTTGGTCCATGTGCCATAAAATACTGATATATTGATGTTTACAACATCATTTAGGGAGACAAATATACTTATGTCAATTGTCCAAATTTCCTGATCCTTCTCTCAACAAATTTAATACTTTTTTGAGGCCAATTGTTTGAGCTACTGTTTGTGGAAACACACCTCTTTTATTTTTTAATAGCTCTACACCCGCTTTAAGCACTTCAAATATGTATGATTGTAGGATCTTTCTTAAAGGGTTGTGTTACACAAAACCGCTTTATAGACCTATTTTTGTCTAGTCTAAAAATTATTAGATCAGCCATAAACAAGAATTTTTATTAAAACCTTAGATTATCACTTATAATTCAACACCTTAGAAACGCCAATTATAAAACAAGTCAATTGCACGCTCTAAAGACTGACTCGCTTCCAAGTACAAACGTTGATTCATTTGATAACGTAAGGTCAGTTTATTCACTGGTGTAAATACCCCGACACCATAACGAATGAATAAGTCAGGTGTGATATAACCCGTCACAGAAACCTGAGTATCATCCCCTGTTCCTTGAGCATCTAGTGCCAAACCACTCAGACCAAATGTACGACCAATTTGGTTGGTCAATGCACGTGTACCACCCAAGCCCATACTAATACCGGCAGCAGCAATCGTGTTGTTCACATCAGAACGGAAACCTTCCGCCTGACTTAAACCTGAACTTCCTTCATTGATACGACCTGTAATTAAGGCATTTAAGGCTTCTTGTTCAGATAGACCTGCATCGTTATACACCTGAATTGCAGGACTTGATGCTGTACCCGTCACACGAACACCAACGGTACTGCCTTGAACGGCTTTATTGGCATCAATATCTAAAGTAGGGTTCGCCAATGGCCCATTAAAACGGGCAATCGCACGGTTCAAGTCCAGACTTTGACCATAAGCTTCGATTTTCACACGCTGAGAAACACCGATTGCACCATTGGCACGCATTGTTGTTTCTAACCCACGTTGTGTCAAATTCAAACGACCAATCAGTGGAATTCGACTATCAAAACCTTGGAAAATCACTTGATTACCAATGTTCACCTGTACGTCAGCGCGAATATCCCAAGGACGTGCCGATTTTAAGATCTCAAGTTGGTTATCACCTTCATGTACCACACGTACATCTGAAGATACCCCAACCACTGTTGCAGAAGATTCCGGCATCGAAATCAATGCGCGCGGCACATCAATTTTACCTTTTAATGTTAATTTCTTACTGAAAGGCAGCACATCTAATGATAAATCAGGCGTTACAACAGCGGTGATCAATGGTGCTTGACGGACCAACATTTCATTACCCGTTAAATTCAACTGGATACGTGGATCATTTTTCCAGTCAATATTTCCGGTTAATTTGCCCACACCACGACCACTATTAAATGCACCATCAATCGTCGCGTGGTTTTGACGTACAGCAGAATACAACTGAATATTGGTCAAGTTCACAGGTAATGAAATCATGCTAATCGAGCCATTTTTCACTCGAATCTCACCATCCATTAAAGGCTGTGACAATGTTCCGCTAATTTTTGCCGCATAAGACACCGTACCGCCCATTGAACGGACATCTTGTATAAATGGTTTTAAGATTTTCAATTGAACTTGGTTAAAGGCCACTTCACCGCGGATCGGTTTATTGGCTTTATACGGATCAATAATAATATTGGCATAACCTGTACCAATATCAGGAGCTTTGGTATCGAGTCGAATTTGTAGCCCTTCAGTGACACTTTTCGCAATCAAACCTACTTCATCATATTTTAAAGTGGATGCTAAATACTGTGGATCTTCAGCCGCTAAACCGAGTAAACCGTCACGAGTCACTAAACGTGCATCAATTTTAGGTTTTGCACCTTTCGCCCAAGACGCTTTCGCATAACCATTCACTTTACCCGTGATCGCCAGGCCTTCAGGCATAAATGCTGCAAAATCATTTAAGTCTAGGTTCTTTGTCACAAAGGATACATTGCCGCGGTTTTTATTCACACGAATCGGCTGATCAAAACATAATTCGCTTTGCTGACTCATCCAACAATGCGCACCGACAAATAAGTCAGACTGTGCCGTGTTATAAATAATAGACGCATTTTGACGCTGTACGAGACGTGTACGCAACGAGTCAAAATCGCCTTTTTGAATCTGACCGAGCCAATTATTTTGTGCGTTGAAACCACCGGCTAACTGCACATAAAATTTTGATAATTTATTTTCAGCACTGACTTTTAATAAATGCGCATTACGTGTACCGGCCAGTGAAATTTGACCTTTCACAATCTCACGGTTGTTACTACGTAAATTATCCATCGTTGCCGTTAATAAACTTGGTGAAGTCGCAGAAGTTGGCAACTCGCCTTGCACCCGTATTTTTTTCACACTGAATAAATTATTAAAAGCAAAATCATCTATTGCGATATTGGCAGATGCTTGCAGTCGTGGTTGTGCTTGAACATTTAAGTAGCCATAAGCACGTCCACGTAGGCCTGCATAAATTTCATATAATGCCGGTGCATTAATTTTCAATTGTAAATTTTGTGCATTACCTGTGGCTTGAATTTGGTTATTGGCATAAGCCAACAGTAAATTATTCGCTTCAAACTGTTTTGGCATAAAACCAGATTGATTTGAATTAATCACCATCGCCAAGTTACCTTGACCACGGACAGGTTTGTTATTGATCATACCTGCCAAATTCAGACGTTCAATTTGAATACGTTTTAGCGTATCTGACCACACACCACTGGTTTTTAAATTTCCAGATAATTCACCCCGTACATTTGAGGCAAAGTAATGCGGCTTAAAATGCACCAGTGATGCATTGATATCCCAACCAATGGCTTTTTGTAGTAAAACTTGTCCATTGGCAGAAATTTTACCTGCCACGCCATCATGACGTAGCTCGGTAATTTTAATGAGTTCTGGGGTACCAAATACTTTGAAAATCAAGCTGCCTTTACTTGCGGCAACTTGGCTTGCATTGAGACCACCATCATAATTCACAGCAAAAGCTTTAAAGCCTCCGCCTTGTTTCTCATCATGGAAAGTCAGCGCAGCAGTAGATTTACCTGTTAAATGTACGGTTTCATTTTGTTGTGCTAGTCGACCTAACAAATCAATATTATTCAGCTGAATAATCTGTTGATTTGGTTTTGCATAACCATTGGCTTTTAATGACCCTGTAATTTGATCGACAGGCGCAGCAGCTACGATGGTTTGCGGATTGAACTGCTGTACTTGTACATTGGCTTGCCATTTCAGCATGCGTTTTTCATCAGGCAATTCTACAACTGCGTTACCTTTGAGCTGACCTTTGTCGGCCACATAACTAAAGGCAGGGACATTGAGATTGTTATTTTTCAGATTCAGTTTGGCTTGATATTGTCCAGCAGGCAGAGCACCTTTTTCATGTCTTGACACGGTGGTCGCCACGTTAATGTTCTGCTGACCTTCTGTAAGCGCCAATTGCACATTGCCCGAATCACTACTCAACCATCCAACATATGGCACTGCACGGTCTATATTTTTCCAAGACACATCCATCAGCATCGGCTGAGCTTTATTATTTTTGGCAGGCGCTTGATCGAGTTTTAAATTCCAAGTTTCATATTGATCGAAATCCACCAACGCCGTCAGGTGCATACCTTTTTCAAGGGTCCCTTTGGACGCAATCTTACTATTTAAACTCACAGGTAGAAAATCTTGAACCACTTGCGGGATCAGCTTATGTTTTGGATTAATTTTATCTAAACGACCGCTTACATCCCAAGTGACCTGATCTTTCCAACTCACCACGCCACCCAAGTTGACAGCGCCGCCCATCACTTGACCATTTAGATTAGTAATATCGAGTTGGTTGACCAAGTCCGTACTCATGAGCGCAGTATATTTCCCCTCAGGAATATTGGCCCCGCTCAGGTCCGTGTCTAAATCTAAATTGAGACGCTGAATATCCCCTTTGAATTTTGCCAGACCATTTTTAGCAAAAAGCTTTTGCTCAGTCAGTAACGGTAAATGATAGTTTTTAAATTTGAGCGCACCAAACATCGGGACATGTGGACGTATCGGATGGACCACAGCCCATCCAGTTAAAAGATCTGGGGTATGAGTTGCCACACCGGCTTGTATCGTATCCAACGATCCTTTAGCCACCACTTGAATATCATGAATGTTCAAGCTTTCACGTAATGAAGGTAAGTTGACTATACCCACAGCATTTAGCGGATACTTGCCTTCAAACTTCATATTCCCAGACGCTTGGCGCACAGACAAATAGCCCATATCCATACGGGTATCTTCAAATTTTAATTCCGTCCCTGACCAAAGCGCTTCATTTAATTCAATGTCATAGAAATCCACACCTGAACTATGGGTTTTAATCAGCATATGATCTAAATCTGCATGATCGACACGAAGGACGAAAGGCAAACGGATTTCACTAAATGCAAAAGGTTTATCGCTAGGTGGGGTCTTGGTAATAATTTGCAGATTTTTAACATCTGCCTTATTTAAATGAATTTCTTTATTAATAATGGCGCGCCAACCGAGTGTAATATCGGCACGGTCAATTTTTACATCGACAGGTTTTAGCGTAACGAGGACATTTCGTAAAATAATGCCCCGCCACAGGTTACCACCTTCATATTCATAGTGAATGATTTGCTGACGTTCCAGAACACGGTCAAGTAAAAACTTACTGCCTTTGTCTGTAGAAAACATGACTGCTAATGCAGCCACCAAAAAGATAAGCACGAACACGAAGGTCAAAATGACACTTCGAAGAATACGACGCTTCTTCGGCAGTTGCTCTACCGGCGTTTCGTTTTCTGGTTCTTGCTGTTCTTGTTCAGTCATAAAAAACACATCACCTAAAAATTATAATTGTGAACCAATAAAGAAATGTAAACGAATTGGTTTGCTGTCGTCAGAAAGTCCGGTAGCCACATCTAAACGAATTGGGCCAATTGGAGAAGCCCAACGTATCCCCACACCTGCGCTATATGCAGTCGGTGTATTGAAGTCTTTATCGTACGCATTACCAAAGTCACTAAAGACCGCAGCACGCCAGCCTTCTTTAAATTGGTAGTTATATTCTAATGAACCCGTTGCCAAGACTTGACCACCAATTTTATAGCCATTTTCTTCGGCAGCTAAACTCTTATAGTCAAAGCCACGAATGGTTTGGTCACCACCGGTAAAGTAGCGTAAGTTATAAGGAACTTTATCAAAGTTCTCTGTCAGAATATAACCTAAATCACTGCGCCCCACGAACTGGTGATTATCATTTTCACCCAATGAATAAATAAAGCGCCAGCCCGCATTCAAGATCGCCATATCAGCATCTGAAAGTAAGCTTTCACTTCCGACTTCAACTTTATAGGTTTGCTTGATCCCTTTACTCGGATTCACACGTTTATCAGAGTCAGTTCGAGAAATTTCATAACCAAACATCAAGGACTGTTGTTCATTGTTGGTATTCACCAAGAATGCATCTGGAATGTCATCACTAGGACTTAGACCGTCATCGGTAATACGGTCCAAACGGTAACGTAAACCAAAAGTATGCTGCCAACTACCACGTGGGTTTTTAATAATCCGGTCAACCCCAGCTACAGCAGACTCAATCGAAAGATTAACACCCTGACCGACATCGTCACGTTCTTCACGCTCATAACCACCAACCAAACTGACATAGTCATTTAATGGATGGTTATATGGGATGTTATAGCGACCATCAATCGATTGACGGATTTTGGATACTTCCATGTTGGCGTCAAAAGAATGACCACGTTTGTTTACAATGGCACGACGATACTGGCCACGAACACGTGTACCAGTGTCGGTACCAAAACCAGCACCAATTTCTGCACTATTCAACTTATCTGCATTTAGTGTCACGATCACAGGGACTTTTTTATCTTCACGTGCTTGCGCTTTTAAACGTTCTTGTTCTGCTTGTTTAGCATCTTGCGTATCTTGCAAACTGCGTAATTTAGAGGATTGCTCTGCATCATTCACCCCCGCAAATTGGTCTTCATCAACCACTTTTTGCGTGACTTCCTTATTCGACATCACTTCCGTTTTGTCTTTCACTACTTGTGAACTTTCTGACAACTGATTTTGATCGACCAAGGTTTGAATATCCGGGGGCAGTTCAAGTGGCTTTTCAATCGGGTCTGGTCGAATTGCATCGACTAGCGTGTAGTTAAAATAGCGAGAGTTGGTCAGGTTATTGGCCAAACCATTCACACGCCAGAAAGTATAGTCAGCACCGTCTTTCCACGTCACCAAGCTTTCTAAAATATCGCGATCCAATGGAAACTCTGCATTCGGATCGCTCATTCTAAATTCAACTGCGCCAAGCTTATAACGCTCGCCCGTCTCAAAGCGCAAATTAATATCGGCAGTATTTTGCGGTTGCGCCACTTTTACATCATGTAAACGCCAATACGAGTCGAAGTAACCGTTATTGGTCGCTGCCTCATTGATTCGGCTTTTCGTGGTTTCGTATTTACCATGATTAAGAATGTCACCTTCTTCCTGATCTGGTAATACACCAATCACCTGAAACTGAGCTTGGTTCGCCCCAGCCCCAGAAAATTCAACATTCTGTTTTTCAATTTGCACAGGCGTATTTGGTGTAACCAATACACGAACTTTACTATCAGACACTTTTTCAAACTTGAATTCTGACTGATAGAAACCCACAGCTTGTGCGGCTTGATTGGACAAGCTACGTAATTGAGGTAAAGCCGATGGAAAATCGCTAAAGGATTCTTGGGTAAAACTTGAAAGCTTGCCTTTAATATTGGCTTTGAGATCTTCCAGTGCCGCACCGTAGGCTTTACTCGACGTTTGACTGGTATTATGTGCTGATGTAATTTCAACATCCGCACTAATTCGTGGCACTTTTGCCGTGTTCATCTGACGTGGCGGACGTACTTTATATAATAAGCGCTTGAAAATACCCGGCTCTGCATCATCCTCAACTGTTGGGTTATGCAGCTCTTGCAGAGTATTGGCATTTTCATTTCGTGTCGCGGTAATTTCATTATCCGAACGAATTTCACCCATGAGCTGATCAATATTGACTGGCGCTTGGTTAATTTCCGTTAACTCTTTTTGGGTAATATCTGCAACAGCAACTTCTGTTTGCTGTGTTGCACGGTACTCCTGCGCTTGACGTTTGGCTTCTTCAGCAACTTGGAAGATTTCATTCGCCATGTTTTGATCAACAGGTGTCACGGGTAAGTTTTCTAAATCTTCAAACTCAATGGGTTTAAATTCTTGTAGTTGAGTTCCTGCTTGCTGCTGTTCTTGCAGCATTTTCATGCTATCAACAGATTCTTCTGGTTCATTTATATTTTCAATTTTTTCAATTGCTTCAGGCGTCGATAGCCCTTGCTTTACAGCCTCATCCTTGATTTCAGCAACAATCTCTGCTTTTGTATCGGTAGATGTTGGAACCGTTTCTGCGGGAGTTTGGGCGAAACTATGCTGAGCACACAAGGTCAAAAAGATGCTCATATATAGACTTTTATTGCTATGATGCTGTCGTATGCAGTGAGCCATACTGTGATGAAGCATTGTTTTTTTAAACTTGATTTTTGCAGGCATAGCAAACTCTAACAAATTTCATTATGTAATGGACTTAGTCAATCAGATGTAGAGCTAAAGATCTTATATCTATTGGTTTTTCGCCATCCCCAAACTCAAAAACATATTACATGATTTTTTTAGAGATTTTACCAATCACTCACATTTCTTAATAAAACTTAATGTAGCAAGACGCTTATGAATAACAACGAACATCTGCTAGGTACACGCCGTTTCCTGCCTATGTTTTTGACCCAATTTTTTGGGGCGCTCAATGACAATGTCTATAAACAGGCTTTACTACTCGTTATCACTTATGGACTAATTCAACAGCAAGCATTTCAAGTAAGTACGCTTACAAATCTAGCTCAACTACTTTTTATTTTACCCTACTTTATATTTTCAGCGACAGCGGGACAGATCGCAGATCGGTTTGAACGTTCACAACTTATCCGTGGTATCAAAATTTTAGAAATTATCATCATGATGATTGGGAGTTTGGGCTTCATTACAGGACATATTTGGTTATTGTTATTGGCACTCTTTATGATGGGAATCCATTCCACCTTCTTTGGTCCAATCAAATATGCCATTTTGCCTGAAATTTTAAAGCCAAATGAACTCATGTCTGGAAATGCCTTATTCCAATCTGGTACATCCATGGCAATTTTGATCGGTATGATTTTAGGTGGAACTGTCATTGCATCTTCAAATGGCAATCTCACTTGGATCAGCCTGACAGTCTTAAGCATTGCTATTTTGGGTTATATCTCAAGTCGTTTTATCCTTAAGCAAAATGTGACTGCCCCAGATTTAAAGATCGACTGGAATTTTTTTCGAACAAGTTATCAAACCATCAAATACGCTAAAAGCTTGCCTTTAGTCTTCACAATTTTACTCGGTAATTCATGGTATTGGTTTTATGGTGCGGCTTATCTAACTCAAATTCCTCAAATGACCCAGCAATACCTGCATGCTTCAGAAAATGTTGTGAGTCTGTTACTCACTTTCTTTTCTGTGGGTGTTGGCGTCGGCTCATTGCTATGTCGCAGACTTGGTGGAAGTCAGGTCAATATTAAAATGGTGCCGATTGGTGCTGTGGGTTTAACTGTTTTTGCACTTTATTTGGCTGCAAGCTTAAGTTTTGTACCCGAACATACAGGTCCATTAATCACCCTTTCTGAAGTTTTCAGTCAAGGTTGGAGTTATTACCATGTCATGATTGCAGTGACGCTATTGGGAATCAGTGGTGGTTTTTATATCGTTCCGCTCTATGCGATGATGCAAGCTTATTCACCTCGCTCACATCGTGCACGAGTAGTTGCCGCTAATAACATCTTAAATGCGGTATTTATGGTATCTTCTGCTTTATTCTGTATTATTATTTTGAGCATATTACAGATTGATATTAAAATACTTTTTTGTATAACTGCAGTGCTCAGTGCAATTTTTTGTATTTGGCTGCTATTACGCATCAAACCTTTGCTTCAAACTACGCAAGTCTCTCTGGAGGATTAATCCATGCGTCAATTTACAGGTGTCGACAAACTTATTCACTCATTTGATCAGGCCTTACGTAGTTTAGTTCCCGGAGCAACGGCTGCACATCGTGAAAATCCGTCTGTCGCTGAAAAGACTCAACTTGCAGTCAGCGAAGCACGCCATGTGGCAGGCCTAATGCGGGTCAACCATAGTGGTGAAGTTTGTGCTCAAGCGCTTTATCATGGCCAAGCCCTCACCGCGAAACTTCCAAATGTACGCCGTGAAATGGAACAAGCTGCGATTGAAGAACAAGATCATTTGGCTTGGTGTGAAGACCGCTTAAAAGAATTAGACAGCCATACCAGTCTGCTCAACCCTGTTTGGTACGGCCTTTCTTTTGGGATGGGTGCATTGGCAGGTATTGCCGGTGATCAATACAGCCTAGGTTTTGTCGCTGAAACTGAGCGTCAAGTGAGCCTGCATTTAGAAGATCACATCCGCCAACTTCCTGAACAAGACGAACGTTCACGTAAAATCTTAGTGCAAATGAATGAAGATGAGCTGCATCACCGTGATACAGCACTCAATGCAGGTGGTGTAGACCTTCCTGTTCCAGTTCGTATTGCCATGACTGGTATTTCAAAGCTGATGACCAAAACCAGTTATTACATTTAATGATTTTCTAATGATTGTCGCTAAGTTTTATAAATAGTGAAAAAAAAGCCTGCAATGATGCAGGCTTTTTTATGAGAAATCTTTTGACTTTAATACAATAATTCCTTCACCATCAAAACAGTTTATAGGCTGCCATCGACTTGGTGTAAACCAATCAAAATTCAAACTATAACGTTGTGCAGTGGACGGATAACCTGATCCCCCTAATTCAAGCAGCCATCCTGCCGGACAAATTACTTTTTGGTTATTCATCATAACGGTTTGATCATGTGCCAACTCAAGCAATAAATGGCGATGCAGCTCAAATGCAATAACATCAAATCCAGCTATTTGAATCGGCTGTGGAAAACGAGCCGATGTCAAACCTTGACGAATATCAGTCATCTGTTCCAGAGTATAATCGGTTTCAAATGATCGGTTAATCCACGTGCCTTCAGGCAGTACAACCTCTCCAAAGTTTAAGGGTTCCTGCAACTGTATATGAATTTTCTTTTGATGCTGCCACTCTGCATAGTCAGAACTAAGATCTGAAATCACGAACAATCCCAGCGTTACTGCAACAAATAAAGGGAAAAACAATACGCCAGATAAACCAATTTTAAGTACCGCATTTACTTTATATGGTCGATTTTTTTGCTTTTTATACCAATTATTCCAACTCAACCAAATCGCAATGACAATAAATAGCACCAAAATCGCAAAGCAAATAATAAGGAAACCTCCCGCACCCGCACCATAACCTAAACCCATATTGCTCTCACTGAATATCCTTTTAAATCTTTTGATTATGTTTTGACGATTTTATCAGATCAGCCACGTTCACTTTATCAATGTTGATGATGCTTACGCCACTACTTCAACACCGTATAGAACACACGTAAAAATACGATACATAATACAACGGCAATAACGATGTAAATATCTTGATGATAAGACAACATTTTCGCCCAAAACAGATGTAAATAATGACTCATTTGAAAGCCAATCGTTGCGACCAACATCGCCCAAATAAAACAGGCAACCAGATTAATCAGCACATATTTCCAAATAGGATAAGCACGCACACCAACTGCAATAGGTAAAATAGTTCTAAAACCCAAGCAAAGCGCATAAATAAAATGGTCAAAATAGGATAACGTTCAATAAACTGGCTCGCACGATCGAATTTTTGTGCAAATACCGCATTTGATTGGATAAGTTTTTACCCATAGCGAGCGCCCATTTGATAATAAAATTGATCGCCAATAAAACTGCCCAACATCGCCACTGCAATCAACATTGGAAAATGAAGTATGTGTTGATGGACGGCATAGGCGCCAATCATCAGCACTGTTTCTCCTTCAAACAATGTGCCAATAAAAATCGCAATATAGCCATAGTGCTGAATCAGATCAGTCCAGTTCATATCATTATTTTGAAGCTAAAAAGATAATGTAATCCTGCGACAGCCTATACGCTAGCTCATACCATGACAGGATTTGAATATTTTTGTTATTGTTTATCTAGCGTATTTAGGTCAGTTTGAAATATCACTCATGTGCATTGAAAACATTTCGTTTCATTCGCTCAATCCACTAAAACTTTTTGGCAACTCACCATAGGAAATTGATGTGCTGGATGTTCAAACATCTCATTTTTCCAAATGTCGAACATTGGTATTTTAACATCGAGTGCTAAAGGCAGTTTTTTCGGATTAAATTGCATGTGCGCTAAGCTTTCGCCCCACGCGATCAGATCCAGATCCAAAGCGATATTATGAGACGGACGAACACGACCTGAGTCTGCTTCCATTTTTTTCAGTAAGGTGCTGATTTCATCTACAGATAAACTGCTTTTCACCAAACAAGCTGCATTCCAATAATCCGCCCCAATGCCATCACGACAAGGAATCACATAAATTTTGGAAAATTCAACATGACCCAAAGCCTGAATTTGACGTAAAGCCTGTTGAAAATGCGGCTTGGGATTGAAATTACTCGCCAGAGCTAGGGCGAAAATCGTTTCGGTGGCGTTCAAGACGAATTCCTACAGAATTGGCTTGCGCGATAATGGCAGGCTTCCGGATGCTAATCATAATAGATTCAATGCTGTCATAGGTAGCAAAAAGTGCATCAATCACCAGTTTTGCTGCATGTTCGATCAATTTAGGTTGAGCAGTTTGAATGACTTTGGCTGATATTTCGCAAATTTCAGCATAATTCAAGGTATCTTCAAGCTCATCTGACTGAGCCGCCTGCGCTAAACTGGTTTGAATATTGAGGTCGAGCATCAAAGGCTGAATAATCTGACGCTCCCAATTGAAACAGCCGACTACAGTTTCAACTTTCAAACCTTCAATGATAATTGCGTCCATTCTTACACTCAAAATAAAATCTTAAACATCGATAAAATCCTCCTGTTTAAGCAAGAGGATTTTATTTATATCTTGCGGCTAAATTATTGCTTCAACAATAAATTAGGATCCATAGTCTGCACCATCTGAATACGCTGGTCTGCATAAATATCGGTATATGGCGCAAGGATGCGCATAAAGCGATCGAAGTACAACATTTGTTTGAATAATAAAGCGAAGTCACGTGGGAAGCGAATACCATGACGCTCTCCGACTTGTACCATATCCATCATGATGTCATTCAAATCGGCAGGATTCGAGGTTAATAACTCTTGCGGATCGGCCAAAAGCACACCGCTAAATAAGCGCTCTAAGTCGGCAGCTAAGACTTGTGTGTCAATTTTGACAGCCGTCATGCCCATTTTCAGCATATTTTCAGCCATCAAGTTGTAGTCAGTTTTTTGTAGGGCATCCATAAACGCAATACATGCTGTCCACACTTCAGGTTTCAACTGGCCCACGATACCAAAATCGATGAATCCAACTCGACCATCTTCAAGCAACATCAGGTTGCCTGCATGTAAGTCTGCATGGAAACTATTACATAACATCAAGCTGCCAAACCATGTATTCATCGCTGTCACCAAAACTTGCGATGGATCTTTAGCGACTTTCTTGACCACATCAAAATCGGTCAATGGTACGCCGTATAAACGCTCCATGGTTAAGACGCGACGTGTTGAATATTGGTGATAAACTTTTGGTGCTGTTGCGGCTTTGTTTTGAGTTACATTCAGATAGTTCACAAAGTCATCAAGATTTTGAGCTTCTTCAATAAAGTCCACCTCACGTACCATGCGAACTTTAATTTCTTCAACGATATCTGCAAGTGAAGCAAATTTGACTTTGGGTACAGCTTTTTCGACCAGTTTAGTAGCCCAATGTAAGACGTTTAAATCTGTATAGAGAATCGTCTCGACACCCGGTTTTTGCACCTTAATAACAACATTTTCACCACTGACCAATTTAGCGGCATGCACCTGTGCAATCGATGCAGAAGCCAAAGGCTTTTCATCAATTGAAGCAAATATTTCATCTAAATTACGGCCAGCAAATTCTGAAGCCAATACCTGCTGCACATAACTAAACGGCAATGAAGGTGTCTGATCTAAACAACCTTGAAACTCTTCGACATATTCACGTGGAAATAAAGAAGGTGTACTGGCAATAAATTGACCCAATTTAATATAGGTTGAACCCAGTGATTCAAAAGTTTCACGCATGAGTTTTGCGTTACTTGGTTTTTCAGTTGCAAATTTAAAGCCGGCTTTTGCCGCAACGACTGCGGTCTCACCCATTCGGGCAACCGAGCGAATTCCATCTAACCAGATATTGTTTTTCATAATGTCTTAGAAAAAAATAATTAACGTGAGTGTAGCAAAAAAATAAGGGCTTGCTGCTTTATCTTGCCTGACAGATTGGACAATCGGGATCTATTTCAAAAGCGAGAATTTTTTGTTTCATTGACAGACCATCCCACAACAAAAGTTTTTGTTTCAATACTGTCTTTCCTAAACCCAAATAAAGCAAAGCATGATGAGCTTGCAAACTTGCCATAACATTTGGTGTAGTTGCAAGTACACCTGAGTCTGCACAGCGCAAACTTTCATTGGCATGCTGTTCTTTTGGAAATAAACATTCATAACAGGCAGCATCGGCTTCAACCATAAATAACTGCCCTTGAAAGCCGATCGCTGAAGCACTAATCAGCGCCACATTATTTTCCACACAGCTTGTGTTAACCAAATACCGTGTACTGAAATTATCACAACCGTCGAGAACCAAATCTTGTTGTGAAATCAACGCCTTTGCGTTGCTTTCATCTAATTTTGTGGTATAGCTTTGCACTCGGATATGCGGGTTAATCGCTTGTAAGCGTTTAGCCAAAATTTCCGATTTATAAAAACCTACGTCATTTTTGGTATACGCGATTTGTCGTTGTAAATTACTGATTTCAATTCGATCTGCATCGATTAAAGTAATTTGTCCGACGCCTGCACGTGCCAATAATTCGGCTGTGGTACACCCAATTCCACCACACCCTACGATGAGTACATTGGCAAGTTTTAGCTTCTCTTGTGCATCGATGTCCCATCCATCAAGTAATATTTGACGGCTGTATAAATGCATTTCATCATCACTTAATTCAAATTCAGATGTTGATTCATTCGATTTAAACGTAGACAAAGTATTTCCTTATTAAAATTCGTCAAGCATAAAAAATGGGCGAGTTTATATCGCACGCAAAAGATTAAAACACCGATATCCATCAAATGTTGTTCGAGTACAAACCCGAAACAGTGTAAAAACACCCTGCTATTTGAGCAAGACAATATACAGCTTAAAGTTAAAATAAATGCTCTGTAGACATGGTATTTTTCTTAGTTAACCCGAATCCTTTTTAAGCCAATGACTGCATAATTTGAATTGTGGGCTTATGCTGCTGAGTTAATTGGTATGCACATAGTGATGCGTAAATACCACTTAAAAAGCCTGAGATACTTCTAGCTCTACTCGTCACCAAATTGTATTGACCTTTCAATAAGCTGAATAACGTTTCTATTTTATTACGTTGTTTTAAGTGATATGCATCTGATGTACAGAGTTGAACAGACCGCATGTTCTTTCGATGATAAGTAATTAAATCAATACCTTGTTCTTTTAATCTGTTTTTTAAATCCTGACTGATATAACCACGATCCGCGTAAAGCTTTGCTTCCAAGCCTTCAACCAAATGCTCAACCATTCTTATGTCAGCCACATGTCCATTGGATAATGCTGAACAAACGACTTCTCCAAGTTGATTCATCATAATATGTAATTTACAGCCGTAGAACCAACCCATCGAGCTTTTACCACGAGATGCAATTTCTGCTAGAGATTTATGGCGTTGAATTCGTTGATTTTTACAGACAGGTAAAGTGGTTGAGTCAATCCATAAATATTGGCTCCGTTGACCTTTCATTAAGGCTACATGTAAAGCATGTAGTGCCAACTGGTGCGTATTAATGAGGTGAATCAGCCGTTGGTAACAGGGTAAGCTCTTAAATAAAGAGCTTTTATCCTGCCTTAGCCATGTGAAAAATGCTTTGAAATTAGTGAAATGAGAGCATTTATACCAAATAGCAATAAAGGTGATTTCTGAAAGACTCAAGTGAGCCGCTCGAATTCTTGAGAAACGATGGCTTTGCTTAAGGAATTGCCAATAAGTTGCTTCAAATTTAAGAAAGAAATCATCAATTACGCAAAATAATTCGGTACTATTAAACATGAGGATAGAGTTGTGAGTTTTGTGTGGTAACTCAACTGATGGCTCTAGTCCTCATATTTTTCAAGTCAATTTCTTATCCGCGATTCGGGTTAGTTAGCGTATCTTCAATTACACAATTTAAAATACAGTATCTCAAACACCTTAGTATGTAGAAACATCATAGAGGTATAGCGTATACATGTTTTAAAAATAATAAATATAGTTATATTTTTAACCATATTTAGTTGCACTAGAGCTGCTTACATTAGATTCATTTTAATGATTCTTTTCTACCTTAGCCTCAAAAAATAAAACTTAATTCAAGACATTTTAAGCGTTTATGTATGCAAAGAGATTTAATCCGTAGGTATATGTATGAATTCAGTGAGAATTAAATTAGATCTCTTTCATAAATCAAAAAACGATCTTCTTTTTGGTTAATATTTGCACTCCGGATTTCTTAGCATTCGTGCATAATCTGCGGATGAAATACATCGATTCAAACAAGCTTTCTGATCCTCAGT